>CAXYUC010000100.1:0-15592 GCA_964292075.1 uncultured Mycolicibacter sp.
CGGCACGCACTCAGAATAACAACCATGTCATCTTAAGTAAACGGTATTGGGGCTAAGCGGTCGTGCAGCGAACGGGCCGTCGAACTGCGGGTTACGCCCAGGTTGGAAAGTCTGGCGGTGGTGCGCCTGTTGGTCGGAGCGATCGCTACTTATGAGGATCTCGATGTCGACACCGTCGCTGATCTGCGGCTGGCGATCGATGAGCTGTGTACCCAGCTGATCCGTAGCGCTGCGCCCGGCGCGATGCTGACTGTCGTCATCGACCCGCACGACGACCACGTGACGATCCAGGCGTCGGCGGCCGGTGACGGGGCCGGCGTGCTGACCCCGGGAAGTTTCAGCTGGCACGTGCTCACTTCGCTGGTCGATGATGTCGAGACTTTCCGAGATGGGCATGAATCCAACGGTGCGGGTGAGGTATTCGGGGTCATGTTGACAACCCGCCGGGCGGAATCCGGGCGGTGAGTCCGCGTGCCGCCGGCCGCGGCTCACAATCCGGATCGGAATACGCCGACGTCGGCGATATGTTTCGTGAACTTGCCCAATACGATGCCGACTTGCCCGACTTCCGTAACCGTAAAGACAAGATCGTGGAGCGGTGTCTGCCGCTGGCGGACCACATCGCTCGCCGGTTCGAGGGCCGCGGCGAGTCACGGGACGACCTGGTCCAAGTAGCTCGGGTTGGACTGGTCAACGCCGTAACACGCTTTGACGTCGAGACCGGCTCGGATTTCGTCTCGTTCGCGGTTCCGACGATCATGGGCGAGGTCCGTCGCCATTTCCGCGACAACAGCTGGGCGGTCAAAGTTCCCCGCCGGCTCAAAGAGCTACACCTTCGGTTGGGGGTGGCCACAGCCGAACTGTCGCAACGCCTGGGGCGGGCGCCGACACCTTCCGAGCTCGCGGTCGAGCTCGAGTTGAGTCGCGACGAGGTCGTCGAAGGACTTGTCGCGGGCAGCTCGTACAACACGCTGTCGATTGACGGCGGCGGCAGCTCGGACCAGGAAGACGTCCGTTCGATCGCCGACACTCTCGGTGATGTCGATGCTCGGATGGACCGCATCGAGGACCGAGAGGCGTTGCGGCCCTTGCTGGACGCCCTCCCGGAACGCGAACGTACTGTGCTGGTGCTGCGGTTCTTCGAGTCGATGACCCAGACCCAGATCGCCGAGCGGGTCGGCATTTCGCAGATGCACGTGTCGCGCTTGCTGGCCAAATCGCTGGCGAAACTGCGTGATCAGCTGCAGTAGCCCTGCTCATCGCAGCCCATAGATGCCCGACCACAACCGGCTCAGTACGGCTTCCCGGCACGCAAACTGTGGCGGGGCACAGGATCGACAGTCAAAGTGGCTGATCTGCAACGTTTTCAGGTGGTCTGAGGTGTTCGACGGCAAAGTCCGCCGCCTGCGCCGTCATGCCGTTTGCCGCGTAGGCCGCGTGCGCCGCGCCATCCCCGCCCAGCGAGCAGACCGGATCACCGGGCGCGCACAGGTCGATCGTTTTTGCGGCATAGGCCGGACCGATCGCCAGGGGCGGCGCGCCGACGGAGTTCAGGAACTCCGCTGACGGCTTTCCCAGCAGCACTACTGCGGCAACGTGGCCGGCCGCGTCGGCCGGTAACCGTGGCCCGAGTCCGCCGCCGGTCGACGGTTCGGTGACGTATCCGATCAGAGCCGCGCCGCGCGAGTAGCCGCCCAGGACCATTTGGGTGCTCGGGCAACCGGCCGCCATATCGCGGATGTGGCCGGCTGCGTCGGTGATACCGGAGGCCGACGGCCCGAATTCCGCCGACGAGGGAAAGTCGACCGGGTAAACGTCTACGTTGCGTCCCCAGGTACGCCACCGCAGTGCGTCGATGAACTGCTGGCCCATCCATCCGACGCCTGGCGGTTCGCCGGTGCCGCGGGCGAACACCACCTCGACCTCTGGGCAACCGGTGGCGGTCGCGTCGCCGGCACTCGGCCAGCACACCAGGGCGCAACTCGACAGGCCCACCACCGCGAAGATTCGAGTAATCACAGCACTGGTCTGATACCCACTACAACCGGTGGGTAAACCGTGGTTTAGCTCCGGCGAAAATGGCAAGCCTAGTTCGGTGCCGTCGTCGACGGAACATGAACTGAAAGGGAGAAAGCAATGATCACAACGTCTTTGACCAGGCTTGCCGCTGCCGGCGGCATGGCGCTGGCGTTGGCGGGTGGCATCGGACTGGCGAATGCCGAACCGGGGCAGCCACCTCAGCCGGGTCAGCCGGCTCAACCAGACCAGCCGGCTCAACCAGACCAGCCGGGGCAACCAACCCAATGGTCGCAGAATCCCGCTGTGAACACGACATGCAGCTATTCGCAGGTGGTGGCGGCTATGACAGCGCAGTCGCCGGATACCGCAGCGCAATTCAACGCCACGCCGACGGCTCAGTCGTTCCTGAAGGACTTCCTGGCTTCACCGGCGCCGCAGCGTGAGCAAATGCTCCAACAGGCCCAGGGGTGCCGGAAGCGGCGCCGTTCGTCAACATCGTCGGTCCCATCGTCAAGACCTGTAGTAAGTACCCGGTAACAAATACTGAGTAGCGGTGCCGGTGGCACCACCGCGGCCGCGGCTACCGGAGTACACCTGCTGGATCTGCTCCAGGATTGCTGCGGCGGTCAACGAATGGCCGCCGCTGCGCCAGTTGTCCGTGTGCCGCCTGGTTTTCATTCAGTCGCAGACGGTGGCCCCGGGCTGCAGGGCGGCAAGGCGCTGCCCGGTGAGCACGCGGCGTTGTCGGTGCTGATTCTCATTGCCGGACAGTCGTGCGGACCGGGCCGGCCCGGACGGTAGGCCGGCCCGGTGGTCGATGGCACGTCGAGATGGCGGCGTGTGGGTGATCCAGCGGATCGACGGGGAGATCGGCGAGCGGTCACCGCACGCGAGCGCGCCTAAGGCAGTCGCGCCGCACCCCACCCGCCGATTCATTACGGCGGGGTACCCGCGGAGTTGCCCTGCCACACCACTTCGTTTGTGGGTCCAGGCCCGCGGGTATGCGGTCGGGGTCGGGGAGGTCTTCGCAGCTCCGCAGCATCGAAGGGGCGCCGACTAGCTGGGGGTTTTGCCCCGGACTTGCCGGGGTAGCCCAGAGTCATGGCACAGACGACATTGCACAGCCCGGTCGAGATCAAAACGCTGTTCGGCGAGACGCTACTGGCCTCCGGTGCCGCCTCATGATCGGGGTCGGGTTGCTGCTGCTGATCCTCGGACTGGTGTTCGACATCTACGTCCTGTGGGCGATCGGAATCGTCCTGCTGGTCGTCGGCGCGGTGTTCTGGCTGTTGGGGGCGGTGGGGCGACCGGTTGGCGGCCGACGCTATTGGTACTGATCGCCCTTGGCGGCGTTCACCGTTCGGTGCTGATAGTCAGACTCGCCCGCCGGCGCCCAGCGTGCCTTGCATGTCCGGCTTCATGGCCACCAGCTGGGCGTTCCAGTAGCCCCAGCTGTGCACCCCGTTGCTGTCGATGTTGAACGTCGCGTTATGCCCGCCCGCGCCGGTGTAGGCGTCGCGGAAGGCGACATTGCTCTGCATGACGATCTGTTCGATCACTTGGCCGGGCAGGCTTCCCTCGCCGATCTCGGACGGAGTGCCGTTGCCGCTGTAGATCCACAGCCGGGTGCCGTTGCCCGCCAGGCGCCCGGCTTGCACTGTCGGGTCGTTGCGCTGCCATCCCGCACCGCCCGACGGCCCCCACATGTCCTGCGGGTTGAAACCGCCCTCGTCGTTCATTGCCATCCCGATCAGCGTGGGCCCGTTGCCGCTGGACGGGGTCAACAGCGCTGAAAGCGATGCGGCATAAGCGAATTGCTGCGGGTGGTAGGCCGCCAGGATCAGCGCCGACGACCCGGACATCGAGACGCCCACCACCGCGTTGCGGCTGGAGCGCACGCCTTTGCCGGCGAGGTAGTTCGGCAGCTCACTGGTCAGAAACGTCTCCCATTTGTAGGTCTGCCCATTGGCCGACCCGTACCAGTCGGTATAGAAGCTGGAGCGCCCACCGACCGGTGCCACCACGGACATCCCCGAGCCGTTGTACTCGCTGAACGCCGGCGTTTCGATGTCCCAGCCGCTGCGATCATCACGGGCGCGTAGGCCGTCCAACAGGTAGACAGCCGGCGCGCCGCCGCCCTGGAATTCAACGGTGATGTTGTGGCCCATGCTCGGAGAGGGCACGGAGAGGGATTCCGGCCCGGCGGCGCCAGCAGGCGGGGCTAATGCGCCCAAGCCGATCAATGTCGGCAGTAATGCCGATGCTGCTGCGACCGTGCTGATCCGGCGCGGCCGGTGCGTTGGGTCGTTCCACATTGTTTTCCCCTTTCGCGCAGACCCGAGCGCCAAGGCCCGTCGGCCGGGTGTGCGAGAGGGGAGAGATCGACACAGGGCCCGGAGGCTTTGGGTCCACCCGTCGGCATTGCGAGCTACCGCGGATGGCTGCCCTGCAGTCTGAAGACAGATATCTAACCTTCTTGTCTTAACAAAGTGGCGGACCGTTGTCCAGAGTGTTCGCCAAAGCGCTGCCGGGATAAAAATTTTCGGACATGCGGTTTGAGTCAGGGACGAGGCGGGCACCTACACCGACATGTCTGCGCGTACCCGCCTCGATTCCATTGGCCCGCTGGCGATCGCGGTATCTGCAGCCGGTGCCGCGATGCTTCTCATGCCCGGCGTTCCCGCCGCGAGGGCTGCGCCGTGTCCCGATACCGAGGTGGTCTTCGCGCGCGGAACCGGTGAACCGCCGGGCGTCGGCCCGACTGGCCAAGCATTCCTCAACGCACTGAACACACGCCTGGGAACAAACCCGTCCGTCTACGCGGTCAATTATCCGGCCAACGACCACTGGGACACCGGCGTGGACGGCATTCGGGACGCGGGTGCTCACGTCGTCTCTCGGGCGACCAACTGTCCCAACACGAAGATGGTGCTGGGCGGCTACTCCCAGGGCGCGGCGGTGATGGGATTCGTCACGTCGGCCCAGGTGCCCGATGGGGTAGACCCGGCGACAGTGCCCAAGCCACTGGACCCTGACGTCGCCGATCACGTCGCTGCGGTCGTGTTGTTCGCTATGCCCAATGAGCGGGCGATGAATTTTCTCAAAGAACCTACGATCGTGATCGGCCCGCTGTATCAGGCGAAAACGTTGCAGGTGTGCGCCGTCGAGGATGCAGTGTGCTCCGACGGCATGAACTTCGCGGCGCACGACAGCTACGCCGGCGACGACGCAACGATGGTCCAACAGGGGGCTGATTTCGCCGCCCGCCAGCTGGTCCAGGGCCAGGTGGGATAGCCGACTGTCGGCCGCAAACATCGCCGCCGACCAGCGGTGCGGACGTGACGGCTAGCGGACCTGCCGGAAACCCTGCACGCCGGCCAATGCGTCAGCCACTGACGAGGTGGTCGGCAAGGTGTTGCCGGGGTCGCAGATTTGCAGCAGCCGCGCTACGGCGACGCCGGGCACCGTCGTGCAGTAGACCATGGTTTCGGCGCATCGGTCGATAATAGTCTTCAATTCCGAAAACCCAGCGGTGCCAATGAATTCCAGATCATTGAGATCGATGACCAACCACTCGCAGTAGTCGGCGCAGCGTTGCACGTAGTCGGCCAGTTGGCCGGCGTTGGAGGCGTCGAGTTCGCCGCCCACACTGATCACTGCACCGGAGCGTCCCCAGCGGGTGACGGAACGGGCGGTCCGGCTCTGCCAGATATCGGCGGGCGGCGGGGTAGTTCTTCGGGACGTCGGGAACACCGACCCGACGGTTTTCAAGGCGGGCATTGCATCACTCCATCAGTCGAATTCGTACTGTTGGATCGCGTCGATGCGACTTACACCTTCACGGATGAGATGCAGGGAGTGGGCCTCCCTGGCTAGCGTGATTGACGCGTTTTCCGGGTGGCTGTGAACTCAACCTGTTTACGAACCTACGCCGATCTGCGCGGCTCTGCAACGATTCGGTAACGGCGCTTTTGTCAGCCGCCCCCGAATTCCCTTGCAGCAAACCGCTTCGGGGAGTTTCTCCACGTTTAGGCGCCGGTCTCGCGGGTAACAACCGGATATGGCATTTCCGCAGACCACGCAGCGTTGCCTGCTCGTCTGGCACGTCCACGGCTCCTGGATGGACTCCTTTGTCGCCGGCGCCCACCGCTACCTCATTCCGGTGAACGCTCCGCGTGACCCCGATGGTCGCGGTTTGTGCGGTCGCGATTGGCCGGGGGCACGCGAAGTCGCCCTGGCCGAGCTGCGTGACCACGAGATCGACCTGGTCGTGCTGCGGCGACCGCACGAGCTGGAGTTGGCTGCGCGCCTGCTGGGCCGCCGACCCGGAATCGACGTTCCTGCGGTTTACGTCGAGCACAACGCTCCGCGGCCGTTCGTCGTCGAGAGCCTGCACCCGATCGCGGACCGCGACGACATCCCGCTGATCCACGTCACCGCCTTCAACCAGCTGATGTGGGACAACGGCCGCGCGCCGACCACGGTCATCGACCACGGGATCGCCGACCCGGGCCATCTGTACACCGGCGACATCGCGGCCGCCGGTGCCCTGATCAACGAACCGTTGCGGCGGTGGCGCACGGTGGGTGCCGACCTGCTGGGTGCATTGGGGCAATCGGCGCCGGTTGACGTCTGGGGGACCGGCACCGAGGACCTGAACGACCCGGCACACAGGTGCGCGGGTGTCGTCGGCCACGGGGACTTACGCACCGAGCAGCTGATGAAGGAGCTGGCACACCGCCGCGTCTACCTGCATACGGCGCGCTGGACCTCGCTGGGGCTGTCGCTGTTGGAGGCCATGTTCCTGGGAATGCCGGTGGTGGCGGTGGCGGCCACGATGGCGCCGTTGGTGGTGCCCCCCGAGGCGGGTGTCGTCAGTGCGGACATCGATACCTTGCGGGTCGCGCTGAGTGGACTCGTCGCCGACCGTTACCTGGCCGAGGTTGTCGGCAAGGCGGCCCGTGCGTACGCCATGGAACATTTCGGGCTCAACCGATTCCTGCGCGAGTGGGACCAGGTCATCGAGGCGCAATGCGGCGCCAGGAGCGCCGGGAGAGGATCGTTGTGAAAATCGCCATGGTTTCCGAATATGCCAGCCCGCTCGCCCTCCCGGGAACCCGTCGGTTGCGGCAGTTGGCCGCTGATCCCGTTGTGGCAGAACGGGCCGGACTGCGCTGCTAAAGGCGGTTCTCCGGACCGATTACCGCCCACACCGTTTTCCCACCGGGGGTGGGGGCGCTGCCCCAAGCGCGGCACAGCAGCCCGACCACGACCAGGCCGGATGTCCGGTCCGTTCCACCGCCGGCGGCTTCGTGCACCATCGCAGGAGCGCAGTGGGAGTCCTGAACCGCTATGGTGACCGCCGAGTCAGTGTTTTCCAGGAGAATCCCCGGTCTGCTCTGGGTATGCCACAGAACATTTTCCACCAAAACATTGACGACCACTTTCGCGGCGGGGATCAGTTGATCCTGCGACCAGTCGGTCAGCCACTCGTCCACGAACTCGCGGGAACTGTGCAGGCTGCTCAGGTGTCGCGGAAGTTCGGTGTGGGCCCGGCGCCGAAGCCGTTCGCCCTGAACGAGTGACTGCAACGCGCTCTGGGTATCCGAATGCAGCGGGACGGTGCGTGTCACCCCCGTTCGCGCTATCTGTTCAGCCACGTCGGGGTGAGTACAGACCAACAGTATCGGGATATCGGGCCAAGTGCTCACATGCCAACGTGCGCTGGTGAACACCGACCACGCGGACGGCGCCGTGTCGGTCAGGCCGCTTACGTCGACCAGCACGGCCGGGGGCTCGTCGAGCGCCGCTTTGATCACGCTGTCGCGTAGTTCGCGGTAAGTGCTGCTGTCCAGAGTCCCCACGACGGTAAGCAGGCAAACCCCACCCACGGTGCCTTCAGACACCCTGAGCCAGCCGGGTTCCTCTGCCATTGCTCTCACCACCTACTGGTGGCTACCCAGCCGGCTGCGCGGACAACCTCACCGCGCGGTGCCGTCGCGGATTGCTTCTCGGCGCGTTGTACGCCGCGTCAGTTCACGGTGAGCAGAGTGTGGTCGACAAGGGACACCGAGTTCGAGGGAAAAATTCCACTGAGGTCCGCGAGGAACCGGGCCGCGACGTCCCGCACCTTGATATTGGTCTCCTGCGAGCGCCAGACCAATACGTCGAACGCCCGCTCGGCGGAGATGCCGTAGGCGACCATCAGCACACCCTTGGCCTGCTCGATCACCGCCCGCGATTCGGTGACCTCGGAGACCGCGGTGCTGACGTCGGATTGCAGCACTTCGGTGACGTCGACGTAGAACCCCGCGGTGCCGGTCACCGTACCGGTGTTATCGAGCATACGGTCGCCGACGACGATGACCCAGTGGATCTTTCCGTCGGTGTCGATGATGCGGTGCCGGCTGCTGAACGGCTCGCCCTGCACCACCCTCTGCAGCAACTCGGCGACCTGGGGGCGGTCCTCGGGATGCTTGTGCTGCAGCAGCAACTCGGTATTGGGCACTACGGTGCCCGGTTCGTAGCCGTGCATGCGGGCCACGGTGTCCGACCACTCCCAGCGCTGCTCGCCGAGCCAGTACTTGAACCGACCGACGCGTTGGGGTTCGCCGTGGCCGATGACAAGGTCGAGATCACTGGGGGCTTCGGCATCGTCGCCCACCGGCGTCGCGAATGAAGCGTTGATATCCCCGACCACCGCATACCCGCCTTCTCGCACCCAAACAGCATGAGCTGATTCCACCTGCCGGCGGGGCAGCCGCGGCCTGGAATCGCAAGAATGAAACGTACGGACGGTCCAGGCCGGCGCCATCTCCCGAACGCCCGAGTTTGGTAACTATCCACAATTTCCCAACGCTGCGCAACTACCCGGTGTTTCCCGTCCGTGCGTCCTGGGTAAGCGCTGTGACAGGTGCGGCGATGTTCCAGCAAGTGGACTGCCGCTGGGTAACCACTCGATGCGAGGAGCCACAAGTGAAACTCTCCAAGACGGCCGCCGGCACAGCCGGAATCGCCGTACTGACCCTATTCTCGGCAGCCACCGCCAGTGCTGACCCGGCGGTTCAGCCGTTCGGCGCTACGGAGCAGCTCAACGACGGCGCGATGGCAACGTCCTACACGGTCAGCAACCTGGGGCCGGCGAACGTCGTCATTCCCGGCTACCAGCCACAAGGCAAGCTCTACCAGGCCGACGTGACCGCCCGTGCAGACCGTGGAACGGTGACGCCTCTGGTGACCGATTTCAACGCCAGGGCCTCAGACAGCAAGACCTACCGAGTGATCAACACGGTTCCCACACCCGGTGGCATCAACCCGGAACCGATCACTCAGGGTGAGCAGGCCAGCGGCAAGGTCTACTTCGACGTCACCGGCGCGCCGCCGGACGGCGTGGTCTACAACGACGGCGCCCAGGACGTATTGATCTGGTCGAGCAAGACCTGACGTACGGCGAACCGGGCCCGATCTTCGGATCGGGCCCAGTTCCGCTGGGGCCGCCTCGGATCGGCCGCCAAGCCGTTGCCGCCGCGGCGAACTTCATGGATGGCTGCGACCAAAGAGCCTGGAGCGCAGCGCTATCTGTCGGAGCAGCGGACGCTGGGTGCGGTTGCACGTTGTACCGCGACACGAAGCGTTCGTGGCTGACCTGGGGTGGCCCGCAACGCCATGACCGCAGGTAGCGCACCGCTGGTGCACCCCGCCGTTTGACAAAGCCGGTGGCGGGTAAACGAGGGCGTGTTGGAAGGGAGCAGCCAATGCCGAGAACCGCGGACTTTGTCCTCGATAGGGTGGCGGGTAACCGCCGATGACCATCTTAGGGTGCCCGTCACTCGGCGCATCCAGCGGTCGAACTTAGACGGTGTCTATGTGCCGCAGGAGGATTCGCGTCTTCTCATCGAGGCTATGGAACGCTCTGGGCTGGCCCGCTGTGCGCGCGTGCTGGATCTGTGTACCGGCAGCGGCGTGGCGGCCATCGCGGCGGCCGAGCTGGGCGCTGAAAGTGTGACTGCGTTCGACATCTGCCCGCGCGCGGTGCGCTGCTCTCGGGATAATGCGCGTGCCGCCGGCGTGGACGTAACGATTCGGCAGGGACCGTGGAGTGGCGCGTTGCGTTGTGCCCCTTTCGATCTTGTAGTGGCCAATCCGCCGTATGTGCCCTCGCCGCGCAACGGTGGACCTATCCCGTCGGCGGGCGGTCCGGAATGGTCGTGGAACGGTGGCGTCGACGGGCGAATCGTGCTGGATCCGCTCTGCCGGTCGGCGGCGGCCCTGTTGCGCGGGGGTGGTTCCCTGCTGCTGGTGCAGTCCGCTCTCTCCGACGTCGTGCACTCATTGCGGACCCTGCGGGATTCGGGTCTGCATGCTGAGGTCGCCGCTGTCCGAAGCATCCCGTTTGGTCCGGTGCTCTCGGCGCACGCCGGGTGGTTGGAATCCACCGGCCGGGTGTCGCACGGCTGCCGGGTGGAACAGCTGGTGGTGATCAGGGCGGACAAGCCATGACAGTGCCGGAGAAACGGGTGGTCCAGCCGGTCCGCAATGGTCCTGTCCTGGTCGCCGGGCCGGTGCGGATCGAGACGCCCGAGGGTGTTGTCGAATCCGATCGGTTCATGGTGGCTATCTGTACGTGTGGGCGCAGCCGCAACTATCCACTGTGCGACACCAGCCATCGGCGCCGTCACGGGTCACCGCGTCGAACACGGTCTTGACGCGTACCTCGCTTGAGCCGCCTCCGAGCCCAGCTGCGGCCAGGGCAGCCCGCATCGTGCCAGGATCGTCCGCGCCGACAGAGGCGACTTGCTGGTCGAGGTTCAGGCCGTCCGCGATGTACGCCGCCGCGCGATGCAATAACTCGCGGTGATCTCGGTATTGCCAACCGAAGCAGTCGAATTCAGCTGACCGTTCCGCCCGATACCCGCCCGTCAGGCTGACTTTCTCATCCGCAGGTGCGCCTGCACGGTGGTTCCGGTTGCGGCCGTGTGGATACGCACCAGGTCTGCGGTCGCATTGACTACGAACAGCCCGCAGCCGTGCGCGTAGTCGCTGATGATCGGCCGCCGACCGGCTAGCCGGTCGGTCAGGCGGCCGGCATCGCGTACTTGGCAGATCAATTGGCCATCGACCTCCCACAGCATTAGGGTGCAGGGCCCCCTGCCGTGCTGCAGGCTGTTGGATGCCAGCTCGTTGACGATCAATTGCAGATCCGCGATGTCTGCGGCGGCGAAACCGAACCAGCGCGCGTACTTGGCGGAGAACTGCCGCGCGCCGGACAGATCGGCAAGTCGCTGCAGGGTGTAGCTTGCCGCCGTCGGACTGCTGGGCAGCGGCTCGTTATAGCGCGCCCATGCGACATCGGGAGCGAAGCCCGCGCTGGTGCGCTCCGGGTGCCCGACGCGGCCCAGTCGTGGGTGGGTCACCTCAGCGTCGACGAGGGTGTCTGAGTCCAGATGTTTTGCGTCGTAAGGGCAGAGCATCGTGATGTCCCGGCCGGCGAAGGCCTCATTGACCAACGCCTCGTGCTGTACGCAGGCCGGATACTCCAGCTTCGACCTGCCGCTCCAGACCGGCTCGCCGACCATTCGCACCGGTCCTGACGCGTGCCGGGCGGCGAAAGTGCCGAACACACCACCCAGTATGTAGCCCGGGTTGCGTCCCACCTGGTTCATGTCGGCCAGGGTTACGGAGCCGACTGTGCTCTCGGGGAGGGCGTCGTGCAGCAACGAAAGATTGGGTTCAGGAACTGCTACCAAGGTAGGGATGCCGTCAGCCACACCACCGGCGACGAATGGCGCCAGATAGTCCAGATACTCCTGAGGCGACCGATAGAACAGCGCGATGTGCCGGAAAGAACCGCGATCAGAGTCGGCAGCGACAGTCATCCCATGTGCCCCTGTCATCCGGCGGGAACGGCCCGCAGAGCAACCTCAAGTTTGACTATGCGAGGCACGGTCCGACTCTGTGCAGTGTGCCGCGGTTGCGATCAATACCAGTAGCGCCGACCCGCGACCGGACGACCGACCGCCCCCAGGATCCACAGTGCCGCACCGACAACCAGCAGAATGACGCCGATCGTCCAGAGGACATTGATCTTCAAGATGAGCGCCAAAATAAGCAGGATCACTCCGAGGGCAATCATCACAATCCCTTCTCTCACACAATGAAGCCGACCGCACCCAAGGAAGAAGGCTGTGGCAAATGGCAATCGGACACGATCGGGTTGAACCCGAGGTAGTTCAGTGGCCCCGCCAGCGTTGTGACGGCGATGGTTCCGGCATTTGCGCAACTGGTTTGGCTGCCGTGGAAATAGTCGCGCTGCCACGCGGCGAAGACGCCGATCAGCAGCCAGATCAACACAAAGGTCCCGGCCAATCCACCGATGCGCATCCGTCCTCCATTCATCTGTACCCGATCAGTTCCCCGTTCGAGTGCTGCCGAAACCTGGTCGTAATGGCGCACGGCCAGATCGGGGCGGCCCGACGCGCCGGCCCGGTCGCTGGCGCAGCGGTTGGGCTGTCGGGTTTGACGGCGAGCAGCGATGGCTAACCTTCGAAAATCATGACCTCGGATAGCCAAGGCGCACGCCGCCGCCAAGGAGTACGGCAGCGAACAGCGTGCGCACCGAGTCGCGGAGGGCGTCGATGCCAACGCCAGCAAGCAGCATCTGCAGGTGCTCCAGTAGCTTCTGGCCGTCATCGAAAACAGCCGCGGCGACGTCTACGAGCGCCTGGTGATCGGGGCCTTCGGGGGCGAGTGTCGCGCCTGGAACCGCGCGGCCCACGCGGTTCCAGGCCAGATCACTGGATTACGGCACCAGCCGCAACGGCCGACCGGACCGCTGCACCTCGGCCAACGCGTCGGTCAGCGAGTCCACCAGCGGAAGTCCAGAGTGCGGGTCGCAGATCCGCAGCAAGGTGGACAGTGCGGGGCTCGGGACCACCTTCAGTTTGGTCTGCGCGCTGCAACACTGCGCGCTGACCGACTGAAGAGCTGTAAACCCGGTGGTCCCAATAAATGTCAGCTCAGATAGATCCACCACCAGCCATTCGCAACACTCGGCGCAGCGTTTGGCATAGTCCGCGAATGGGGCGGCGTTCGCCGCGTCGATCTCCCCATTGACGGCGACTACGGCTCCGGTACGACCCCAATGAACGGTGAACTTGGCTGTGTGACTCCGCCAAACTTGGGTGGCTTCGGTTGCCGGAGTGGCGAAAGCGTTCTGATTAACCTTGCTGATCGTCATGTTGTGGCTCCATCAGTCGACGAATCGTGCTGTTGGATCACGTCAACGTAATCACTTCCGGGGCTGCGTTTACGCGGTGACGCTTCACTGCGGCTGTGAACTCAACCGGAGAAACCAGACGTTACCGAGGACCACTCCGATTGGCCAAGGGATACCCGACAATTTCTGGAAAATCCCAGTGAAACCTTAAGTTTCACGTTGTGAGCAGCGACGAACGTCCCGCTGACCAGGCCGATGTCATCACGTCGGCGACCCGATTTTCCACAGCATCGAGAGCTCGCATGCCGAACACGACATCAGTCTCCAATTGCGGAGCGCGGTCCAACAGGTCGCCGATCACGTCAGTGCGCACCACCTGTTCGTGTACCGCGTCGGCCTCGACGTGCTCGGCGTAGAACGCCACGCACGGCTCCGGCGCGCCCATCCGCCGCAGGGCTGCGACCAGGCGGCTTGAGCCGGGCGGCGAGCTGATCTCAGTGGCGGCGAAGTGCCCAGCGGCGGCACCTCGCCAGCGGCGGTGCAACCCGAACAGCGACATCAGGTTCACCACCGCCAGCGATTCCGCGGGGACAACATCGAGGTAGGCGAGGGAGCCCGCGTCCAGCCCGGCTGCGGTGAGCAGGTCGGCGAAGAGCTGCTGGTGTACTCGCGACCCCCGCCCGGCGCCGTACTCGTCGAATTCGATCGCGACGAACGAGGCCTTGGCCTGGCCGGTCAGGCGCGGGATGATCCAGGCGTGCGGATCGCCTTCCTTAAGGTGATACAGCGATCGGTGGACGAAGTACTCGCGTGCCTGCTCCCAGGTGCCCCGATCTCGTAGGTACCAGGAGGGTCCGGTGCCGTGCACGGACTCGGTTGCCGCGGCATCCATTTCGGCATGGGCCGTCGCGTGCGGCGGTATGACTCCGACGTCGTGGCGGACACGATCGAGGAACGCGTGTTCAAGCTGCGCGCGCAGGCCCAACAGGGTGACGTCCCATTCCCAGCCCGGGTCTACGCCGGCGAACCCGCGGTAATGCAACTCGTAGCAGACGTACAGTGCCAGTTGCAGGTCGCGGCCATAGGGGTCTGCGTCGGTGGTCGGGATGATGACCTCATGGGCCGCGCCCGCAGGACCGCGCAAGAGGCCGCACACCGTCGCCGACAACGGCCCGCACCCGACGGGCAGGCGCGGTTCGGTCTGGATCGCTGCGGTGGACACGCTCGCGGATACCCCGCGCACGGACTGTGCCAAACGGCGCTGCGCCGTTTCGGTGGTCGACCTTTGGGTATTCCGGCAGCATGACACGCTTCGGCTACACCCTGATGACCGAGCAGAGCGGACCCGCAGAGCTGGTCGGCTACGCCGTTGCCGCCGAGGAGCGTGGTTTCGACTTCGCGGTGTGCAGCGATCATTTCTCGCCGTGGTTGACGTCGCAGGGCCACGCTCCCAACGCGTGGGCGCTGCTGGGCGCGGTAGCGCATGCCACCCAACATATGGGTCTGTACAGCTACGTGACGTGCCCGACGATGCGCTATCACCCGGCGATCGTGGCCCAGCAGGCGGCCACCGTGCAGATCCTGGCCGAGGGCCGGTTCACTCTGGGGTTGGGCAGCGGGGAGAACCTCAACGAGCACAACGTGACGGGAGCCGGCTGGCCGAACGTAGCGCGCCGACAGGCCATGCTCGGTGAAGCCATCAAGATCATCCGCGAGCTGCTGATGGGGGAGACGGTCGATCACGACGGCGACTATTTCCAGGTCGATCAAGCGCGGTTGTGGGACCTGCCGGACATCCCGGTCGCGCTCGCTGTCGCCATGTCGGGGCCCAAGGGCGTCGACAGATTCGCCGCGGCCGCCGATCACCTGATCGCGGTGCAGCCCGACCCGGATCTGGTCCGGTCCTGGAACGCGGCACGACGGGCCGCCGGGTTGGCCGGTGGGCGAGTCATCGGACAGCTGCCGGTGTGCTGGGATCCCGACCGGGATAAGGCAATACAGCGCGCCCACCGGGAGTTCCGCTGGTTCGGCGGGGGCTGGTCGGTCAATTCCGAGTTGCCGACACCGGCCGCGTTCGCGGCCGCCACTCGTTACGTGCAGCCGCGAGATGTCGCCGGCGCCATAGCGTGCGGGCCGGAACTGGATGCGATCGTCGATGCGGTCGGCGCCTACCGAGACGCCGGATTCACCGATATCGCGCTGGTCCAGATCGGTGGCGAGACCCAAGAGGCTTTCCTCAAGGAAGCCGCAGAGCCACTGCTGGCGGGGCTGCGCGACGCCCCCTAACAGCGACTGCGAGCGCGGCGGAGGCGGGCGCAGCAGGTCGGCGCCAACAGCGCAGCGGGGTTCGGGGTGGAG
>CAXYUC010000101.1:0-15559 GCA_964292075.1 uncultured Mycolicibacter sp.
AACAACAACAAACAAAAACCACCAAACACACTATTGAGTTCTCAAACAACACGCCGCCTGGCTTCAGGCAACCCCGCTACTATACTCCGTAGCTGGAGCTGAGTCAACTCCGAGATTTTCGGGGCTTCCGGAAGGACTTCCAGACTGCCGGTAGTTCCGCGGTCCGCGTCCCCTCCGGCTCTACCTATATTACACGTTCTATCTCAGCGCCCAAATCGCCTAGATATTCCACGAATAACGGGTAGCCGCGATCGATGTGAAAGACGTCGTGGACCTCGGTCTCGCCGTCTGCGACCAGGCCCGCAAGGACCAGACCGGCCCCGGCACGGATGTCCGAGGCCCAAACCGGCGCACTCGAGAGCTGCGGCAGCCCACGCACCACCGCGTGGTGTCCGTCGGTGCGCGCATCGGCACCCAGCCGGATCATCTCCTCGACGAACCGGAATCTGGCTTCGAAAACGTTCTCGGTGATCATCGACGTGCCGTCGGCGATCGCCGCCAGACCGATGGCCATGGGCTGCAAGTCAGTCGGGAATCCCGGAAAAGGCAAGGTCGCGACGTTGACGGCCTTAGGTCGCTCGTACTGCACCACCCGGAACCCGTTATCGGACTGGGTGACGGTCGCCCCCGCGTCATGCAGCTTGTGCAGAACAAGCTGCAGGTGCGCTGGGTCCACCCCGGTCACCGAGATGTCGCCGCGGGTCATCACCGCGGCAATCGCCCAGGTCGCGGCCACGATCCGGTCGCCGATCACTTCGTGTTCGGTGGGGTGCAGACGCGGCACCCCGGTGATCTTCAGCGTTGGGGATCCCGCGCCTTCGATCTGCGCGCCCATCTGGTTGAGCATCGTGCAGAGATCGGCGACATCAGGTTCACGCGCCGCGTTGTGGATGGTCGTGATGCCCTCGGCCAGGACCGCGGCCATCAAGATGTTCTCGGTTGCTCCGACCGACGGGAACTCCAACTGGATCTCGGCGCCGCGCAGCTTCTCAGCGTGCGCGACCACGCAACCGTGTTCGATGTTGCAGGTGGCGCCCAGCTGGCGCAGGCCGGCCTGGTGCATGTCGAGCGGGCGCGACCCGATTGCGTCGCCGCCCGGCAAGGCGACTTTGGCCTTCAGACACCGGCCCACCAGAGGGCCAAGCACACAGACCGAAGCCCGGAACTGGCGCACTGCGGCGAAGTCCGCGTCGTACTTGGGTTCATCCGGCGAGGTGATGCGCACCGTGGTGCCGTCCAGTTCGACGTTGGCACCCAACCCGCGCAACACCTCGGCCATCAGCGGCACGTCAAGGATGTCGGGACAATTGGTGATGGTGCTGGTGCCCTCAGCCAACAGCGTCGCCGCCATCAACTTGAGCACGCTGTTCTTGGCGCCACCAACGGCGACCTCACCGGACAAGCGATTGCCGCCGGTAACTACGAAACGCTCTCCCACTCGCGTCAGTGTAGTGACGGTGTGAGTCCGATCCCGACCAATCGGGGCTCCTGTTGAAGTGGGGGATTACAACGGGCCGATCCCCCGGTACGGTTTGGCCTATGGCAGTGCACATCACCCGCGTTTACACCCGTACCGGCGACGACGGAACGACTGGTCTGAGCGATTTCTCCCGCGTTCCCAAGACTGATCCGCGGCTGGTGGCCTATGCCGATGTGGAGGAGGCCAACGCGGCGATCGGTGTGGCAATAGCGCTCGGCAACCCCACCGAATCGGTGCGCGCCACACTGCTGCACATCCAGAACGACCTTTTCGACGCGGGTGCGGACCTGGCCACGCCGGTCGCCGAGAATCCGGAATTCCCGCCGCTGCGGATCACCGCCGACTACATCGACCGGGTGGAAGCGTGGTGTGACGAATACAACGAGCAGCTGCCCCCGCTCAACTCATTCATCCTGCCGGGTGGATCACCGCTCTCGGCGCTCCTGCACGTTGCCCGCACCGCGGCGCGCCGGGCCGAGCGCTCGGCCTGGGCTGCACTCGATGCCTATCCGGACGGAGTGTCGGTACTGCCGGCGAAGTATCTGAATCGGTTGTCGGACTTGATGTTTGTGTTGTGCCGTGTGGCGAACACCGACGGCGACGTGCTCTGGAAGCCCGGCGGCGAACGCACCGACGGTCCCGAAAAGTAGTCGGCGCCAACGGCTCCAACGACCTAGGCTTGTTCAGTAGCTCTGGCGCCGGGCCCGCGGGGACGGGCGCGCCTCCAGCCACGACAGGAATGCGGTCCGTGCGCCGCGGTCGAGCGCTATCTCGAAGCCGGCCCGACGGTCCTGGGTGACATCGCACAGTTCGAGCACCACGATCTCGTCGGTCATGATGTCGAATTCGTCGCCCCGGGGCGCGCGACGGGCCACCACGTCCACGCCACGTCGGCTGAGCCGACGATCCGGCCACAGCCGCACGCTGGAAAGACGGTAAAAGGCGGCTTCACCGCCCCGATAACGGACCACGCCATGACGCCAGCCCTGCCCGCCAACGGCCGGAAGGTCGCGCATGATCGCGGCCGTACCGCCTTGACGCAGCTTCCACATCCGATAGCTCAGCGCCACAACAGCGCTGAGGAGAACGGCGACGAGCACGACCATAAAGATCATGGGCGTGCTCATCGATTCATGCCTTTTAGTCGATCACACCCAGGGCGCGCAGCCTGGCCCGTCCCCGTGCAGCCATCTTGGGGTCGCTGGACTGGGCCTCGTGCCGTGCGGATGCCTCGTCGATCTCTGAGGTGAAGTCGACCGCCTCAGCCAGGATGCTGACACCCTCCTCGGTCACCGACAGGAAGCCGCCGTGCACAGCGAGCCGCAGCTCGTCCTCGTCGACCCGGTCCACCCGCACCATGGCGTCGTCGACGAGCTCGGCAACCACCGGGATGTGCCCCGGCAGGATGCCGATCTCACCGACGGTGGTCCGGGTGAAGATGAACGTGGCCTTGCCCGACCACACCTTGCGATCGACCGCGACGATGTCGACGTCAAGCTCTGCCATTACCCACCACCTTTCGCCGCCACAAAATTCCGGGTCACAGCTTGGCGCCCAGGCTCTCGGCCTTCTTAGCCAGGTCGTCGAGGCCACCGATCAGGAAGAACGCCTGCTCGGGCAGGTGGTCGAAGTCACCCTTGGTCAGCCGGTCGAAGGCCTCGATGGTCTCCTTCAGTGGCACCGTCGAGCCGGGCTGGCCGGTGAACTGCTCGGCCGCCATCATGTTCTGGCTCAGGAACCGCTCGATACGCCGCGCCCGGCCGACCAGCTGCTTGTCCTCTTCGGACAGCTCGTCGATACCGAGGATGGCGATGATGTCCTGCAGGTCCTTGTAACGCTGCAGGACCCGGATGACCTCCTGGGCGACCCGGTAGTGGTCGTCGCCGACGATGGCCGGGTCCAGAATGGTCGAGCTGGAGGCCAGCGGGTCCACCGCCGGGAAGATGCCCTTGGAGAACACCGCACGGCTGAGCTCGGTGGTCGCGTCCAGGTGCGCGAACGTGGTGGCCGGCGCCGGGTCGGTGTAGTCGTCGGCGGGCACGTACACGGCCTGCATCGAGGTGATGGACCGACCGCGGGTCGAGGTGATCCGCTCCTGCAGCTCACCCATCTCGTCGGCCAGCGTGGGCTGGTACCCCACGGCCGAAGGCATCCGGCCCAGCAGGGTCGAAACCTCCGAGCCGGCCTGGGTGAACCGGAAGATGTTGTCGATGAACAGCAGCACGTCCTGGCCCGCCTCGTCGCGGAACCACTCGGCCATGGTCAGGGCCGACAGCGCCACCCGCATACGAGTGCCCGGCGGCTCGTCCATCTGGCCGAACACCAGGGCGGTGTCCTTGAGCACGTTGGCGTCCTCGAGCTCGACCCACAGGTCGTTGCCCTCACGGGTGCGCTCCCCCACGCCGGCGAACACCGAGGTGCCACCGAAGTTGCGGGCGATACGGTTGATCATCTCCTGGATGAGCACGGTCTTACCCACGCCGGCACCGCCGAACAGGGCGATCTTGCCGCCACGCACGTACGGGGTAAGCAGGTCGACGACCTTCAGGCCGGTCTCGAGCATCTCGGTGCGCGGTTCCAGCTCGTTGAAGGGCGGGGGCTTGCGGTGGATGCCCCAGTGCTCGAAGTCTTCGCCGTAGCCCGGCTTGTCCAGGCAGTTCCCGAGGGCGTTGAACACGTGGCCCTTGACCTCGTGACCCACCGGCACCGAGATCGCGGCACCGGTGTCGGTGACCGCGGTGCCACGCACCAGGCCATCGGTGGGCTGCATCGAAATGGTGCGGACCAGGTTGTCACCCAAGTGCTGGGCGACCTCGAGGGTCAGCGTCTTGGCCAGCTCCGAGAAGGAGATCTCCGCGTGCAGAGCGTTGAACAGCTCGGGCACCGCGCCCCGGGGGAACTCGACGTCGACGACGGGGCCGGTTACGCGCACCACGCGGCCGGCGGTTGTCTTGTCAGCGGTAACAGTCATTATCTTCTTCGCTTCCTAGTGCTTACCGGGGGGCTTACCGAGAGGCGTCGGCGAGGGCATTCGCACCGCCAACGATTTCGCTGATTTCCTGGGTGATCTGAGCCTGGCGCTCGCGGTTGGCCTCAAGGGTCAACGCTTTGATCAAGTCGTCGGCGTTGTCGGTCGCCGACTTCATCGCGCGCTGGCGCGAAGCCAGCTCCGAGGCCGCCGAGTCGAGCAGCGCGGCATACACGCGGGTGGTCAGATACCGCGGCAGCAGCGAGTCGAACAGCGTCGTGGCGTCCGGCTCGAAGGAGTACAGGGTCTTCGGACCGGTCTCCTCGCCCACGTACTCCACCAGCATCGGAGCGATCCGACGCGCCTCGGCCGACTGCGACAGCATCGAGCGGAAGTCGGTCGACACGATGTGCAACTCGTCGACGCCCAGAATCCCATCGGTGCCCGGGTAGTCGCCGTCGACGACGCCGGCCAGGAATGCCTCAACCAAGGTGGAGGCGATCGTGGCGGCGTTCTCGTACGTCGGCTGCTCGGAGAATCCGGTCCAGGAGTCGGTGACCGCCCAGTTCCGGAACGAGTAGTAGGCCAGCGCCTTGCGGCCGACGACGTAGAGAACCGGGTCCTTACCCTCCGAGCGCAGCAGAGCGAACAGCTCCTCTGCCCGGCGGAAGACGTTGGCGTTGTAGCCGCCACACAGACCACGGTCGGACGACACCACCAGGACACCCGCCCGCCTGGGCTCGCTGCGCTCGACCAGCAGCGGGTGGTCCAGGGCCGCCTCGGCGGCCAGAGTGGTGAGCAACCGGGTGATCTCGACGGCGTACGGCCGAGCCATTTCCAGCCGAGCCTGCGCCCGGCCGATACGCGACGTGGCGATCAGCTCCTGGGCCTTGGTGATCTTCTTGATCGACCCGGCTGAGCGGATTCGCCCGCGTAGTTCGCGAAGTGTGGCTGCCATAGCGGCGTTACTTCTTCTTCGCCGGCGCGGCCTTGTGGACCTGCACCGCTTCCTTGCCGAGCTTGTCCTCGTCGAGCGCGTCGACGTGCGCGTCGGGGACCACCGAGCTGCCGTCCGTGGCGGCGAAGCCCTTCTTGAACTGGTTGATCACTGCGACCAGCTTCTCGTTGGCCTCGTCGGAGAGCTTCTTGGTCTCGCGGATCCCGGTCAGGATGTCGTTCTCCGAAGCCCGGATGTGGTCCAGCAGCTCGGATTCGAAGCGGCCCACGTCTTCGACCGGCACCGAGTCCAGGTGACCTTCGGTACCCAGGAAGATCGAGACCACCTGCTCCTCGACCGGCAGCGGCGCGTACTGGGGCTGCTTGAGCAGCTCCACCAGGCGTGCGCCACGCTCCAGCTGAGCCTTCGACGTGGCGTCCAGGTCAGAGGCGAAAGCGGCGAAGGCCTCCAGCTCGCGGTACTGCGACAGGTCCAGACGCAGCGAGCCGGCCACCTCCTTCATGGCCTTGATCTGGGCGGCGCCACCGACACGGGACACCGACACACCGACGTTGATGGCCGGGCGGACGCCCTGGTTGAACAGGTCGCTCTCCAGGAAGCACTGGCCGTCGGTGATCGAGATGACGTTGGTCGGGATGTAGGCCGAGATGTCGTTGGCCTTGGTCTCGATGATCGGCAGACCGGTCAGCGAACCGCCACCCAGCTCGTCGGAGAGCTTCGCGCAACGCTCCAGCAGACGGGAGTGCAGGTAGAACACGTCGCCCGGGTAGGCCTCGCGGCCCGGCGGGCGGCGCAGCAGCAGCGAGATGGCGCGGTAGGCCTCGGCCTGCTTGGTCAGGTCGTCGAACACGATCAGCACGTGCTTGCCCGAGTACATCCAGTGCTGGGCGATCGCCGAACCGGTGTAGGGGGCCAGCCACTTGAAGCCGGCGGAGTCCGACGCCGGCGCGGCGACGATCGTGGTGTAGTCCATGGCGCCGCCCTCTTCCAGCGCGCGACGCACGCTGGCGATGGTGGTGCCCTTCTGGCCGATCGCGACGTAGACGCAGCGAACCTGCTGGTTGGGGTCGCCGGTCTCCCAGTTCTGGCGCTGGTTGAGGATGGTGTCCACACACAGCGCGGTCTTGCCGGTCTTGCGGTCGCCGATGACGAGCTGACGCTGGCCGCGGCCGATCGGGGTCATGGCGTCGACGGCCTTGATACCGGTCTGCAGCGGCTCGCTGACGCTCTGACGCTGCACCACCGAGGGGGCCTGCATCTCCAGCGGACGGCGCGTCTCGGCCTCGATCTCGCCACGCGCGTCGATGGGCTGTCCGAGCGGGTTGACGACCCGACCGAGGAAGCCGTCGCCGACCGGCACCGATAGCACCTCACCGGTGCGCTTGACCTGCTGGCCTTGCTCGATGTTCTCGAAGTTGCCCAGGATGACCGCACCGACGCTGTGCTCGTCGAGGTTCAGGGCTACGCCCAGCACCCCGCCGGGGAACTCGAGGAGCTCCTGGGTCATCACCGAAGGCAGGCCCTCGACGTGTGCGATGCCGTCGCCGGCGTCGATGACGGTGCCGACCTCCTCGCGCGCGGTGTCGGCGCTGAAGGAGCTCACGTACTCCTCGATCGCCCCCTGAATGTCGTCAGAGGAGATTGTCAACTCTGCCATGGCTTTTCGTCTTCCTGCCTTCGAATGGGTATTGGGCTCTGCGACCGGGTCGGTCCGGGTAGGTCTTGATCAGTCGGGCAACTGCGTCTTGGCTGCGGCGAGACGCGACGACAGCGTGCCGTCGATCACCTCGTCGCCAACCGAGATCGTCAGCCCGCCCAGCAGTGCCGGGTCGATGCCGACCTGCACGCGGACCGGATGGCTGTAGATCCGGCTCAGAACGGTGTTCAGCCGGGCGCGCTGGGCGTCGCTGAGCTGCGCGGCCGCGCCGACGTGCGCCACCAGCTCGCCGCGACGCGCCACTGCGATCTGAGCAAGCTCGGTGATCGCCTGATGTGCGGACTGGCCACGCAGCAGCCGCACGGTCTGTTCGAGCAGCGCGACCGTGATCGAGTTGGCACCAGTGCCGCCACCGATGACGTTGCGCAGCAGACCGACCCGGCCAGCGGCCGGGGTCGCGGGGTCGCCGAGCAGGATGTCCAGCCGGGGCTGGGCGTCGAGCACGCGGGAGAACCGGAACAGCTGGTCCTCCACCTCGTCGACGGTGCCCGCACTCTCGGCCGACAGCAGCAGTGCCTGCCGGGCGACGTGCTCGACGGCGGTGACCAGATCCGCGCCGTTGGACCACCGGGCCGAAGCGGCATCGGTCACCAGAGTCAGGGCGGCGGCACCGACCTTGTCGGCGAACAGCCGCTGCACCAGACGCACCTTCGGTGCGGTGTCGTCGCTCGGCGTGGTCAGGTGCCGGGTGATCACGCTCTCGCGCTCCAGCAGTTCGGCGACCGCGGTCAGGTCATCGGCCAGCGCGGCCAAGCTCTGCTGGTCCAGCCCACCGGCCACCTCGCCGAACTTGTCCAGCAGGCCGGCCAGCGCCCCACGACTGGCCGAACGCAACCGGACCAGGATCGGCGATTCGACCTCGACCGACTTCGGCGCCATGGCGTCGAGCTCGTCGAGGAACCGGTCCACCGTGGCGGACTGCCGCTGCGGGTCGGAGACGTGCGCCAGAACCAGTTCGCCCGCCCGCTGCACCGCTTCGGCACCCAAGCCGGACCGCAGCTCACGGATGAGTTGCGCCCGCATGAGACCGACCTGCTGCCCGCCGGCGGTCTTCACGCGCTCGGCTTCGACTCCGGCCTGGCTGCGCAGTTGCTCGGCGATCCGCTCGGCGTCCGCGTGAGCCTCAGCGGTGACCCGCTGCGCTTCGGCCGAGGCGTTGGCCAGTGCCGTGGAGTGCGCCTGACCGGCTTCGGTCAGACGAGCGGCGGCTGCCGCCGCCTCCTCCAGCTCCTTGCGCACCGACTCCTGCTGAGCGGCCATCAGCTTGCGTACCGGCGGCACCACGAACTTGACCAGCAGCCAAACGATGACGGCAAAGCCGACCAGCTGCCCGATGAAAATCGACATCTCTGTTGCTACCGCCCCGTACTCGCCGCGGAAAGTGCCTCGGCCTCAACACCGAGGATTCGGCTGGCCAGGGTGGCAGACAGCGTCTCCACCCGGGCCTGCAGCTGCTCACTCACCGCATCGCCTTCTTGCTTGAGCTTGTCGGTGGCGGCCTGCAATGTCGAGGCCACCTCCGCCTCGGCCGCCGACCGCTGCTCGTCGATCGCCTTGCGACCCTCGGCACGAGCTTCGTCCCGTGCCGTGCTGGCCTCAAGGCGCGCCGCCGCCATCTGCTTCTGGTAGTCGGCATCGGCGGCCGCGAACTGCTCGGCGGACTCCCGATTGTCGGCGAGAGTCTTGGTGACCATGTTCTCGCGCTCCCGCAGCACCTTCATGATCGGCGGCACCACGAAGGTACTGATCACGCCGAGCACGATCAGGAAGATCGCGAGCACGACGAAGAAAGTGCCGTCGGGAATGAGGAAGCTCTTCTTCGGGCCTTCCTCAGCCGCCTCGCTCAAGGCGAGGACAGCAACGCTCATGTCACCCATCTTGTGCGTTACTGCTGTGCGGCGATCGGGGTGGCGAAGACGAACAACGCCATGAAGGCCAGGTTGATGAAGTAGGCCGCCTCGACCAGACCAACAGTGATGAAGAACGGGGTGAACAGGCGACCCTGAGCTTCGGGCTGACGGGCGATACCGGCGATCAGCGCGTTACCGGCGATACCGTCACCGATACCGGCGCCGATGGCACCGCCGCCCATGATGAGACCGCCGCCGATGAGGGCACCAAGTCCGATCAGATTGGGATCTGCCATTTCATTCCTCCTTGCTAGCTGGTAGTGCTCTACCAGGTCTGATGTGGTCGTGCAGGTGGTACTAGTGGTGGTCTTCTTCGAGCTCCATGGCCTGGCTGAAGTACAAGATGGTCAGCAGCGCGAAGATGAACGCCTGGATCAGTCCGACGAACAGGTCGAAGGTCTTCCAGATCGCGTTCGGCGCGACCATGAAGACCGGCCCCAGCAGCGCGATCAGGCTGACCAGGATGCCGCCGGCGAAGATGTTGCCGAACAGACGCAGCGACAGCGAGACCGGCTTGGCGATCTCTTCGACCAGGTTGATCGGCGCCAGGATCGCGACGTGGCCCTTGAGCACCCGCAGCGGGTGGCCGATGAAGCCGCGGCGCCAGAAGCCGGCCAGGTGGTAGCCGCAGAACACCAGCAGGGCCAGCGCCAGCACGAAGTTGATGTCGGCGGCGGCAGAGGGAATCAACTCGTGGACGCCGTGCTCGTCGGCGTACTGCACCGGCAGGACCGACAGCCAGTTACAGACCAGGATGAAGATGAAGATCGTCACCGCCAGCGGCAGCACGAACGGGGCGATCTTCATCCCGATGGCACCCTCGATCTGGTTGCGCATCTGAATAGTGATCGCCTCGAAGAACAGCTGCACCCCACCGGGAACCCCGGTCGAGGTGACCTTGGCGCGCAGGAAGAGCGCCAGGGCGATCACGATCACCGCCGCGATCGCGGTGGAGGTGATGGTGTCGATGTTGACCTCACCGACCAGCGGCCACACCGCGGTCTCGTGGTGGCCGACCTCGATGGCTCCCTCAGCCAGGATCGACTCAGTCATTTTCCGTCCCTTCAGCGCCGGACTCTGACGCTTGCGCGCGGAGCTTTTTTACCACTGGCAGCATGGTGGTCAGCACCAGCACTACCTCGAACAAGGCCAATCCGAACAGCGCACCGAGGCCCTCTGGACGGAACTGGTAGGCGATCGCCAAGCCGATCACGCTGATGACCAGCAGACGAGACGCCGAGTTCAGCGCCATCTTCTTCTTCAGCGGATGGTCGGAGGCGGTGATCTTGAGCGCCGACCGGCGAATCAGCAGTGCATTGCCCAGGCCGAGCGCCAGGCCCAGCCCGAAGAACACGCCGAACAGCGGTCGGCCGAATTGAGCGGCCGCAGCAATGGCGGCAGCGGTCAGAGCGACACAGATCAGTGACAGCCGAATCGGCTGGAACACCACCGACGGCAACACCAACGGCGCATCCTGCGCTGGTGTCGTCACCGCCTCACCCCAATCTGAATCTGCCCTGCGTCACTGTCGTGAAGTCGCCCGCCGAGCGTATCGGATGCCCGAACGCCCGGTGGAACCACCTACAACACCATCTTAGACGGTGCTACTACCGAGTGTCGTAGGGGTCCTCGTCTGGGTCGCCGCTCCGGCGTAGCAACGGGATGAGCGTAACGACAATCGCGATGAGCATCGCACCCAACATCACCGCCCCGGTGTAGCGCGGGTCGAAGAAGATGGTGCCGGCCGCCCCGAAGGCGACGATCGCCGTCCACAAGTAGATCAGCAGCACCACTCGGCGATCGGAATGGCCGATCTGCAGCAACCGGTGGTGCAGGTGCATCTTGTCCGGGCTGAAGGGACTGAGCCCGGCGCGGGTACGACGGATGATCGCCAGCAGCACGTCCAGCGCCGGCACACACATCACCGCTGCCACCAGCAGGAACGGTGATAACAGCGCAAAGACGTCGCGCGCGCCGTAGGCGGTTTGCGAGATGGGCCCGGCCGCGGTGGTGGACGCCGCGGCCAGCATCAGCCCGATCAGCATCGAGCCGGAGTCGCCCATGAAGATCTTCGCGGGGCTGAAATTGTGTGGCAGGAAGCCCAAGCAAGCCCCGGCCAAGACCACCGAGATCAACGCCGGCGGGTAGAACAGCACGTCGCCGCCGTGGTCCTGCAGCACGCCGACCGAGAACATGCAGATCGCCAGTGCGGTGATCAGTCCTAGGCCGGCGGCCAGTCCGTCGAGGCCGTCGACGAAGTTCATCGCGTTGACGATCGAGACGGTCAGCGCCAGCGTGAGCAGGATCGACGACACCTGATCGAGCACCACGGTGCCGACGCCGCCGATCGGGATGTAGAGCACACTCCAGGCCACGCCCATGGTGACCAGCACGCTGGCCGCGGTGATCTGGCCGGCGAATTTGGTCAGGGCGTCCAGGCCCCACTTGTCGTCGAGCAGACCGATTCCCATGATGACGCCGCCGGCCAGCACCACCGCCGGCATGCCGGTGGAATAGACGAAGCCGCGGGTCAGCGCCGGCAGCTGCGAGGCCAGAAAGATCCCGGCGACGATGCCGACGTACATCGCCAGCCCGCCCATTCGCGGTGTCGGCTGCACATGGACGTCGCGTTCGCGCGGGTAGGCAACCGCGCCGATCCGGGTGGCCATCCAGCGAACGGGTCCGGTGCTGAAGTAGGTGATGATCGCGGCGGTCAGTCCGACCAGCGCCAGCTCACGCAGCGGCACGCCGGCGCCGCGGTCGGCCAGCGCCAGCAGGCTGGTCACGGCGTCCCCGTCAGCGAGTCCGGATCCAGCCCCAGCACGGCGCCGATCTGCTCGGCGGTGACCGGTCCGGTCCGGACGATCCGCGGAGCGGGACCGGTCAGATCCACGATCGTCGAAGCCGTGCCCTGTTCGGCGGGGCCCGCGTCGAGGTAGACGTCGACGGACTCCCCCAGTTGACTTTGCGCTTCGGCGGCCCCGACGGCGGGCGACCCGCCGGAGACGTTGGCGCTGGACACCGCCATCGGGCCCACCGCCTTGAGGACCTCTAGCGCCACCGGATGCAACGGCATGCGCACCATGACGGTGCCGCGCGCCTCGCCGAGGTCCCACTGCAGCGACGGGGCCTGGGTGACGATCAGGCTGAGCGCACCCGGCCAGAACGCACGGATCAGTTCACGGGCGGTGTCGGGCACGATCAGGGCCAGCCCGTCGATGGAGTTCCACGACCCGACCAGCACGCCCACCGGCATGTCGCGGCCGCGTCGCTTGGCCGCCAACAGCGCCGTCACCCCGGCGGCGTTGAAGGCATCGGCACCGATGCCGTAGACGGTGTCGGTCGGCAGCACCACCAGGCGGCCACCACGCACGGCGTCGATCGCTGCCGCGATTCCGGCCGCACGCCGGTCGGCGTCGGCGCAGTCGAAAACCTCTGTCATGGTTGACCGTTCCTGATCGCCGTCACGAACCGGAGCCGCCCAGTCAGGTCGGGCCGGGAAACTACCTCGTCGAAAAATCCAGTGCCACGGACAGTTTGGACGGTGGCCGTCGGCGTGGTGTCGTCGTGCTCGACGGCGAACCATCCGCCGGGCCGCAGCAGTCGCGCGGCGAGGTCGGCCAGCGGGGTGATCACCGACATGCCGTCGGGTCCGCCGAACAGAGCGTGCTCCGGATCATGCTGGGCCACTTCAGGATCGAGATCAGCGCCGTCAGGGATGTAGGGCGGGTTGCTGACCATCAGGTCGACCCGACCGTCGAGCTGCGATAGCAGCCCCGGCGTGGTCACATCGGCGTGGATCAGCTCCACCGACGTTCCCGCGCAGTTGCGTCGCGCGTAGTCCAATGCCGGTTCGGAGTCCTCGACCGCGACAACGCGGGCACCGGGAAAACTCTCGGACAACGCGATCGCCAGCGCACCCGAACCGGTACAGGCGTCGACGATCACCGGGTGCGCGCCGAGCGGTTGGGCCGCGGCCTGTTTCACAACCCAGTCGAGCATGGCTTCGGTTTCCGGCCGCGGGATGAACACCCCGGGGCCGACCTGCAACAGCACCGGGCCGAACGCCGCGGTCCCGATCAGGTGCTGCAGCGGGATGCGGGAGCTGCGTGCGGCGACCAATTCCCGGTAGCGCCCGAAGAACTCGTCGTCGGGTGTATCGAGCAGCGCCAGCCGGCCGCGATCGGTGCCGGCCGCATGGGCGGCGAGCTCTTCGGCGTCGTAGCGGGCGGAATCGATCCCGGCATCAGCGAAAAGCGCTGCAGCGGAGTCGATCGCGTCCCGTATGCGGCTCACGCCGTCCCCTGTAACCGGGTTTCCCTATCGGCGGCCGCCAACGCGTCGAACATCGGATCGAGGTCCCCGTCGAGGACCTGGTCGAGGTTGTGCGCCTTGTAGCCGATGCGGTGGTCGGTGATCCGGTTTTCCGGAAAGTTGTAGGTGCGAATGCGCTCACTGCGGTCCACGGTGCGGATCTGGCTGGCCCGATCGGCCGAGGCATCCGCCTGGGCCTGCTCCTCGGCAACCGCCTGCAGCCGGGCCGCCAGCACCTGCAAAGCACGGGCCTTGTTCTGCAGCTGCGACCGTTCGTTCTGGCAGGTGACGACGATCCCGGTCGGCAGGTGGGTGATACGCACCGCGGAGTCGGTGGTGTTGACGCCCTGGCCGCCCTTGCCGGAGGACCGGTAGACGTCGATGCGCAGATCCGACTCGTCGATGGCCACCTCGGCGACCTCTTCGGGCTCGGGGTAGACCAGCACGCCGGCCGCCGAGGTGTGGACGCGGCCCTGCGACTCGGTCACCGGCACCCGCTGTACGCGGTGCACACCGCCTTCGAACTTCATCTTCGACCACACGCCGTCGAAGCTGTCGCCATCACTCGCGCCCCGACGAGAAATAGCGAGCGTGGCGTCCTTGTAACCGCCCAGGTCGGAGGTGGTCTCGTCGAGGACCGTCACCTTCCAGCCTTGGCGTTCGGCGTAGCGGATGTACATCCGAGCCAAGTCGGCGGCGAACAACGCCGACTCCTCGCCGCCTTCGCCGGATTTGACCTCCAGCACGATGTCGTCGGCGTCGTGCGGGTCGCGGGGCGCCAGCATGTCGGTGAGCGCGGTGTCCAGTTCGGCGACGCGCGCCTCCAGCTCCGGGATCTCGGCGGGGAACGACGCGGCGTCGGCGGCCAGTTCCCCGGGGGGCTCGTGGGCGGCACGGGGCGACGCGGGCTTGGGAGAGTTACGAGGCCGAAGGCTGTCCGGCGGCGTAGTGGCTCAGGTCAGCCACCAGGTGAAGTAGAGGTAGCCGCCCACGACCATGCCGAGCACGATGGCCGAACCGATGACATCCCACTTGTTCCAGCTGGCGCGGTTCTCGGCGAGCTGTTCGGGGGTACGGGAACCGTAGGTGAGGCCGCGCACCTGCTCTTCGGACGGAGCGGGCGTGAGCAGCGAGACGACGATCACCAGTACGGCGATGGAGACGGTGAGGACGCCGGAGAAGTAATACCCGTTGGACTCGCCGATGTCACCGAGCAGGCCGGTTTTGGCGATCATGCCGCTCTTGGTGAGCGTCTGAATGGTGAGCTTGATCATGCCGGCGACGAAACCGACGCAGAGGCCGGTGAAGGCGCCCTGGGCGTTGATGCGCTTCCAGAACAGGCCGAGGAGGAAGACGGCGGTGATCGGCGGAGCGAGGAAGCCCTGGACGTTCTGGAGGTAGTCGTAGAGGCCGCTGTTGCCCTCGGAGATTTTCTTCATGATCGGAATCCAGATCAGACCGGCACCGACCACGACTGCGGTGGCTACACGACCGACGTTGACGAGGTGGGTCTGGCTCTTGCCGGGGCAGAGCTTCTGGTAGATGTCGACGGTGAAGAGGGTGGCGCAGGAGTTGAAGAGCGAGGCCAGCGACGACATGAGCGCCGAGATCAGGCCGGCGACGACGAGGCCGCGCAGGCCGACGGGGAGGAGCGACTGCACCATGGTGGCAAAGACGGCATCGCCGAGGATCTCACCGGAACCATCGGTCTTGAGCGGGATGTGGATGATGCCTTTGGCGTGGAGCGCGAAGCCGATCATGCCGGGGATGAGGAAGATCATCACGGGCCAGAGCTTCAGGAAGCCGCCCCAGATGGCGCCGCGGCGGGCGTGCTGGACGTTTTTGGCGGCCAAGCAGCGCTGCACGATGTACTGGTCGGTACACCAGTACCAGATGCCGATGACGGGCGAGGCGATCATCACGCCCAGCCAGGGGAAGGTGACGTCGGTGTTGGGACGCCAGAGGGCGAACTTCTCCGCGTGCGGTTTGCAGCTTTCGACCAGCTGGTCCCAGCCGCCGAGGTGGTTGAGGCCGAAGTAGGTGATGAGGCCGGAGCCGAGGAGGAGGACAAACGTCTGCGCCACCTCGGTGTACACGACAGCGCGCAGGCCGCCGAAGATCGTGTAGATACCGGTGAGGATGACGGTGACGATGGCGCCGACCCAGAAGGCATTGTCCGGCGAGCCGAAGGTGTCGGGCAGGAGCGTCTGGA
>CAXYUC010000102.1:0-15557 GCA_964292075.1 uncultured Mycolicibacter sp.
ACGCATCATCTTCCAGCAACGCATGCGCCTGCTCGCGGCGCGCGCCCCCCGCCCCGGGAGCTCGGCGGCGACCGTCGCGCCGCCGGCGGCCAGTTCCCGGGCGGCCTCGAGGTCGCCACGGGCCGACTCGAGCTTGCGGTGGGTGGCGATGATGGGCGCCAGCTGGGCGAAGCGCCGACCGGCGCGGCGCGCCTCGGCCGGATCGTTGTGCAGTTCGGGATCCGACAGCTGCGTTTCCAGGGCGGCGTGCTCGGCCAACAGGGCGTCGATCCCCTGAATGCTTTGGGTCATCTCACCTCCATCCCCGAACGCAAGCCGACGCCCGGATGACGTGCTGGCACGTTCCGGGCGTCGGTGAGGGAGCTACTTGTCGTCGGCTGCCGCTGCTGCGGCACCGGCGTTGCGCTTGCCGTAGCGCTTCTCGAAGCGCGCAACCCGGCCGCCGCTGTCGAGGATCTTCTGCTTGCCGGTGTAGAACGGGTGGCACTGCGAGCAGACCTCGACCACGATGTGGCCGCTCTCCTTGGTGCTGCGGGTGGTGAAGGTGTTGCCACAACCGCAGACCACGGTGGTCTCGCCGTAGGCGGGGTGAATGCCAGTTTTCATGATGTCCTCTTCAATCGTGGGCCGCCGGGTCGCCCGCCTTCGAATTGGGGCGGACGTGAACCGGAACCTGAGGTGGTCGATTATGCCAGCTGCGCTGCCGCCTCCCAAAACGCCGGGAGCGGCTCACGCATTCCGCGGGCAAGGTCAGTCGTTGTCCATTCCCGGGGTGGTCTTGGACACCTGCACCAGGAACTCGTAGTTGTTCTTGGTCTTGCGCAGCTGACTCATCAACAGGTCGATGGCCTGATGCGAGTCCAGGCCGGACAGCAGTCGACGCAGCTTGTGCACGATCGCGAACTCGTCCGGCGAGAGCAGCAGCTCGTCCTTGCGGGTGCCGGAAGGGTTGACGTCGACGGCCGGGAACACCCGGCGCTCCGCGATCTTGCGGTCCAGCTTGAGCTCGGCGTTACCGGTGCCCTTGAACTCCTCGAAGATCACCGTGTCACCGGTGGAGCCGGTCTCCACCATCGCGGTGGCGATGATGGTCAGCGAGCCGCCGTCCTCGATGTTGCGGGCCGCGCCCAGGAACCGCTTGGGCGGGTAGAGCGCGGTGGAGTCCACACCACCGGACAGGATGCGGCCCGACGCCGGGGAGGCGTTGTTGTAGGCACGACCCAGCCGGGTGATCGAGTCCAGCAGCACGACGACGTCCTTGCCCTGCTCGACCAGGCGCTTGGCCCGCTCGATGGCCAGCTCGGCGGCCTGGGTGTGATCTGACGGCGGCCGGTCGAAGGTGGAGGCGATGACCTCACCCTTGACCGAGCGCTGCATGTCGGTGACCTCTTCGGGACGCTCGTCGACCAGCACCACCATCAGGTGGCATTCGGGGTTGTTGCGGGTGATCGCGTTGGCGATGTCCTGCATGATCGTGGTCTTACCGGCCTTGGGCGGCGACACGATCAGCGCGCGCTGCCCCTTGCCGATCGGCATGATCAGGTCGATGATGCGGGTGGTCAGCTTCTCCCCGGAGGTCTCCAACCGCAGCCGCTGGTTCGGGTACAGCGGGGTCAGCTTGGTGAAGTCCGGACGATTCCGGGCCTCTTCCACCGGGCCGCCGTTGACCGAGTCCAATCGCACCAGCGGGTTGAACTTCTGCCGCGGATTCTTGTCGCCGCCATCTCCCTCTCTGGCCACCCGCACCGCGCCGGTCACCGCGTCGCCGCGGCGCAGCCCGTTCTTGCGGACCATGTTCATCGAGACGTAGACGTCGTTAGGTCCGGCCAGGTAGCCGGAGGTGCGCACGAACGCGTAGTTGTCCAGCACGTCGAGGATGCCGGCGACCGGCTGGACGACATCGTCTTCACGCAGCTCGGCCTCGCCCCCGGCCCCGCCGCCCTCGCCACCGCGCTCACCGCGGCGACGCCGGTCGCGGAAACGGCGGCCGCGTCGGCCACCGCGGTCGTCATCGTCGCCACCGCCGCGGTTGGACTGCTCGCCGCCCTGGTCGTCGCTCTTGGACTGACCGGCTTCGTCAGTTTTGCGCTCGTTCTTGACGCTCTCGCGCTCACGGCGTCCACCGGACTGCTCGGCCCTGTCAGACCTGCCTTCGGCCTGACCCTGCTTGCGCGACTCGCCCTGGGTGTCCGCCTCGGCAGGCTTGTCCTGCTCTGCTGACTTGTCGGGCTCGCCGCCGTTGGATGCTGGGGAGCCGGTCGCGCGGCTGGCGCCACGCCGTTCGCGCCGCGGCGGTGCCGTGGGAGCCTCCGCCTCGGTGGGTGGAGCGGGCTCGGCACCGTTGGCCGCGCCGTTGGCGGGCTGCTCGGCACTGGGCTGTGCCTTCGGCGCTTCGGCGCCACTACCGCCGTTGCCCCCGTCGCCCCCGTTGCCGGAGACCTCGCGGATCGCAGCGATCAGTTCGCTCTTGCGCATCCCGGAAGTGCCCTTGACACCGACGCGGTTGGCCAGCGCCCGCAGTTCGGGCAGCACCATCGCCGACAACGAGCTGTCGGCGGGTGCAGTGGCAGCACCGTTGTCGGGCGCCGAAGCGGGAGCGGACTCGGTGGCGGCCGGCGCCGAGACGGTCTCCGGGACGGACGGCGCGGCGTCACTACCGCCGGCGGCTACGTCCTGACTGGTCTCGGAAGTGCTCGGGGGGGTCGGCACCGATTCCTGGTCGGTGCTGCCTTCAGCCGTGAAGAGGTCCGTTTCGGTCACGGATTTCCTTTCTTCCCTCGTCGGTTTTCTCACGCGAGGGGCTTTGGTTGCATTCAGCGGACTGCCGAGTGCTTGTCACCGTCGACTGTTTAACGGTGTAGCCCGTATCGACGGCGTCGTAACACAAACCGTCAGCTACGGGAAGAATTTGGTGGCATCCCGGTTGACATCGCAGTCTGTTCAGGTGCTGATGCCGCGAATGCGGGACGGGACCGAGGATAGCCCGCTTCTGCGCTGGACGCAATAGTTGCTGCGCGGCGCGCCTCAACCCGGTACCGCCACCCCGGAGTTCCACTTGACTGCGTTGCCGACCGGCATCTCTACGACGTTGAACACTCGGGCCTCTGGGGAATCGAGTACCGCGGCGGGCAGTTGGGCGGCCGTGGTCAGCGCGATCACCGCAGGTCCGGCACCGGAAAGCACGGCCGCTATGCCGTGCCGGCGCAGCAACTGCAGGAATGCCGCGGACTCGGGCTGCGCGGCGCCGCGCTGGGGCTGGTGCAGCACGTCCTCGGTGGCCGCCAGCAGCAGGTCGGGCCGCTCGGTCAGGGCCACCACCAGCAGCGCGGCCCGGCTGACGTTGAACCGGGCATCACGGTGGCTGACCTGCTCGGGCAGCAAAGCCCGGGTCTCCGCGGTCGACGAACGCAGTTGGGGTATCGCCGGGAAGAGGTGGATGTCGGGGTGCAGCCGCAGCGGCGCCGCCGCATAGGCCACCTGTTCCGCCTGACCTTCGCCGCTGCTCGCGGTCCACGAAACCACCGCACCACCGAGTACGGCGGCGGCGGCGTTGTCGGGATGGCCCTCGAACTCCGAGGCCAGCTGGATCAGTTGGGATTCGGACAAGCCGGGCCGATCAAGTTGCGCGACAAGGCCGTTGACCACGGCCAGTCCCCCGACCACCGCGGCCGCCGACGAGCCCAGGCCACGCTGATGCGGAATCGCGTTGCGGCAGCGCACCACCATGCCAGGAGCCTCGACACCCGCCTCGCGCATCCCGCGCAGAATGCCTTGCACCACAAGGTGATCGGAGGTGAGCGGAACCTGACCGGCGCCCTCCCCCTCGACCTGCACCAGCAGACCGGAGTCGACGGTCTCGACGATCACCTCGTCGTAGAGGCCCAGTGCCAGACCCAGGCTGTCGAAGCCGGGGCCCAGGTTGGCGCTCGACGCCGCAACCGCGACGCTGGCCGTCAACCCGGTCGGCAACAACTGAACCACTAGGCCAGCCCCAATTCGGCGACCACGGTGGCCGCGTCGACGGGAACCGCGGTCACCTCGGGCATGTCCTTCAGCGCGGTGTCGGGGTCTTTGAGCCCGTTGCCGGTCACGGTGCACACCACCGTCGAACCGCGCGGCACCCAACCGTCTTCCACCGACTTGAGCAGCCCGGCGATGCTGGCCGCCGAGGCCGGCTCGACGAACACGCCCTCGGACTGCGCCACCAGGTGGTAGGCGGCCAAGATCTCCTCGTCGGTGGCGGCCAGGAACCGCCCACCCGAATCCACCTGTGCTTCGACGGCCTGCGTCCAGGACGCCGGCGAGCCGATGCGGATCGCGGTGGCGATGGTCTCCGGGTTCTTGACCGGCTCACCGAGCACCAGCGGTGCGGCCCCCGCAGCCTGGGTGCCCAGCATCTTCGGCAGCTTCTCGGTCAGGCCGTCGGCGTGGTACTCGCGGTAGCCCTTCCAGTACGCGGTGATGTTGCCGGCGTTGCCGACCGGCAGCGAGTGGATGTCGGGCGCGGTGCCCAGTGCGTCGACGATCTCGAAGGCCGCGGTCTTCTGGCCTTCGATGCGGACCGGGTTGACCGAGTTCACCAGCGAGATGGACGGGAAGTCGGTGGCCATCTTGCGGGCCAGTTCCAGGCAGTCGTCGAAGTTGCCGTCGTTCGGAATGATCTTGCCGCCGAGCAGGCCTGCTTGTGCGAGCTTGCCCTTCGCAATCTTGCCCTGCGGGATCAGCACGGCACAGGTGATGCCGGCGCGGGCGGCGTAGGCCGCCGCCGAGGCCGAGGTGTTGCCGGTCGAGGCGCACAGCACCGCCTGCTGGCCGCGGGCCACTGCGTCGGTGACCGCCATCGTCATGCCGCGGTCCTTGAACGAGCCGGTCGGGTTGAGCCCCTCGACCTTCAGGTGCACCGTGCAGCCGGTCTGCTCGGAGATCCGCTTGGCGTGGATCAGCGGGGTGCCGCCCTCGTGCAGGGTGATGGCCGTCCAGTCGTCGCCGATGGGAAGCCGGTCGCGGTAGGCGCCGATCAGTCCGGGCCAAGGGCGATGGATCGGGGTCCGGGTGGAGCTCACTGGTCTGTTCCTTCCAGTCGAAGCACGCTGGCGATTCGCTGGACGGCGTCCAGGTCAGCCAGCGCCGCAACGGTTTTCGACAATGCTGCGTCGGCGGCCCGGTGGGTGACCACCACGATTCGGGCGCCGATCAGTTGGCCGTCGTTGTCGGCCACACCCTCCTGGCGCACCTCGGCGATGCTGACGCCGTGGGCGGCGAATTCGGCGGCCACGGTGGACAGCACACCCGGCTTGTCGGCGACGTCCATGCTCACGTAGTAGCGGGTCTGCACGTCACCGATCGGGGCGATGGCCAGCTGGGCGTACTTGGACTCGCGCGGCCCGCGCCCGCCCTGCACCCGGTTACGGGCGGCCATCACCAGATCCCCGGTGACCGCCGATGCGGTCGGCGCACCACCGGCACCCTGGCCGTAGAACATCAGCCGGCCGGCAGCCTCGGCCTCGACCACCACCGCGTTGAAGGCCCCGTTGACCGTGGCCAGCGGGTGGGTCAGCGGCACCAGTGCCGGGTACACCCGCGCCGAAACTCGCTGTTGCCCATCGCCGGTGGTGATGCGCTCGCAGATCGCCAGCAGTTTGATGGTGCAGCCCAACGCGCGCGCCGTGGTGAAGTCCGCCGGGCTGATGCTGGTGATGCCCTCGCGGTAGACGTCGTCGGCGGTGACCCGGGTGTGGAAGGCGATCGATGCCAGGATCGCGGCCTTGGCGGCGGCGTCGTAGCCCTCCACGTCGGCGGTCGGGTCGGCCTCGGCGTAGCCCAGCGCGCTGGCGTCGGCCAGCGCGGCGGTGTAGTCGGCGCCCGTGGCGTCCATTTCGGACAGGATGTAGTTGGTGGTGCCGTTGACGATGCCCGCCACCCGCAGCACGGTGTCGCCGGCCAGCGACTGAATCAGCGGCCGGATGACCGGAATCGCGCCGGCGACGCTCGCCTCGAAATAGAGGTCTACCCGGGCGTTCTCGGCGGCCTCGGCCAGCTCTCCGGTGGACCGCGACAGCAGGGCCTTGTTGGCGGTGACGACGGATTTGCCGTGCGCGATCGCGGTCAGGATCGCCTTGCGGGCCGGCTCGACCGGGCCCATCAGCTCTACGACGATGTCGACGTCACTGCGCGAGACCAGGCTGTCGATGTCGTCGGTCAGCAGCTCCACCGGCACGCCGCGGTCGGCGGCCACCCGGCGCACCCCGACCCCGCGCAGCACCAGCGGCGCGCCGATGCGGGCGGCCAGATCATCAGCGCTGGCCTCGAGAATGCGGACCACTTCGCTGCCGACGTTGCCCAGTCCCAGGACAGCGACACCGACGGGGCTCTCAGTCACCTGCGAACCAGACACTTCTACCTCACCTCCAGGCTGATCAGGTCTTCGACGGTTTCCCGGCGCAGCATAAGGCGGGCTTTTCCGTCCCGTACCGCCACCACCGCCGGGCGGGTGAGCAGGTTGTACCGGCTCGACATCGAGTAACAGTAGGCGCCGGTGGCGGCCACGGCGATCAGGTCGCCGGGAACCATGCCTTCGGGCACCCAGGTGTCACGGACGATGATATCGCCGCTCTCGCAGTGCTTGCCGACGATGCGCGCCAGCTCGGGCAAGGCGTCTGCACCGTCCAGGGTGCGCGAGACCAGCCGCACGTCGTAGTGCGCGTCGTACAGCGCCGGACGGATGTTGTCGCTCATGCCGCCGTCGACGCTGACGTAGCGGCGATGTCCGGTGGCGCTGACCGCGACGTCCTTGACGGTGCCGACCTCGTAGAGCGTGATGGTGCCCGGCCCGGCGATGGCCCGACCGGGTTCGACGACCAGCTGCGGGGTGGGTAGACCCACCGCCGCTGACTCGTCGCGCACGATCGCGGTCAGTTTGGCGGCCAGCTCGGCCATCGGCGGCGGGTCGTCCTGCGGCAGATACGAGATGCCCAGTCCCCCACCCAGGTCGATGACCGAGAGTTGGGCGGTCTTGTCAACACCGAACTCGGCGACCACGTCGCGCAGCAGCCCTATGACGCGGTGGGCGGCCACTTCGAAGCCGGCGACGTCGAAGATCTGCGAGCCGATGTGGCTGTGCAGGCCGATCAGCCGCAGATGCTCGGCGGCGAACACCCGCCGGATGGCCTCCATCGCCGCACCGCTGGCCAGCGAGAGCCCGAACTTCTGGTCTTCGTGGGCGGTCGAGATGAACTCGTGGGTATGGGCCTCCACGCCGACCGTCACGCGCACCAGCACGTCTTGCACGACACCGGCCGCTGCGGCGATGGCGTCGAGACGGTCGATCTCGATCAGCGAGTCGACCACGATGTGGCCGACGCCGGCGTTGACCGCGGTCTGCAGTTCGGCAACCGATTTGTTGTTGCCGTGCAAGGTGATCCGCTCCGCCGGGAAGCCGGCGTGCAGGGCGACGGCCAGCTCACCTCCGGTGGCGACGTCTAGGCACAGGCCCTCCTGGTCGATCCAGCGCGCGATCTCGCTGCACAGGAAGGCTTTGGCGGCGTAGTGCACGTTGTCGCCCCCGCCGAACGCTGCGGCGATCTCACGGCAGCGGCCCCGGAAGTCGTCCTCGTCGATGACGAACAGCGGGGTGCCGAATTCGGCGGCCAGGTCGGTCACCTTCACCCCGGCGATGCTTGTCACGCCGTCGTCGCCGCGAACGGTGTTGCGGGGCCAGACGTTCGGCGCCAACTGCAGCAGCTGCTGCGGGGTCTGGGGCCGCGGCGGCAGACCGTCGTGCTGGAGCTCGTCGGCGTGGCGGGGGCCGGCGGGGTGGACGTTCACATCCGCTCCGGTGCGCTCACGCCGAGGATGCCCAGCCCGTTGGCGATCACCTGGCGGGTGGCCTGACACAGCGCCAGCCGCGTGGCGTGCAGGTCGCCAGGCTCTTCATCGCCTTGAGGCAGCACCCGGCAGCTGTCGTAGAACCGGTGGTAGTCCCCGGCAAGGTCTTCCAGGTAACGGCAGACCCGATGCGGTTCCCGCAGTGCGGCAGCGGTTTCCAGCACCCGGGGAAACTCCCCCAGGCTGCGGATCAGGGTGCCCTCTTTGTCGTGGCTGAGCAGCCCGAGGTTGGCGGTGTCCGGGGCCAGGCCCAGTTCGGCGGCGTTGCGGGCCAGCGCGGACAGGCGTGCGTGCGCGTATTGCACGTAGTAGACCGGGTTTTCGTTGCTCGCCGAGGACCACAGCGCCAGGTCGATGTCGATGGGGGTGTCCACCGAGGAGCGGGTCAGGCTGTAGCGGGCGGCGTCCACGCCGATGGCCTCGACCAGATCGTCGAGGGTGATGACGGTGCCGGCGCGCTTGCTCATTTTGACCGGTTGGCCGTCGCGGACCAGGTTGACCATCTGGCCGATCAGCACTTCGACGGTCGCCGGGTCGTCACCGAAGGCGGCCGCGGCGGCCTTGAGTCGGGCGATGTAGCCGTGGTGGTCGGCGCCGAGCATGTAGATGCACAGGTTGAAGCCGCGCTCGCGCTTGTCCAGGTAGTAGGCCAAGTCGCCGGCGATGTAGGCGGGCTTGCCGTCGCTCTTGATGACGACCCGGTCCTTGTCGTCGCCGTAGGCGCTGGTGCGCAGCCAGGTGGCGCCGTCTTTTTCGTAGATGTTGTCGTTGGCGCGCAGCCGCTCGATGGCCTGCTCGACGCGGCCGGAGGTGTGCATCGAGTCTTCGTGGGTGAAGACGTCGAAGTCGGTGCCGAATTCGTGCAGCGAGGACTTGATGTGGGTGAACATCAGGTCGACGCCGATCTCGCGGAACGTCTCCTGGGCATCGGGACTGTTCAGGGCGTCGGGAGCCTTGGCCTGGATTTGGGCCGCGATGTCGGTGATGTAGGCGCCGGCGTAGCCGTCCTCGGGGGCCGGCTCGCCCTTGGCGGCGGCGATCAGCGAGTTGGCGAACCGGTCGATCTGGGCGCCGTGGTCGTTGAAGTAGTACTCGCGGGTGACCGCGGCACCCTGGGTGCTCAGCAGCCGGCCGAGGGCGTCGCCGACCGCGGCCCAGCGGGTGCCGCCGATGTGGATGGGCCCGGTGGGGTTGGCGGAGACGAACTCCAGGTTGACGTTGAGGCCGTCGAGGGTGTCGGCGTGGCCGTAGCCCGTGCCGGCGTCGATGATGTTGGCGATGATGGCGCCCTGCGCGGAGGCGTCCAGGCGGATGTTCACGAACCCGGGACCGGCAGTGTCGGCCGAGGCGATACCGTCGGCTTTCGCCAGCGCCTCGGCCAGCCAGCCGGCCAGCTCACGGGGGTTGGCGCCCACCTTCTTGCCCAGCTGCAGGGCCAGGTTGGTGGCGTAATCACCGTGTTCGGGGTTGCGCGGCCGCTCGACTGTCACCGTCGCGGGCAGCGCGGCGGTGTCCAGGTCGTGCTCGGCCAGCACCGCGGCGGCGGTGTTCTTGAGCAATTCGGCCAGATCGGCGGGGGTCACGAGGCCCCATCCTATGGTCTGACGTGGTCAGGCCCCGAATCCGTCCGGTTCTTAAGTCCGGGCATTGATGCGCTAGTCTGTCAAAGCCCACACGGCGCCCGTTTGTACGTGCGCCCCCGTAGCTCAGGGGATAGAGCGTCTGCCTCCGGAGCAGAAGGCCGCAGGTTCGAATCCTGCCGGGGGCACCCATTCTGAACTTCATGTTCTTGCCTGTCGGCGCCGCTTGCGATACTGCGCCCTGTGACACGAATCCTGAACCGCAGCCCCACTGCCGCAAGGACCCTTGACAGTCGAATGCGGCGCAAAGACACTTGACGGACGGGTCCAGCCAATGGAGGTGCGGCGCAGCGCGTACAAGCACGGGAAGTCCAAGGAGGACATCGAACACGCCTTCCGCAACGCGCTCCGGTTCGTGGAGTACGAATACCTGGGCGAAGAGCGACTGTTGATCATCGGGCCTGCCCGCGACGGCACGATGCTCGGGCTCGTCGCGGTCCCTGCGGAAGACCCTGACCGCATCATCCACGCCGACGACCTGTACCCCGCGCACTACGAATATCTGAGATGAGGTGAGCACCATGACTGCGATTCACGACAACACCGGGCTAGATCAACTCAGTCCGGCCACCCACCCGGCACGGGATGCCAAGGCTTTCCGCCGGATCGTCGCAGCGGTGGAATCAGTCCGGAACGCAGATGCCGAGCTGACCACGGCAGTCCGTGAAGCCCGAAAGCGCGGAGACTCCTGGACGGCCATCGCCGTTGCACTGGGCACCACTCGGCAGGCCGCGCAGCAACGGTTCGGCAAGCTGACCGATTAACTGGTCGGTCGCGGGATTCCCAGTTCGCGCACAGCGCAAAACACCCCGGGAGACGCCACCCGAACTAAGGTCGGCTAAGTGACGATTCGCCTTGGCTTCCAGATCCCCAACTTCTCGTACGGCACCGACGTTTCGGAGCTGTTCCCCACCGTCATCGCCCAAGCCCGCGAGGCCGAAGCCGCCGGTTTCGACGCGGTCTTCGTGATGGACCACTTCTATCAACTGCCCATGCTGGGCTCACCCGATCAGCCGATGCTCGAGGCGTACACCGCCCTGGGCGCGCTGGCCACCGCGACGCAGGGGGTGCAGCTGGGCACGCTGGTCACCGGCAACACGTACCGCAACCCGGCCCTGCTGGCCAAGATCATCACCACGCTGGACGTGGTCAGCGCCGGCCGCGCGATCCTGGGTATCGGCACCGGGTGGTTCGAGCTCGAACACGACCAGCTGGGTTTCGAATTCGGCACCTTCACCGACCGGTTCAACCGGCTCGACGAGGCGCTACAGATCATCCTGCCGATGATCAAGGGCGAACGGCCGACCTTCGAAGGCAAGTGGTACCGCACCCAAGAGGCGATGGCCGAACCCCGCTTCCGCGACCATATTCCGCTGCTGATCGGCGGCAGCGGCGAGAAGAAGACGATCCCGCTGGCGGCCCGCCACTTCGACCACCTCAACCTGATCACCGGCTTCGACCAGCTGCCCGCAAAGGTGGACGCGATCCGTCGCAGCTGCGACGAGGTCGGCCGCGACCCGGCCACTCTGGAAACCACCATGCTGCTCAGCGCGTTCGCCGGCCCGAACGTCACCGCCGATCAGATTCCCGCCGAGGTTGCTCAGCGGGCGGTGGCCGGCAGCCCCGAGTCGATCGCCGAGCAGATCAAGACCAAGGTGCTCGATGCCGGTATCGGTGGATTGATCATCAATATGCCCGGCTTCACCCCCGGGGTGATCGCCGAAACCGGTGCGGCGTTGCGCGCGGTGCTCGACGCCTGACGATAAGTGAAGTCAACCGACCACTTTAACTTCACTTAGATGATTAAGTGAAGTTAAACTGTACGGGTGACTTCACTTCGGCCGGTCACCTACGAGGACGTGCGTTGGGAACCCCAAGGCGTGCGCTACGCCAGTACCGCGCTGCCGAAGTACGGCACCTATCACCCCGCGGAACCGGCCAGCATCGCCGAGCTGACCCTGGATCTGCCGTCGTCGGTCATGGCCGAAGCCGAAGCCGCCAGCCATGCGATCACCCGCTTCGACGCTGAACTCGGAAATGAAATCGCACCGTTCGCCGCCGTGCTACTGCGATCCGAATCGGCCGCCAGTTCGCAGATCGAGAACCTGACGGCGTCCTCGCGCGCGATCGCCGAAGCCGAACTGTCCGGTCACAGCGCCAAGCGCAACGCCGAGATGATCGTCGCCAACACTGCAGCCATGCAGGCGGCAATCGCCTTGTCCGAGAAGGTGGATGCCGACGCCATTCTGGCGATGCACCGCGCGCTGATGAACAAGGAATCCCGCCACACCCCTGGCGAGTTCCGCACCGAGCCGGTCTGGATCGGCGGCGGTTCCACACCTATCGGTGCGACATTCGTCGGCCCGCGCCACGAGCTGATCCCCGCAGCGATCACCGACCTGATCTCGTTCGCACAGCGCTTCGACATGCCGGCGCTACCGCAGATCGCGCTGGCCCATGCGCAATTCGAGACCATTCACCCTTTTACCGACGGGAACGGACGTACCGGCCGTGCACTGGTGCAAGCCCTGTTGCGCAATAAGGGCATGACCCGTCAAGTGACGGTGCCGATCTCCGCCGGATTGCTCGCCGACACCGGTGCCTACTTCGCGGCGCTCACCTCCTACCGCGAGGGCGATGCGGCACCCATTGTCGAACGTTTCGCGCAGGCGGCAGTCCTGTCCATTGCCAACGGGCGGGAGCTGATCGCTGAGCTCCGGGCGATCCGGGCGCACTGGAACTCTCGAATCGCTGCGCGGTCCGACTCGGCGGTCTGGAAGGTCGCCGACCTGTTGACGCGCCGGCCCGTCGTCAACGCGGCACTCCTGGCGCAGGAGTTGGGTATCGAATCGACCAACGCCCACCGCTACCTCAATCCGCTGGCCGAGGTGGGAATTCTGATCGCGACAACCAGCGGCACCCGCAACCGGGTGTGGCGTTCTCCTGAGGTACTCGCCGCACTCGACGCGTTCGCCGAGCGAGCCGGACGGCGGAACCGATCCGCGCAGTGAGCCGCTACCCCAGCACCGTGTGCATCAGCATCACGTCGTAGGCGTTCCACAGCGACAGCGTGAAGTACACGTCCTTGCCCGTCGACCAGGGGTGCAGGTAGGGCGCGTAGATGCCGCCGGGTATCTGGCCGGTGGGGATCAGCGTCTGCTCGGCGCTCCACGGCCCCTGCGGCGTGGGCGCGGTGCGGGCCACCACGTCATTGCCGCCGTTGCCGTACAACGCCAGATACTGCCGCAGATAGGTGTTGTACTGCACCGACATCTCGCCCACCGGGCCGGGGATCACCGGGGTGGCCGCCGCCGGGTTGGCCGGCACCCAGGATCCGCTGTCCCCATTCCAGTACTGGTATTTGGTGAGGTCGGGAATGGCGCGCTCGGGCACCCGCGACAGGTATGCCGAGCCGCCGCGGCCGGACGGGGTCCCGTAGGAGTACAGGTAGCCGTCGTTGCCGCGCAGGTACGCGCCCATCTGGAACTTCTCATTGCCGGGGACGAAGCGCGCCCGCGGGACGTTCTCCGGCGACGTCGAGCGCACCGTCCCGGGATAGACGCCCCACGTTTCGCCGTTGTCGTTGGAGACCGCGATCGCCGAGTAGTTGGTGGACCAGTCGCCGTCGCGGCCCCACTGTTTGATGGACATGAAGTTCATGTACTGGTTGCCGGCGATCCCGATGGCGGCGGTGGGAATCATGCCTTCCTGCTGCGGTGCCAGTTGCACCGCGGGCAGGATCTGCTTGGAGAAATTCGCTTGCCGCAGTGGCGATCCCGAGTACTTGTTGCCGACGGCTCCGGGGCCCACCGTGATCCCGTCGGCCAGGTTGTTGTCATTGCTGCGGAACAGCACATTCTGCCGCCACTGCTTGCCTTGGATGCGGCAGTAGCCGAAGGTGTCGCCGAACGCGTAGAGGACCTGGCGGTTGGCGGGATCGCCGTTGTCCCAGGGGATTCCGAGGTCGGTGCCGGAGATGCCGAAGCGTTGCAGGGTTTGGTTGGGGCCGTTGGGCCCGGTCACCCACTCCACCAGCGACGTCTGGGAACCGGCGATAGCGCCGCCAGCGTCGGCGGTCGACAATCCCGGATCTGCGCCGGCATTCGGCACCGGCTGGACCGGTTGCGCGACGTTCGGCACGGCTTCACCACCCGGAGCCGGGGCCGGCGGTACCACCGCGGCCTGCTGGCGAATGGTGCCGTTCGGGTTGATCAGCGCGGCGATCAGCGGGCCCAGTTTGGGCAACGGCGCAGAGTCGTTGGTGCCGCGGGGCCGGCGCCCGTTGGGCAGCTGGCCGGCTCCAGTGATCGGGGAGCCCGGCGGCGGGTCGACGTTGGCTTCGGGGGCGTTGCAGGTAACCGCGCTCGCCGGAGCGAGCTCGCTGGCGGCAACCACCCCCAGGACGACGACCGGCACCATTGCCGCCGAGACGATTCGACGTGTCGCCGACATGTCACACCTTTCCCAGGACCCGCTCCCGGGCCTCGCACCACTGTGACGATAGTGATTTTTGGGGCTTGTGTGGCGGCCGGAGGACGATAGAGACGCTTCCGTGACGGTGTCGAAACCAGCGGATTGCCCGCTCAGCCGGCCCGGCTGACCTCGGCGACCACATCGGCCACGCAGCGCAATTGTCCCAGGTCAGAGCTGGTCGGAATCAGATGGACCTCGTCGGTGCCCACGGCCGCAAACCCCCGCAGCACCTCGGCCAGCTCGTCCTCGCTGCCGGCCCAGCCGGTGGTCGGGGCCATCGCCTCGACGTACTCGGCGGGAATCCAGTTCATGTAGCGCAGCAGGTGCCGGCGTACCTGATCGCGGGCTTGTTCACGATCACCCAACGCGAACCAGAACGACGTCGCCAGATGCGGCTTAGCCCGGCCCGCCTGCCGCCAGGCGTCGCGGGCGACGTCGAACAGCTCGTTCTGTTTGGCGACATCGAGGTCCATGGTGATGCCGGCCAGTCCTTCGGCCCAGGTCGCCGCGCTGCGCAACGTCTTGGGGCCGATGGTCCCGACCAGCAGCGGTGGCCCGCCGGGTTGGGTGGGCGCCGGTCCGACCGGCAGCACCGACTCGGTGAGCTTCTCCCCCGCCCAGACGCGCCGCATGATCGCCAGCGCGGCGGCCAGCTCGCCCATCTTCTGCCTCGCCGGATCGGCGCCGACCGCGCGGTAGTCCTCGTCCCGGCCGCCTATACCAAGCCCGACGGTAAGCCGGCCGCCGCTGAGCAGGTCGGCGGTCGCCAGCGCTTTGGCGAGCATGACGGGGTCGTGCAGCTGCGGGACGATGACCGTGGTCACCAGCCGCACCCGCTCGGTCCACGCCGACAGCGCACCCAGCAGGGTCAGGCTGTCGGGGTTGGTGAAGGCGATCCGCTCGCCCCAACACAACGACGCGAACGGCCCATCGTCAATCGTGCGCGCCCAGTCCCGCAGCAGCGTTGCGTCCAGGTCCGGTTCCATCACCGGCATGGTCATTCCCACCTGCATGACCGCGATTGTGGCACGGGCGGCGCATGCGGCCGACACTTGAGCAATGGGCATTTCCTTCAACCACACCATCGTGGCCGCGCACGACAAACAGGCATCGGCGGCGTTTCTGGCCGAGCTGTTCGGCCTGCCGGCGCCGCAACCGTTGGGTCACTTCGCGGTCGTCGCACTCGACCATCAGGCCAGCCTCGATTACGCCGACGTGCCCGCCGACGAACCGATTCGGCCGCAGCACTACGCGTTTCTGGTCTCCGAGTCCGACTTTGATGCGATCTACGCCAAGATCGCCGAACGCGGACTGGAGCACTGGGCAGACCCGCGGGGTGAGCGCCCGGGCGAGATCAACCACAACCACGGCGGGCGCGGAGTGTATTTCCGCGATCCCGGCGGTCACTATCTGGAGATCCTCACCCGGCCGTATGGCTCCGGCGGTTAGCGAGGCTCGACGCAGGAGAGCCGACGCTGGACCGCCGCATCAACCCGGCGGCTAGCTGTACTCGGCAGTCAGGTTGGTGACAGTCGGCTGATTGGGGGTTGGCCTCCGATG
>CAXYUC010000103.1:0-15449 GCA_964292075.1 uncultured Mycolicibacter sp.
CCACCGGCGCCACACCCAACGGCGCCAACCCAAACGCCAAAAACGCCCCAACCGCACTACCGGCGCCCAGCAGTCGACGGCTAGGCCGACCCAGCCGACCCTGCCGACCATTGTCCGAAGTGTTACGCCCTACAGCCATTTGGGATTTCCTATCTGTGTGGCCCACAGTTGTGCTGGTTCTGTCTGTCATTTAGGTCTGGTATGCAGCTGGCCCGCTCAGCAGATTCAGCCGGTGAAGCCCAACGCCGCGGCGATCTGATTCGGAATGTCGTTGAGCCACTCGGCTGCCACTCCGAAGAAGTCGCCGTTAATGCCGAGCAATCCCAGGTCGGAAATGCCCAGGCCGTCGATCAGACCGTTGATATCGAGGCCGCCCAAACCGAGGTCGGTGAGCAGCGAGTTGATCGTCACGCCGCCGAGGCCGAGGTTGGCGACAATGGTGTCCAGATCGTTGGTGTCCAGGCCTAGCCAGCCGAGGAAGGTGCCCAACGTCGGGTCACCCAGAATGCTGGTCATCACGTCGGTGATGAAGCTGTCGAGGTGTACCTCGTCGAGGCCCAACCCGTTGAGCATGCTGCCGATCGACACCCCACCCAGCAGGCTTTCGATGACGTCGTCGAGGTGCCTGGTGTCAAAGCCCAGGCCGCTGAACAGGCCGGCAATCGAGATGCCGCTCAACCCGAGTCGGTCGATGAACGTGTCCAGGTCGATGTTGTTGAAACCGAGAGCGTTGAACATCGATTGGATGTTGAGGTTGTCCAGGCCGAGCGCATCGATCAGGTTCTGCAGGCCGACACTGCCCATACCCCAGTCCTCCATGAGGGAGAGCACCGATGTGTTCCCCAGCCCCAGCCCGTCGAGTGCGCTGGTCAGGAGTTCGTTCAGGCTCGGGTTGAAGCCGAGGTCGGTGAGGAACCCCTCCAGGGTGACGTTGCCGCTCAGGCTGGCCAATCCGTTGAACAGGGTCTCCAGCTCGAAGTTGGACAGGCCCGTCGCCTGCAGGAGCTGGCTGACCGTGGCGTCGTAGAGATGCAGATTGGTCAGGGTCTGGCCGACCGTGTTGGTCCCCAACAGAGCGTTCAGTGTCGGGTTGCCGATCTTGTTGATCAGGCTGGCGTTTTCCGGGGAGAGCGTGGCCAGCGGGGTATCGCCGATTCCGGCGATCGTCATCAGTTCAGTGAACTTGATGTCGGTCATTGGCGTGGTCGGATCGATGCCGAGGGTGTTCTCCCCGACCGCCGCTGCAGACAGCAATTCGCCCAACGTCTGGTTCCCAAAGTCGCCCATGAAGTCGGCGAAGGTGGTGCCTGGCGGGAACATCGAGCCCAGTAGGTCAAAAATCCCGGTGTTGCCGGTGATGTCCGGTCCAAGGAAGCCGTTGTTGAGCAGGTCGAGAAGTGACTCGTTGCCGAAATCGCCGAGAAGGGTGGTAAGTCCGGTACCGAGGGTGACATCGCCGAGGCCGAGTTGCGCGAAAAGGTCGGTCAGCGAGGGGTTGCCCAGCGTATCGGTGATGAGACCGCCCACGGTCCAGCTCGGGTCGACCAGGCTGGAGAGGGATTCGGTGCCTTGCGCACCGAGCAGGTCCTTAATCAGCCCGCCGACGGTCTGGTCATCGCCACCGACGAGGCTCAGGATGAACTCCGACAGAGTGGGGTTGCCGATGCCGACTTCCGGGGAGTTGAGCAGGGCGATCAGCAGGCTCGCGATCGAGTCGTCCGGGCTGAGGCCGCCGAGGTCGGTCAACAGTTGGGCGATCGAGGGGTTGCCGATACCCGCCTCGTTGAACACGCCGATCAGCAGTTCGGACAGTGACTGCGTGCCGATTCCGAACTCATTCAGCAGGTCCACCGGCGTCATGTGGCCGTAGCCGGTCTGGTCGAGCAGATTGATGATCAGCGTGTCCAGCGGGACGTCGCCGATGCCAGCCTGGCTGAGCAGGCCGGTGATGGTCATGTCCCCGAAACCGGACTGGTCAACAATGCTGCCGACGGTGAAGTTGGCATCGATGGGTTGCCCGGGGGTCAGGAAACCGTTGAACAGCGGGATGTTGATGTCGCCGATGCTGAAGCTAGTGGTGCCGTTGAGGAAGGCGTCGAGGAGGGTCGCCGGCGCGCCGATCAGCGCGGAGAGCGCCCCCATCGGGTCACTGAAGTTGAAGATGTGACGGATGACATCGCCCATCGCGTCGAAGAGCGTCACCCACGGGCCAATGCCGCCAAGCAGCGAGTTCATCCACACCGGCAACTGGATGCTGAGGTCGGCCGGGAACGGCAGGAACTGCATCCCGATGCCGGGCATCGCGTTGGTGAAGATGTTGATGACATCCGGGATGCCGGCCAGCGCCTGCTGCGGGTGCGTGACGATGTACTCCAGCAGGCCCCACACGTCGACCGAGTTCTGGTTCAGCGCCTGCAGGTTGGCCGCAGTGTGTTCGAAGAGGTCGGTGTAGGGCGAGAAGAAGCCACCCGTCAGCGCGACGGCGCGCTGCTCGGCGACCGCGATCTGGTGCTGCAAGTGCGGCAGCTGCGACGCGACCGGGGGAACCGCGACGAGCCCCACGCCGACAACCGCCAGGCCGGTGGTGACGTACGGACGAAGTGTGTGCTGCATGATGCCCTCCCGGACGGAAGTTCCTACGTTTCCCTGTCGCTTAGCCACCGAGCACCGCCGCGATCTGGTTCGGCAGGCCGTCGAGCCAGTAGGCCAGTGAGCCCATGAACTCTTCGATCTGGGCGTTGATCACGGTCAGATCGCTCAGACCCAGTGAGGTCAGCAACTCGTTGACGGTCTGTGTGCCGAAGTCGCCGAGCAGCGAACTCACGGTTGCGGTCCCGAACAGCGAGTCGACCAGCTCGTTCAGGCTCTGGTTGCCCAAGCCCAGATTGATGAGTTCGTCGTGGATGGTCGCAGTTCCGAAGAACTGGTCGAATAGATCACTGAGTGACTGACCGCCGATGCCGAACTGGTTGAGCATGTCGTTGACGCTCTGCGGGCCCAGCGCCTGCCTGATGATGTCGTCGAGGTGCATGCTGCCCACCCCGCCGTCGTCGAGCGCGTTGGCCACGGTCTGGTCGCCGAAGGTCTGGGTGAGCAGATCACTGAGGTGCAGGTCGCCGATGCCCGCCGTGTTGAGCAAGTCGACGATGGTCTGGTCGGCCGGCACCAGCTGGTTGATCAGGTCAGCCAGCGGGGTGTTGCCCGTAACACCGAGCAGCTCCGACAGCGGCTGGTCGGGCATGTTCGCCAACACCAGCTCAGTCAGGGTCATATTCGCGAAACCGGACGAGTTGAGCAGGTCGCCCAGCGTCAGGGCGAAGTTGGCCGAGATCACCTCGGCCAGCGTCTGATTGCCCATGTCACCGAGCAACGCGCTGATCGGCGAGTTGAGCATGCCTTGCTGATCCAGGATCGAGCCGATTGTCTGACCGCCCAGGGCGGAGACCAGGGTCGTGTCACCGCCCTTGTCCAGCGGGGTGCCGCCCGTGGCGGCGATGAAGTCATTGATGGTGAGGTTCCCGATGACCCCCATGTTCTGCAGGTTTCCGAACACGGTGCCCAGCGACAGGTTGGTGATGCCCAACAGATCGGTGAATTGTTTGACCGTTACGGTGCCGAGACCGAGGTCGTTGACGACGTCGAGAATGGTCGTGTTGCCCGCATCGCCGAGGACGCTGACAAAAACGGTCCCCATGTTGGCGTTGAGGAGGCCGGCCTCGCCCATCAGGTCCGTCAAGGTCTGGTTGCCCAGGCCCAGTCCGGTCAGCACTGATGTGATCACCTCATGAGTGGTCAGGTCGCCGCCGCCGAGGTCGTTGAGCAGGGAGACCGGAGTCGCCCCGCCGAGACCCAACGCGTCCACCACGGTCTGCAGAATTCCGTTGAGCGTCAGGTCGTCAGCACCGATCTGGCCAAGCAGGCCGCTGACCGTCGGGTCCCCGATGCCCAGCGCGTTGAGCACGTCCATGCCCAGGTCGGCGATCTTGAGCTGACCCAGGCCGATGTCGTCGGCGATACCGGTGATGGTCGGGTTGTCGAAGCCCAGCGCGTGGGTGATGTCGATCGCGATGTCGGCGACCTGCACGTTGCCGATGCCGATCTGGTCCATGATGTCGGCGATCGTGGGGTTGCCGATTCCCACCGCGTCGAGCACGGTTGACAACACGCTGGCGACCTGCAGGTCACCGAGCCCGAGGGTGTCGATCAGGTCAACGGGAGTCTGGTTGCCCAGCCCCACGCTGTCCAGCAGGCCGGTCAGCATGTTCGCGACCTGCAGGGCCCCGAATCCGGTCTGGTCCAGCAGGTGGGCGACGGTCTGGTCACCGATCTTCAGCCCGTTTACCACGTCGTCCGCAGTCAGGTCGATCACCAGGTTCTGGTCGGGAACCAGGATGCCGTTGAAGAGCGGAATGTGGATGCCGGCGATCTCCAGGGTGTCCGTGCCGTTGAGCAAGGCGTCCAGCAACCGGGGCACCGCGGTGAAGATCGCTGCGAACGGGTCAAGGAAGTCGTTGGGGCGGAAGATCTGCTCCATGATGTCGTACCACGCGTTGTTGACCGTGACCAACGGGCCGAGGATCCCCATGCCGATGGTCAGGATCGGCGAGAGCAGGACCATGATCGGGTCTTCGCCGCTGACCGACGGCATGACGCTGGTCAGGAAGTCGATGACCTCCGGCAACCGCGACAGCGAGCTAGGGTCGCTGAAGATCTGCATAAGCAGGTTGCCCCAGCCGTTGTCATGGCCCATCGCCGCCAGGTTCGTTGCGGTGTTATTGACCAGATCCGCCCACGGCCCGAAGAAGTCGGGCGTGGAAGTGAGCTGCACGGCATGGTGCTCGACGCTGTGAAGTTGCGGACGGGTCTCGGTATGGGGCCGCAGCACGGCGGTGGGTACCGCCGCATTGACCGCGATCAGCGCGGCACCCGCGATCGCGACGCCGGGGGTGACGTACGGGCGAAGTGCCAGCTGCATCATGCTCTCCTACGGACACTGACTACGAATGTTGCTTAAACTTACATGAGTTTTCCGCTTTGTCTAACGAGAATTTTTGTAAGGAAAAACCCCGTAAAAACCCTGTCAAATCGCACGTGACGCGATAGATGTCCATCGGGCAGGAAGGACGTATCCGCATTTCGCAGGGCGTGCACTATGCGGCCCGCACCCAACTCTTAGGTTTTGTTAATGTCGATTCCACGGCCTGCCCCGTCGCTAAGGTGGTCAACACAATGGGCGCAACCGACCTGATGGCCAGGCTGGCGCAGCAGGCCGACCGTTACGGCGACAAGATCGCGTTCAGCTTCTCCCCGGATGGCGGCCCGGATCACCTACCGCGAGCTTGACGAGCGCGCGCGGTGGCCACGCACGGTGTTTCGCCTCACGATGTGCTGCTGGTGGAGCCCATGCTCGGCAACGCGTTCAAGGCTGCGATGCAGCAGCGGCGCTCTCAATAAGAGGTCTCGGTAGTACTGGCTCTTTAGCCCTGCGGGCCTTTCGTTCCTCGCAGCCGCTGCGCCAAGCCGGTCGCAGCCAGCTGCGCCAGGCCGGTGATCAGGGCATTTTTGGCGGCTGGAGCATCGCGCTGCGGCTGCGGCTCGGCCCACTGCGCCATCGGCACCAATTCCCCGGCGACGTACTGGTCGCGGCAGGCGCGGCGCTGGATCTTGCCGCTGGTGGTGGTCGGTATCCGCATCGGCTTGAGCAGCATGACGGCCTGCGCGTCGATGCCATGGTGGGTGCGGATCGCCGCCCGAATCGATTCGATCAGGTCGTTCAGATCGCCCCCGGCCGCCTCATGGTGGTGTACCTCTTGCACCACCACCAGGTATTCCGGGACGTTGCGCTGGGTCTCCAACTGGAACACCGCACCGCGGCTGGGCATCAGTGCCGGGTGGCAGGCCTGCACGGTCAGCTCGATGTCATTGGGGTAGTGGCTGTAGCCACCGATCGACATCAAGTCCTTACACCGGCCGGTGACGAACAGTTCACCATCCCGGAAGAACCCCAGGTCGCCGCTGCGTAGATAGGGGCCCTCACCGGTGTCGGCCACGTGCGCCTGGAAGGCGTGCTCGGTCTCTTCGGGACGTCCCCAGTAGCCCACGCCGACGCTCGGCCCGGACACCCAGATCTCGCCGACCTCCTCAGGGGCGCGAAGTAGCCGCGTCTCGGGATCGACGATCAGCACTTCCTGCGGCTCCGCCTTGGCACCGCAACCCACCAGGGATACCGCCCCAGCGACGTCGGCTTTCACCTCAACGACCCGTTCCTCACTGAGCGCGCTCCGGTCGTAGTGCCGGATCACCGGCAGCGCAGACTCGGACATGCCGGTCACGCCCAGGGTTGCCTCGGCCAGCCCGTAGGCGGGAATAAAGGCCTCGGGCCGGAAACCGGCCGGCGCGAACGCCTCGGTGAAGGACTGTAGGGTCTCAGGGTTGATCGGGCCGGCCCCGATCACGGCGATCGACAGGTTCGACAGATCGAGGGCGGCGCGCTGCTGCGCGGTGCTGCGTTTGACGCAGGCCTCGTAGGCGAAGTTGGGTGCGGCGGTGATCGTCGCCTGGTAGCGCGATATCGCCTGCATCCAACGGATCGGGCGCATCAGGAAGGCACTCGGCGACATCAGCACGGTGGTGCGGCCGCCGTAGATGGTGCCGAGGATGCCCCCGACGAAGCCCATGTCGTGGTACTGCGGCAGCCAGGACACCCCGCTGACCGGGCTGTTCATCACTGGCGCGTCGTCGGCTGGGTTCAGGGCCCACCGCATGATCTCGAGGTTGCTCAGGTAGTTCCGGTGGGTCAGCACGCAACCCTTCGGCACCCCGGTGGAACCTGACGTGTACTGGATCATGGCGAGGTTGTCCCCGCCCACGTTCTGCCGCTCCCACGCTGAACCGTCGTCTTCGACCTCGTCCATGGCCAGCCAGCTCAACTTCGGTCCGGCGCTGAGGCCATCCACGGCGGACTTCATCTTGTCCTGCGTCTTGACCGTCGCCAGCGCGAAGCGCGCATCCGCTTCGGGCACGACGGTCTCAACCCGGCGGATCGGCCAGTGCTCGTCGACCGGGACCGCGACGGCGCCGGCGTAAAAACAGCCGAACAGTCCGACGATGCTGTCCACCCCGGGGCGGCAGAGCACCAATACGCGCTCACCGGCGGCGCCGCGGTTCTGCAAACTGGTGGCGATCGAACGGGCACGCCGGTCCAGTTCCCGGTAGGTGATCCGGTCCTCTTCGATATCGCCTTCGGGGCAGTAGATGAACGCGGGCGTGTCACCACGACGCGCAGCCTGCTGCTGCATCAGGTCAATGAGGGTGTCCAGCTCCAAAGGGGCCAGGGAAGTCGTCGGTTCAGCCATCTTCTGATCAACCTTCAGGGGTGCTTCGCGGTAACGGCCCACAGCGTAGCGGGATCGCAAGCGCGGCGGAGCCGGGCGAAGCAACCGCCGGCGTCGAGTGTGCGGTTTGATCGGCATATTCGGACGTTTCGCGTGCGAAACCGCACAGTCGGCGACCTAGCGCGGGTGGTCGCTCGAAGGGGGGCGGGGCAGGGGTCTACCCCAGCGACGCCAGCGCCCGAACCAGCTGGTCGACCTCGGCCATTGTCGAGTAGTGGCCCAACCCGATGGTGACCGCTCCCCCGATGTCGTTGACCCCGATCGCATCCAGCACCCGGGATCCGGCATTGGCGATCGCCAGCACACCGTTGTCGGCCAACCGCTGCACCACGCGCTCGGCCGGCACCTTCTGTATTGCGAAGCTGACCACCGGGATGCGCGCCTCGGGCTGGCCGATCAGCATCACCAGCGGCAGCGACCGCAGCGAGCTCAGCAGGTACTCGAAGAGCCGGTTGAGGTACGCCGAGGCCGACTGCATCGATACCACCAGCCGCTCGCGCCGACTGCCCCGGGCCGACTCGTCCAGCGACGCTAGATACTCGACGCTGGCCACCAGCCCAGCCAGCAGACCGAACTGGTGCAGGCCGACTTCCAATCGGGCCGGGCCCACGGCGTGCGGGTCCAGCGACACCGACCCGAACGTGTCGATCAGCGCCGGATCGCGAAAGACCAGCGCGCCCACCGGCGGCCCGCCCCAGGAGGCCGCGTTGACGGCCACCACGTCCGCCTCGACATCGTTGATGTCGAGCAGTTGGTACGGCGCGGTGGCCGAGTGGTCGACGACGGCCACGCCGCCCACATCGTGGACCAGCTTGGTCACCGGCCGAAGGTCGGTGACGGTGCCCAGCACCCCCGACCCCGAGGTGAGTGCCACCAGCCGGGTGGACTGGGTGATCAGGTTCTCCCACTGCCAGCTGGGCAGCTCTCCGGTCTCGATGTCGACCTCGGCCCATTTGAGCTTGGCGCCGTAGCGGTTGGCGGCCCGCACCCAGGGCGCGATGTTGGCCTCGTCGTCGAGGCGGGTCACCACCGTCTCGTAACCCAAGCTCACCCGCGACGAGGCGGCATCGGCCAGGGCACTCAACAGCACGGCGCGATCAGGACCGAGCACCACAGCGGACGGATCGGCGCCCACCAGATCGGCCACCGCCTGGCGGGCCGCATCCAGCACCGCGGCACTGCGCCGGGCCGCCGGGTGCGGGCCGCTCGCCTTCGCCAACGATCCCCGGAACGCAGTCGACACGGTCGTGGCCACCGAGTCCGGAATCAACATGCCCGACGGTGAATCGAAATGAACCCATCCGTCACCGAGCGTCGGGTGCAATCCACGCACGCGAGCGACGTCATAGGCCATGCCAGCCACCTCAAAACTTCTCAAGATCGATCGGTGAACGTCTCGTTTCACGAGATAGCTCCCCCGCAATACGGAGCCAGGTCACCTTGGCAGACATACTAGTGCAGTGCTTCTCGGCTTCGGAATGGTCTTCGGACTGGTCACAGCGCTTTTGCTGCTGGTGGTTCCGGGCGCGCTTGTGGCCGCCGGCGCCGGACTGAACTGGCCATTAGCCGTGGCGGTAGGCCCGGCGCTGACCTACGGAGTCGTAGGCCTGGCCATCGTCCCGTTCGGCGCGCTCGGAATCCCTTGGAACGCAATCACTGCAGCGGTCACCCTGGTGGCGATCGGCGCGTTGACGGCCGGCCTGGCGAAGGGAATGCGGTCTTTGCTGGAGCGCCGCCCCGGCATCCATGTGGCGGCTCCCTCACCGGCGCTATGGCCGATACTGACCGTGGCCGCCGGAACACTGCTGGGCGTATTGCTGATCGGCTGGGCCGCGGCCCGGGGGATCGGAAATTGGCAAAGCATTCCCAGCACCTGGGACGCGGTATGGCACGCCAACACCGTCCGCTTCATCCTCGACACCGGCCAGGCCTCACCGACCCACATGGGCGAGCTGCGCAACGTCGAAACCCACGCCGCGCTGTATTACCCCTCGGCATTTCACGCGCTGACCGCGGTGCTGTGCCAACTGACCGGCGCCGCACCCACCACCGGCTACACCCTGGCCAGCCTGGCCGCATCGATGTGGCTGTTCCCGGTCAGCGCGGCCCTGCTCACCTGGAATCTGCTGCAGCGAGTGACGAGCACCGCCGTGACCGCAGTGTCAGCGGGCGCCGCCGCCGCCCTCTCGGCGTCGTTCACCGCGCTGCCCTACGTCGAGTTCGGCACCGCCGCCATGCCCAATCTGGTGGCCTACGGACTGGTGGCGCCGGCGTTCGCGCTGATCACCGCGGTGCGCACCCTGCGGGACCGTATCGGCGTGGCGGTGCTGGCGCTGCTGGGCGTGTTCTCGGTACACCTGACCGGGGGCGTGGTCACGGTTTTGCTGGTGGCGGCCTGGTGGCTGTGCCCCAAAGACGGAGCGCTGTGGAATCCACTGCGCGGGAAGCGGCGTGACACCCTCGCGCTGGCCGGGGTCCTGATTCCGACCGGCCTGCTGCTGTTGCCGCAACTGCTGAGCGTGCGCAAGCAGGCCGAGATCATCGCCGGGCACGCGTTCCTGACCCACGAGGGCCGCAAGTCGGGTCTGCGCGACGCGCTGCTGATGTACACCCGCCACCTCAACGACTTTCCGATCCAATACGCCCTGGTGGCACTGACCGCGGCGGGGGCAGCGGTGCTGGTGGTCCGCAAGGTGTGGTGGCCGTTGGCGCTGTGGGCGGTGCTGGTGGTGGGAGTGGTGCAGTCCTCGGCTCCGCTCGGCGGCCCGGTGGGCAAGGTGGTAGGCACCTTCACCGACCTGTTCTACAGCGACCCGCGCCGAATCATGGCGGCGATGACGCTGCTGTTGGTCCCGACGGCCGGCGTGGGCCTGGCGGCGCTGGTGGCGCTGGTGACCAAGCCGATGGGCGCGCGGGTCCGTCCGGCGGCGACCGGGCTGCTGTTGGTGGCCGCGACGGTGGGGCTGGCCTGGCATTACCTGCCGCGCCACGCCTTCTTGTTCGGCGACAAGTACGACTCGGTGATGGTCGATTCCCGCGACCTGCAGGCGTACGCATACCTGGCCGACCTGCCCGGGGCCCGCGACACCGTGATCGGCAACGCGAACGTCGACGGCAGTGCCTGGATGTACGCGGTCGCCGACCTGCACCCGCTGTGGACGCACTACGACTATCCCCAGCAGCAGGGCCCCGGCCCGCAGCGATTCATCTTCTGGGCCTACGCCGACGACGCCGACACCGATCCGCGGGTAGCGGAAGCCGTGCACGACCTCAATATCCGCTACGTGCTGATCAGCAGCCCGACGGTCCGGGGGTTCACGCTGCCCGACGGACTAATGTCACTGGAGAAATCGCGGTCGTGGGCCAAGATCTACGACAATGGCGGGGCCAGCATCTACGAATGGCAAGGAGACAAAGCGCGGTGACCAGCAGCGGCAGCAGCGCAGACGACATGGACAGCGCAGATGGTGTCGAGATCATCAGCGGCGCCGACCCGCGGCTTCTGACGGCCGGGCTCACCAGCTCCACTGACACCGCCGATGATGACGAGGCGTCACTGACCGACCTGATCGAGCAGCCCGCCAAGGTGATGCGAATCGGCACCATGATCAAGCAGCTGCTCGAAGAAGTCCGCTCGGCTCCCCTGGATGACGCGAGCCGGCTTCGACTGCGCGAGATCCACTCCGCCAGCATTCGCGAGCTCGAGGACGGCCTGGCCCCGGAGCTGCGCGAGGAGCTGGACCGGCTGACGCTGCCGCTGCGCGAGGACACCACCCCGTCGGACGCCGAGCTGCGAATCGCCCAAGCCCAGCTGGTGGGCTGGCTGGAAGGCCTGTTCCACGGCATCCAGACCGCGCTGTTCGCCCAGCAGATGGCCGCCCGTGCGCAGCTGGAGCAGATGCGTCACGGCGCCCTGCCCCCCGGCGCCGGTGGCGGCGGGCACGCCCAGGGCCATACCGGCTCCGGTCAGTATCTGTAAGCCTGCGAGCGGAATTGCCTTGTCTGCCAACGATCCTCGTATCGACACCCGCGACGCCTGGGTCGAGTTCCCCATCTTCGACGCCAAGTCACGGTCGCTGAAGAAGGCGTTCCTCGGCAAGGCCGGCGGGGCGATCGGACGCAACAACTCCAATGTGGTGGTGGTCGAGGCGCTGCGCGACATCACCATGTCACTGTCGCTGGGCGATCGGGTGGGCCTGGTCGGGCACAACGGTGCGGGCAAATCCACACTGCTGCGGCTGCTTTCGGGGATCTACGAGCCGACGCGCGGCTCGGCATCGGTAGTCGGGCGGGTGGCGCCGGTGTTCGATCTGGGCGTGGGCATGGACCCGGAGATCTCCGGCTTCGAGAACATCATCATCCGCGGACTGTTCCTCGGCCAGACCCGCAAGCAGATGGCCGCCAAGGTCGACGAGATCGCCGAATTCACCGAGCTGGGCGACTATCTGGCGATGCCGCTACGCACCTACTCCACCGGCATGCGGGTGCGGTTGGCGATGGGCGTGGTCACCAGCATCGACCCGGAGATCCTGCTGCTCGACGAGGGCATCGGCGCGGTGGACGCCGAGTTCTTGAAGAAGGCCCAGACCCGGCTGCAGAAGCTGGTGGAGCGGTCCGGAATCTTGGTGTTCGCCAGCCATTCCAACGAATTCTTGGCCCGACTGTGCAAGACCGCGATGTGGATCGACCACGGCACCATCAGGATGACCGGCGGGATCGAGGAAGTGGTCGGCGCCTACGAAGGCCCGGATGCGGCCCGGCACGTGCGCGAGGTGCTTGCCGAGACGCAGGCCAGGGACCAGGCGTGAACGAAACCGTCTACGCCGTCGTCGTCACCCACCGGCGGCCACAGCAGCTGGCCGAGTCGCTGACGGCCCTGACCACCCAGACCCGGGCACCCGACCACGTGATCGTCGTCGACAACGATAACGACGCCGCAGTGGCCGAGCTGGTGGCCGGCCAACCGGTGCCGTCCACCTACCTCGGGTCGCGGCGGAACCTGGGTGGCGCAGGCGGTTTCGCGCTGGGCATGCTGCACGCCCTGGCCGCCGGTGCGGACTGGTTGTGGCTGGCCGACGACGACGGCCGTCCTGCCGACGCCGGCGTGCTGTCGGCGCTGCTGGACTGCGCGGCCAAGCATCACCTGGCCGAGGTGTCCCCGATGGTGTGCAACATCGACGACCCGTCCCGGCTGGCCTTCCCGCTACGGCGGGGCCTGGTGTGGCGACGCGAGGTCGGCGAATTGCGCACTGGCGCATCAGATGAGGATCTGCTGCCCGGGATCGCGTCGTTGTTCAACGGGGCGCTGTTCACCGCGGATGCCGTGGACGCGGTCGGTGTGCCGGACCTGCGGTTGTTCATGCGCGGCGACGAGGTGGAGGTACACCGCCGGCTGGCGCGGTCCGGATTGGCGTTCGGGACGTGTCTGAACGCGGCCTACCTGCACCCGTGCGGTTCGGCGGAGTTCAAGCCGATCCTGGGTGGACGGATGCACGCCCAGTATCCGGACAGCGCCGTCAAACGTTTCTATACCTACCGCAACCGCGGCTATCTGATGGCTCAGCCCGGAATGCGCCGGTTGCTGATCCAGGAGTGGCTGCGGTTCGGCTGGTTCTTCCTGGTGTCGCGCCGCGACCCGGCCGGCCTGATGCAGTGGGCCCGGCTTCGCCGGCAGGGACGCCGAGAACAGTTCGTCAATCCGGAGGGGCAGCAGTGAGCTTCGACGACGTTGCCGCGCAATCCAAGACGTTTGCGCGAGCGCGGGCCGATCTGGTGGACGGGTTCCGCCGCCGCGAGTTGTGGCTGCACCTGGGCTGGCAGGACATCAAGCAGCGCTATCGGCGCAGTGTGCTGGGCCCGTTCTGGATCACCATCGGCACCGCCACCACGGCGGTGGCGATGGGCGGGTTGTATTCCAAGCTGTTCCACCTCAACCTGGCGGTGCACCTGCCGTACGTGACGCTGGGGCTGATCGTGTGGAACCTGCTCAACGCCGCCATCTTGGAGGGCGCCGACGTGTTCGTCGCCAATGAGGGGCTGATCAAGCAGCTGCCGACGCCGTTGAGTGTGCATGTCTACCGGTTGGTGTGGCGCCAGATGATCCTGTTCGCGCACAACATCGTGATCTATCTGCCGATCGCGTTGATCTTCCCGAAACCCTGGTCGTGGGCGGATCTTTCGGTGATCCCGGCATTGCTCCTGATCGCGCTGAACTGCGTGTGGGTGTCGCTGTGCTTCGGGATTCTGGCCACCCGCTACCGCGACATCGCCCCGCTGTTGTTCTCGGTGGTGCAACTGCTGTTTCTGATGACGCCGATCATCTGGAACTACGACACCCTGCGTGCTCAGGGGGCGTCACGCTGGATGAACGTCGTCGAACTCAACCCGCTGATGCACTACCTCGATATCGTTCGGGCGCCGCTGCTGGGCGCGCACCAGGAGCTGCGGCACTGGGCGGTGGTGCTGGTGCTGACCGCGGTCGGCTGGGCGGTCGCGGCGGTGGTGATGCGCCAGTACCGGGCGCGAGTGCCGTACTGGGTGTAGCAGCCGGGCAGGTCAGGCGATCAGGTCGCCCAAGCCGAAATCGGTGAGCATGGCGTCGAATCCGCCCGCGGTGAATACGTCATCCCAACTGCCCGCGGTGAACGCGTGCTCCCATCCGGACAGGTCGACGGCCGCACTCGATCCTGCGTCGAGCAGGGCGCCGGTAAACGGGTTATGCGTCGCGTACCAGTCCTTGATCCCGTCAAACAGGGTGTTGACCCCGTCAGTGATCGAGGACAGGTCGTTGAAGAAGTCCGCAAGGCCCGACGGTCCTTCGGTGATCAGCATCAGCGGCGCGCCGATCACCAGCACCAGCGGCATGATCACGAAGATCTCGCCGAGTGCCTCGGCGCCGACGGCGAAGGGAAACAGCGGGCTGTTCGGGTCGTCGAGGAACGCCATGATGGTCGACAGACCGGTCAACTCGCCGATGATGTCCATCAGGCTGGAGTCACTTGTCAGCGCGGTCAGCTCCACCGGGGCCATGGCCGATGCCGGCGGGACGATGCCGGGCTGCGCCGCGGCGGGGACGGCGGTGACGCCGCCGGCCGCCATCGCGATCACCCCAGCGGCCGCGACACCTGCGGGTGCCCGGGAATATCCATTCGACGTCGTCCACATAACGACTGATTGTATTGCAGTGCACGCGGTTTCGGAACGTGAAATCGGGCGGTGAGACGAATTCTTTTGCCAGTTGCCTCTGGGCCGGTTGGCGGCGAAAAGGCCACCGCGGCCCGGCCTTTCGACCGGGCCGCGGTTGTCTTAGCTGCCCGAAATTGTTACGCCCTAAGGGATCTGGTGGTTGGTACCGTTGGCGCCGTCCGCACCGTTGGCCTGACCGTTGCCGCCGTTGCCTCCGGTGACGTGGGCGTTGTTGATGCCGTACCCGTTTGCGGTGATGGTGGCGGGACCACCATCGCCGCCGTTACCGCCGGCACCGGTCAAACTGCCGGCGCCGCCGTCGCCACCCTTGCCACCGACGGCGGTGCTGTCGGTCACGGTGCCGCCGTTGAGCTGGACCATCTCGGCTGCGCCACCGCCGCCACCGCCACCGCCGCCGTGACCCGCGGTCTGGCCGTTGGCCGCCGCGCCGGTGCCACCGCTGCCCCCTTGGCCGCCGACCGCGCCGACGCCATTAGCACCGCCGCTGGCGCCCGCGCCACCGTCGCCGCCTGCGCCGGCGTGGCCCGTGCCGCCGTTGGCCACGCCACCGCCGGTACCACCGATCCCACCTTGGCCGCCGGTCAAGTCACCGGCACCACCGGTACCGCCGGTGCCGCCGCGGCCCGCGTTGCCGGCGGCTGTCGGGCCGCCGGTGCCCCCGGCGCCGCCCCAGCCGCCGCCCCCGTCGCCTCCGGCACCGCCCGTGCCGCCGGTGCCGCCCGATCCGGCAGCGCCGCTCGCGGGGGGACCGCCGCCGCCACCTTGGCCACCGTTGCCGCCGGCGCTGCCGCCGGTGCCACCGGCACCACCGGTGCCACCGTTGCCGGCCGTGTCAGTCCCGGCCGCGTT
>CAXYUC010000104.1:0-15285 GCA_964292075.1 uncultured Mycolicibacter sp.
CACGTCCGATTGCAGCCCGAGGCCTTCGGCCTCAAGTCGCCTCCATACCGTCTAGTCACCACACCACCGGGCACCGGGTTCATCCCGGACGGCGTGGGGGTAGTTTAAGGACTTGCGACAAACCTCCGGTGCCTGTGCTGGTTCGGTCGTGGGTGCTCGGCAAAACTGCTGGTTAAAGCATCAACGAGGGTATGGGGTGTTGTTTTAGAAACCTGAGGTACCTCATGGCGCTGTGTTGGTAATGAACCAATTTGGCGAAGGCGCAAACCAGATTGCGTAGTGATTCGTAGTATATTGTAGGTGTGTGCGGGTTGACTGGGGCAAGCGGGCCGACTACGTCGGGGAGCGGCACGGCATCTCTGCGGACTGGGCGGATGAAGCGGCCAACGACCGTCACGCTGTGTGGCAGGTGCCAGACCCGGCCAGTCAGTCGGGCCTGTCGGTTCGGGTGATCGGCTATTCACCGTCGGCGCGGGCGGTGCTGACCGTGATTTTGGTGTCCGCCGATGCTGATCCCGATGAGCGCCCGGACGGCGACTGGTGGGGTAGCAACGCCTGGATCGCGAATCAACAAGATCAGGGCCTCTACAGTGAGGAGCGGTAAGAATGAGCAGGATTGACGATCTACTCGCCGACGAAGGCGCGCGCGCGGAGGCATACTCGGGAGGCTCGGTGCCTGAGCATGTCACGACGAGCCGGCCGAATCTCGGCCGCCAGACTGTGGTCTCGGTGCGCTTGGCTGCCGATGAGCATGAGCGCCTGAGCCAGGCTGCCCGCAAAGCGGGAATGTCGCTGTCGACCCTTATCCGGGTGTGGGCCGTCGATCGGCTGCACTCCGAAGACCACGGTGAGTCGGGAACCGTCGCTGAGCGGCTGGCACGGCTCGAACGCGAAGTGTTCAGACGGCCCGCCTGAACCACCCAAACTCCACAAGGTGTAGGTGGGAACCCCCACCGGTACGCCGGTTGCCTGGCCTCACCCCGCAGGAAATGCGAACGACCGGAAGGCTTTTCGCGGTCAAGTACCGGATACGTAAGGGGGTAGGTTAACGACTTGCAACCAATCTGAAGTTGCTGTGCCGCTTGCATCATCTTTTGAAGACTTTTTGGGTCGGGCCTACTGGGTGGCGGGACCGTCAAGAACCCGACGGCACGGTGATCTGGACCGCGCCCACCGGGCACACCTATGTCACCAAACCCGGCGGTGCCCTGTACTTCCCGCAGTTGGCCAACCCCACCGGCGAGCTGGATCTGCCCGAGTGGTCACCGACCGGCAACCGCGGCGTCATGATGCCCACCCGCCGGCGCACCCGGGATCAGGATCGGGCCTACCGGATCTGGCTGGAACGCAACCACAACCAGGAACGCATCGCCGCCGCGGCCATCGAAGCCGCCGCCGCCGAACACACCAGACGCATCACCGCCGCCAACGACCCGCCCCCGTTTTAGCGAGGCCCTTGACCCAGGGTATGGATCAGGTGGTGCAGCATCAGGACAAACGTGATGCTCCAGGCGCCCAACGCGATCCAGCTCTCGATCGAACCGATGTGGTGAACGATCGGTAGATGGTCAGCCTGCCCCAGGTAGTGACTGCCCACTCCGTACATGCCCAGCGGGAAGATCACACTCCACCAGGGCGCTTCGTAGCGCAATGAAATGCGATGTATGACATGGCGCCACACTCCGGCGGCGATCAGCGGCGGGATCAGCCAGGTGCCGAACGCCCAGAACATCACCGACGTTCCAGCGATCAGGCCGCGGGTGGCGTTCACCATCGGCGCTTCAGCCATCTCGACGATGCGGGCACCGGCGAGCACGGTGATCGCGGTGGCGCCCATCGCCACCCAGTACTGCGGGATGAGTTCCTCGGGCAGCAGCGGGTAGAGCAGCAGCCGCAGTGCGACGAAGATTCCGGCGGCACCGTAGAGGAACACTCCGATCGACCAGGACGTCACGGCAAGCAGCGCCAGGCTTTGCCGCCAGGGCTGGGATACCTCCACCTCCAGCGCGGCGGCCAGCACCGCGATGGACTGGCTGGCCACCACCCAGATGAACCAGGTGCCGTTGGCCCGGCGCACCACCGGCCGCTCCGCGGTGCCCAGCACGGCGGTCCAGGGAATCAGGTAGCCCAGCACCAGCCAGGCCAGCGTGCTGACTACCAGCAGGCCGACCGCGACGCTGACATGCCCGTCCATGACCAGGCGGGCACCCAGCACGTTGGTCGCCGCCACAAACGTGAACAGCCCGAACGCGCGGCCGGAATCGTAGAGATCGGCCAGAAACTCGTGACGAAAAGCGATGACGCGCACCGCGGATACGGCGATCAGCGCCAGGTAGGACACCACCGTTACCCACAGCAGCAGCACCGACAGCCGGTTGGCGTTCTGGTGATACATCGCCGTCGACACCATGCCGCTGGCCATCACCAACGCGAAGTAGCCCGGGTTGAGTGTGCGGATCGCCTCGCGGGTCCCGGTCGCCGGCACCGTCGTCTCTGCCTGGGTGCCCATCAGTCGAGCAGCTGCCGCAGTACGTATTGCATGATGCCGCCGTGCCGGTAGTAGTCGGCCTCGCCGGGGGTATCGATGCGTACCGTCGCATCGAATGCGATGTCGCCGGCCCGTACCTGCACGGTGTCGGGAATCGCGTCGCTCAGTGCGGTCACCCCGCTGATGTCGAAGGTCTCTTCACCGGTCAGGCCCAGCGAGTCCGCGTCGGCGCCGTCGGGGAACTGCAGGGGGAGCACCCCCATGCCGATCAGGTTGGACCGGTGGATGCGCTCGTAGGACACCGCCAGCACCGCCCGCACACCGAGTAGCACGGTGCCCTTGGCGGCCCAGTCGCGCGAGGAGCCGGATCCGTACTCCTTACCGGCCAAAATCACGAGGGGAGTGCCGGCGGCGAGGTAGTTCACCGACGCGTCGTAGATGGTGCTGACCGGTCCGTCGGGCTGGGTGAAGTCGCGGGTGAAGCCCCCCTCGGTGCCGGGGGCCAATTGGTTGCGCAGCCGCACGTTGGCGAAGGTGCCGCGGATCATCACCTCATGGTTGCCGCGCCGCGAGCCGTAGGAGTTGAAGTCCTTGCGCGCAATTCCATGCTCCGACAGGTACTTACCGGCGGGCGAGTCGTATCGGATGGACCCAGCCGGGCTGATGTGGTCGGTGGTGACCGAGTCGCCGAGCTTGGCCAGCACCCGGGCGCCGCTGATGTCGGTGAGCGGCGCTGGATCACGGGTCATGCCCTCGAAGTACGGCGGCTGGCGCACGTAGGTGGAGTCCGGGGCCCAGGAGAAGGTGTCGCCCCCCGGCACGTTCAGGGCGCGCCACCGGTCGTCGCCGGTGAAGACGTCAGCGTAGCTGTCGGTGAACATCTCAGCCTGCAGGTTGTCGTCCACGACAGCGGCGATCTCCGCTGTGGTGGGCCAGATGTCGCGCAGGTACACCGGTTCGCCGTCGCTGCCGGTGCCCAGCGGATCGGTGAGCAGGTTGACGCGCAGGGTGCCGGCCAGTGCGTAAGCAACCACCAGCGGCGGGGAGGCCAGGAAGTTCATTCGGACTTCGGGGTGGATGCGGCCCTCGAAGTTGCGGTTGCCCGACAGCACCGAGCACACGGTCAGGTCGTTGTCGATGACGGCTTTGCTCACCTCCGGGATCAGCGGACCCGAGTTACCGATACACGTGGTGCAGCCGTAGCCGACCAGGTTGAAGCCCAGCTTGTCCAGGTAGGGGGTCAGGCCCGCCCGCTCGTAGTAGTCGGTCACCACCCGCGACCCGGGCGCCAGCGTGGTCTTCACCCACGGCTTGCGCGACAGGCCCTTGTCGACGGCGTTGCGGGCCAGCAATGCCGCGCCGACCATCACCGAGGGGTTGGAGGTGTTGGTGCACGAGGTGATGGCGGCGATCACCACGTCGCCGTTGTCGATCTCGGTGCGGGTGCCGTCGGCGAGTTCGATCGGCTTGGCATCGGTCCGCCAGGGGAGCTTGGCGCCGCCGTGCCACGGCTCGCGGGGTCGGCCTTCGGCCTGGCTGTGACCGAACGCGATCGGGTCGCTGGCCGGAAACGAATCCGCGGACGCCATGTCCAGGTCCGACAGCGCCTGCGCCGTGGTCTCGGTGCCGTTCAGCAGCGCGGACACCGTTTGCGGTGCTACCCGCAGCGGGATGCGGTCCTGCGGGCGTTTGGGCCCGGCGATCGACGGCTCGACACTGCTCAGGTCCAGTTCCAGTGTTTGCGAATACACCGGTTCGCGGCCCGGGTCGTGCCACATGCCCTGCTCTTTGGCGTAAGCCTCCACCAGCTTGATCTGATGCTCGGAGCGGCCGGTCAGGCGCAGATAGTCGCAGGTGACACCGTCGATCGGGAAGATCGCGCAGGTGGCGCCGTACTCCGGGCTCATGTTGCCGATCGTGGCGCGGTTCGCCAGCGGCACGTTGGCCACCCCGGGGCCGAAGAACTCGACGAACTTGCCCACCACCCCGGTGGCGCGCAGCAGTTCGGCGACGGTCAGGACCAGGTCGGTGGCGGTGGTGCCGGGCTGCAGTTCCCCGGTCAGTTTCAGGCCGACCACCGGGGGGATCAGCATGCTCATTGGCTGACCCAGCATGGCCGCTTCTGCCTCGATTCCGCCGACACCCCAGCCCAGGACGCCGAGGCCGTTGACCATCGGGGTGTGCGAGTCGGTGCCGACGAGGGTGTCCGGGTAGGCCAACGGCCCGGTCGCGCTGTCGCGGGTAAAGACCACCCGCGCCAGGTACTCCAGGTTCACCTGGTGGCAGATGCCGGTGTCGGGCGGCACCACGGAGAAGTCGTCGAACGCCTGCTGGCCCCAGCGCAGCAGCTGGTAGCGCTCGGCGTTGCGCTCGAATTCCAGTTCGGCGTTGATCGCGAACGCGTCGGTGCGGCCGAAGACGTCGGCGATCACCGAGTGGTCGATCACCAGCTCGGTGGGGCACAGCGGGTTGATGCGGGTGGTCTTGCCGCCCAGGTCGGCGATCGCGTCGCGCATCGCGACCAGGTCGACGACGCACGGGACCCCGGTGAAGTCCTGCATCAGCACCCGCGCCGGGGTGTAGGCGATTTCCCGGCCATGCGCGGCGCTCGGGTCCCACGCGGCCATCGCGCTGACCTGCTCGGCGGTGACCAGCCGGCCGTCTTCGTTGCGCAGCAGGTTCTCCAGCAGAACCTTGAGACTGTAGGGAAGTCGCCCCGAACCGTCGACGCGATCGAGCCGTCGAATCTGATAGGTGGTGTCGTCGACGGTCAGTTGACCGCGGGTTCCGAAGCTGTCGAGATTGCTGTCTGCGGCCATCGCGGGCCCTCCCACCGGTCGGATCGGTTACCACCGACCCTAGGTCCGCATTACCGCCGGGACCAGGGGGACAAGGCCCTCAATCAGCTGTGCTGCGCGGCGCGCTCCAGCACCGGCCGCTTGTCCGGGCAGTAGGTGTTGACCGAGGCGCCGAGGAACTGCCAGGCCTGCGCCTGGTTGGTGCCCTTCTGCAGATTCGGGGTGATGAAGCGCACCGACTTGGCCGCGTCACCGTCGACGCCCTTGTCCAGGCGCTCACACACGATCTTGCCCAGCCAGGCGTTGTAGTCGCGCGGACCGTAGATGCCGTAGGTGTGCAGTTCCCGGGCGAAATCGGTGTCGGGGTCGGCGTGAGCGGGTGCTGCCAGGGTCACGGCCAAGCCCATGACCGCTGCGGCGAGGGTCGTCGATTTCATGAGATGCAGTGTAGACCCATCTGCTTAGGTGGTCTTCCTTTGCGGGTGGGTGCGGCTGGGGGCGAGGCCTCATTACCTGCGCAAACTGCGGGAAATGTGGCGCGCGTCGCGAATGCGGATGTGACGCGGCAGACATAAGGAATTTATGAGGTTTATAAATTTGTGACTATTAGCCAAATTTCTCGTATTGTGTCTCTCCGTGGGCCGACACGAGTTAGCCAGCCAGCGCAAACGATCCTCGGTATTGATGGCTGCAGTCCTTGCACCAGCGGCATTGTTCTTTGCTGTGGGCGGCAGCGCCAATCCTGGGGTCTCGAAAGAATCCATTGCGGTGGTTGCTGAAGACAATTCACCAGGCGGTTTGCAGCTGGTAGCCGCGCCGGTAGCGACCCCCGAAACGGGACCACCCGCGCGGTTTGCCGTGGCGTCGCGAACGCGGACCGTACCGCGATTCCTGCCCGCGGGAGTCGCCCCGGAGCGGGGCCTGCAGGTCCGAACGATCCAGGCCGCTCGAAGCATCAGCGACGCCTTCCCCGAGATCATGCAGATCGGTGGCGTACGGGCCGACGCGCTCCGCTGGCACCCCAACGGGCTCGCACTCGATGTGATGATCCCCAACCCGGGCAGTGCCGAGGGCATCGCGCTCGGAGATTCGATCGTGGCCTACGTGATGGAGAACGCCGGCCGGTTCGGCCTGCAGGACGCCATCTGGCGCGGCGTTTACTACACGCCCGGCGGCGGAGCCCAGCGCGGCGGCTACGGCCACTACGACCACGTCCACGTCACCACCACCGGCGGCGGGTATCCCAGCGGCAGCGAGGTTTACCTGCGCTGACGACCGACCTGGCGGTCAGCGTCACCGACGGCGTCGCGCTGCTCACGCTGAATCGGCCACCAGCCCGCAACGCCTACACCGCGTCGATGGGACAGCTGCTGAGCCGGGCCTACCGCGATTGCGACGCTGACGACGCGGTTCGCGCGATTGTTCTGACCCCCCGCTGGAGCAGTTGACTCACCGCGCCTGCGACTAGGTCCGAGTTCGCAAGCCTAACCGGCTATCGCTTCCTGATTGCGTGCGTCCCGGGCCAGACGGCGGTCGCGTTGCTCCTCGAACCTGATCACATGGCGCTCAAGACTTTCGAGGTACGTTGCAAGCTGTTCCCGGCGCTGTTCGCCGCGCGAAGTGAAATCATCGCGCTCGAAGATCCGCCACTTACGTAAGTTTGGCCGCACGACTTCGTCCAGATGCTGCCGCGGGTCGTAGATCCCGTGTTTGGCCATCAGCACCCCGTTACGACGAAAATTCGGCATGCCCTGGCCGGGCATCCGGAAATTCTCCACAACGTCGGAGACTGCTTCCAGCGCCTGGTCAGGCGCAAGATCCAATGCTGCACCGCATACGTTGCGGTAGAAGATCATGTGCAGGTTCTCGTCGGCAGCAACGCGCTGCAGCATTCGGTCGGCAACCGGGTCATTGCAGATCTTGCCGGTGTTGCGGTGACTGACGCGAGTGGCCAGTTCCTGGAACGTCACATAGGCGACCGACAGCAGGAAGTCGGTCTTGTGTCGCGCCTCCTCCTCAGCGGTGGCCCCGAACCCGTTGGTTACGTGCTGCATTCGTGCCTGTTCCAGCGCCACCGGGTCGACCCCGCGGGTCACCAGGAGATAGTCGCGGATCACGATGCCATGGCGGTTTTCCTCGGCGGTCCACCGGCCCACCCACGCCGCCCAGGCCCCATCGTCGGAAAAGTACTTCGCCGCCTGACGGTGATAGGACGGCAAATTGTCCTCGGTAAGCAGGTTGGTGATCATCGCCGCCTTCGCGACGTCGCTGAGTTGCGACTGCTCCGGTGACCAGTCGAGACCGCCCATCCGCGCAAAATCACGGCCACGATCCCAGGGCACATAGTCATGGGGATTCCACGCGGTTGCCGCCAACTCGTGCCGATTCACATTGGTTGCCGCAACGGGCTCCAACTCGCGAAGTAATTCCAGATCGGTCAACTGCCTCGACATCGCATCCCCCCTCTACGGCTCTCGGGATGGCCCCCCAGCCCGACGAACCATACACTGCCCGGACACTGCCGGCCGCTGCCGACAGACCAGTTGGGAGAACTCACAGGCAGAACATCAATGGGACACACAGTACCATCAACACGTCACGTGAAATTACCCACGGGGGAGGCGCCGCAATGTCATGTGGCGACGTCGGCCACTAGGAGTCGGTATCCAAGGTCGATTTGTGTCGATCGGAGGAGATCGGCGTGTCGCCGTTGCCAGGAGCCAGTTGCGACATCGGCGCGCAAGCGAGACAAGCCTTCCTGCATTTCGCTTTTCGGCGTCAAGGTAAACAACGACATTCCTGTCTGCACCGCAGCTTCGAGGTATAACTGCGGGCGGCACCAGTACGCGCCTCCGAACCCGTCCCGACAGTCGCGCGGGACGAGTACGGGCACGACTGAGACTCGTTCTTCACCAAGGAGTTCGATCAAAATGTCGATCGGGACAGCCAGCCGGGCGTCGGTCTCCGCGGCAGCCGGAAGGTATTCGCGCAACAGCCAGAATTGACGAAAGATGGCAGGATCCCACGTGAATACGACTACGCGTCGACGCGCGATACGAATCATTTCTGCCAGGCCGGCCGCGAGGTCGGTCCAGTGATGAACCGTCAGCAGAGCCATGGCAGCATCGACGGCGGCCGTCCGGATAGGTAGGTTTTCGGCAGCTGCCTGAACCGCCGGAGCACTACGCGAGGGCCGTTGTTTGATCATCACCCGACTGGGTTCGACGGCGACTACGGTATGCGCGTTCTCATAGGAACCGGTGCCGGCACCGATGTTGGCTACCAATGCCATGCCCTTGAGGGCTCGGTTGATGACCGCAGCGACGCGCGGATCGGGCCGGCGGGTTACGGAATAGGTAGCGCCAGTTTGGTCGTAACTGCTCATGGGGAAGCCAACTCGGCCAGTCGGACTGCGTTAGGCCATTCACTCGGAGCCAAGCCTACGCCAGGCTCAGTACGAACTCAGACGCCTTCCAGAGAGCTCGTGCCGGTCAGGGTGGGCTCGACCGGCTGTCGCTGCCACCCGTGCTGCCCATGCGGCGACGTAGGGTGGCGGCCGCGACACGTATCACCATCTGGGGGACAATCGCCGAGCGTCAAGCTCCTGGGTCACCACAGTCGCTGCAGGAACAACACATTCCCCGATGTCAGACGCCACATCCGATCCGCCGACCGGGTGTCGAGCGGGCCACCAAGAACACTTTCGAGCAGTGTTTCGGATTGTTGGCGTGATAGCGGCTGAAGATCCAGCTGGCGGAGGTCGGCGTCCTTCCATAGCGCGGTGACCGCGTCCGATGCCCGCTCACCACTGCGCAGCGTCGCGATCACGGTGGCTGCTCGGCGAAAGATGAGCTGGTAAAGCGCGAACGCCGATAGATCATCAAGCAGATGTGCGTCATCCACTGCGATCAGTACTGGTTCGCCCTGCGCTGATGCCGTTATCGCGGCAATGACGTCGCTGACGAGTCTGACTGGATTCGCGTCAAGCTCGCTGGTCCACTGCCCAAACGGCCCCAGCGGAAGTGCTTGGGCCGCTGCCGTCCCCACCACCCAACGGACGGCCCAGCCGCGGCTCGAGGCCTCGGCTACCGCTTCGCGCGCCAATCGGGTCTTACCGACACCTGGACGTCCCGCGATCACGACTCCGGCGGCCGCGTCGTCACTCCCGCCGAGCACCGTTCGAAGAACGTCGAGTTCCTCTGCCCGGCCTGTCAACGGCCATCGCTCCACGGTTGATCATGCTAAGTCGCATCTTTTGGCGGGTGTGCCATTTAACCTGCAATTTAACGCTCGTCGCCGTTCGACGTGCTCCTGGCTGAGGTTGCTGAGACTGGCGCACCCGGTGACGATCACACGCCGAGACTGGCTGGTAGCTCTGTTGCCAGGGGAGCCGATCATGCACGTTGGTGCGGGACAAGTTGTTAGGGCCCAGCACGACGCCGGACCACCTCATTGGTTATACCGGGTTATACTTTCGTTATGAAGACCGCCATATCCGTTTCCGACGAGACGTTCGATCGCGTTTCCCGAACCGCGTCTGAACTGGGCATGAGCCGATCTGAATTCTTCGCCCGGGCTGCGCAGCGCTACTTGGACGAGTTGGATGCCCAATCGCTGACCGGTCAGATCAACAGCGCCATGGAGCACCTTGATCGCACCGACCAGGCAGAGGGCGCCGCGGTTGCCGCCGGACGCCGTGTGTTGGACGCGGTGGACGACGAGTGGTGATCAGCCGAGCCGGGCTCTACTGGGCCGACCTGGGCGCACCGTCCGGCAGTCGACCTGCGAAACGCCGGCCGGTACTGATTATCCAGTCCGATCCATACAACGCCAGTCGTCTTGCGACAGTGCTCGTCGCGGTGATCACCTCCAGCACTGCAATGGCGGCGATGCCCGGCAATGTGTTCCTTCCCGCCGTGGCGACTGGACTTCCACGCGATTCCGTCGTCAATATCACTGCACTCGTCACGCTTGACAAAACGGACCTCTGGGATCGGATTGGCGAGGTGTCGTCGAACATCATGCATGAGGTCGACCGGGGACTCCGGCGCGTGTTGGGCGTTTGATCGCTGTTGCCAAAATCGAACTCGCACCAAGGAATCGAGACCAGACAGCCAGAAACTCCGCGTCGCACAACGATTTCCGGCCGGCCGGGTCCACCTGACAGTTTTCATCTGATCTGACGCACGGGTGTGGTGTTGGCGTGCCGTGTGACAGTTTGAGCGAAAAATACGAAGTCCCCTTGGAAGGTGGATGCCGGTTAGAGGCGGTTAGAGGCGTGCGGCAGCACGGACAAGGTGGGCGACGGCCTTGGATTTGCTGTGCGGTGGCCAGGCGATGACGGTCGTGACGGCTGGTGCGTCTGGTACAGGGACCGCGGCGTGATCGTCGCGGAGTTGGGTCTGCAGCGATTCGGGGACAACGGCACAGGCCAGTCCCAGGGCGATCAGTTGGAGCAGTTGCGTATGGTCGCGGATCTGCGGGCCGGGGCCGTCTGGGTAGCTGCCGTCAGGCTGCGGCCACCGCGGCAGCGGCAGACTGGCCAGGGCCTCGACTTCGGCCATGGAGAGGTGGGATCGGCTGGCGAGGAGGTGCGATCGCGGCAGGACCACGACCTGTGGTTCGGTGCGCAGATCCTCGGTGTCGAATCCGCTGGTCTCGTCGTAGGGCCGGTGCAGCAGGGCGACGTCGGCACGCCCGGTGCGCAGCAGATTCTCCGGCTGTCCTGGTCCACTAAGGATCACTTCGACGGTGACTGCGCCCGGTTCGACAGCGTAGGCGTCGAGGAGCTTCGACAGCAGTTGGCTCGATGCGCCGGCTTTGGCAGCGAGGACCAACGTGGGTCCGTTGGCGGCGGCGCGCAGCGTGCGGTGTTCGGCGGCTTCGACCGCTTCCAGAACGAGGCGGGCCTCTCGCAGCAACACCGTCCCGGCCTCGGTTAACGTCACGGCCCGAGCGGTACGGTGCAGCAGGACGACACCGAGCCGCCGTTCGAATTGCTGGATCGCCCGCGATAGCGGTGGCTGTGCCATCGCGAGCCGCTTCGCCGCCCGCCCGAAGTGCAACTCTTCTGCGACGGCGACGAAGTATCGCAACTCCCGTGTCTCCACCAACACATGATATCTGCCGCTTGACCTGGAACAATACCTTTTCAGTATCGCTGCCAACCCGATCGGTCTTGGACGGCTGGCACGGACCAGCCTCAGGATCAAGGGAAAAGTATTCGAGAAGAGTGAGGACGTCGATCATCCATGTCGAATGACCAAGTGTGCTGGCTCATGAAGGTCATCCAACCCGAGCGGACCCTCGCCTCCCTGCCGGGAGGCTCCAGCCTCGGCCCGAGCGTTCACGCCGACCTCCTCGGCATCCCGGACGATGTCTACTTGACCGAACTTGATCGCATGCAGCAGGAGGCCTCGGAGGCGGCCAACGACCTGCTCGCGGACCAATCGGTGGCGTCGATGATCGATCGCCTTCCCCTCCGGGAAGGGGCCAAGGTGGTGGTGTTCGGGGACAGCCTGACCTCCGACCCCCAGTCGTGGGCGGTGATCCTGGGGGAGATGCTGGCCAGGCGGCGCGGCGGCGACCAGATTTCATTGACCATTGACGCCGTCGCCGGCGAGGCGACCACTCAGGGCCTCGCGCGGATCGCCGACACCATCGACTCCCAACCGGACTGGGTCATCTTCTTGTTCGGCACCAACGATGCTCGCACCCAGGGACCACACCCGACGAAGACGCTCGTCCACCATGAGGAGACCCAACGCAACATCGCAGAGCTGCGTCAGCGTGTCTCGAAGGAGACGGCGGCGACCTCCATCTGGATCACCCCGCCCGCCGTCGATGAGACGATGGTCGCCGCCCACTGGGGCTTGGCAAGGTTCGGAGTCCGGTTCCGCAATCGGGATCTGGAGCGAGTCGCGACGATCATCCGCGGGAGCGACGGACCGATCATTGACGCGTTCTCCGCACTGGGAACTCCACCCGCTCCTGACCTGCTCATGAGTGATGGGCTCCATTTCACCGTGACGGGTCAGAAGAGCATCGCGCTGCAGGTGATCCGCGGCTGGAGCAACCTCGCGTGAAATACCTTGTCTTCGGCGCGACCGGAAACGTCGGCTCCCGGGTCACTCAGCGTCTCATCGAGGCCGGGGCGCGGCCGTCGGTGTTCGTGCGCGATGCGAAGAAGGCCAGAGCCCTGTTCGGCAACCAGGCCGATGTCCATGCTGGGGATCTGGAAAGGCCGGACTCTTCGCTCGTGACCGCGCTGGAGGGCGTGGACGGAGCATTTCTTCTGACCGATGGCCCCGATCTCGACAAGCAAGATCAGGCGATCTCGGCCGCTGCGCTACGCGCCGGTGTGCGGCACATCGTCAAATTGTCGACGTTGGACGTGCTCACCGGGATCGGCACCGGCCCGTGGCATGCACGCGGCGAGGACGCTGTGCGTGGAAGCGGGGTTGCGTTCACGTTCATCCGAGCGGCCGGATTCATGTCCAACGCACTGGGCTGGTCGCACTCCATCCGCAACAAGGGCACGCTGCGGTCTTCCGCCGGCGAGGGCAAGATCGCATTCATTCATCCAGACGACATCGTCGCCGTCGCCACGACCGCTCTCACCACCGGCAACTACGACGGCCACGCGCTGGTGATCACCGGCCCCGAGGCGCTGTCATACGGAGCGATGGCGGCAAGGATCGGCACAGTCATCGGCAAGCCCGTCGGCTTTGATCACATATCCGACGAACAGGCGCATGCAGATGCCGTCGACTGGGCCGGGGAAGGACCATATGTCGATGCCCTCGTGGACATCTGGCGGGCCGTGCGCCAAGGCCGGCTCGAGACGGTGACCGACGGGGTCCGACAAACAATCGGGCGAGAACCAATCACGTTCGCTCAGTGGGCTACTGAGAACGCCGCGTCATTCCAGTAGTACCGCGGGGGCTGCCGCCCGCCAATCCGTCACTGTGACGTAATGTAGCCGGGCGGGACGGAAGGGAAGTCGGGGGTGACAGACGTTCCGAGGCCCACTGCGAGGACTAACCGAACCGGTGCCGGATGGCGCCGGCCAGCGTATTCACCGCTCAGCCGGCGCCACGACCGCGCCACGAACGCGACGGGTGCGATGAACGGCCGTCGGATGCTGCTGGCGGCGATTCGGGCGCAGAGCGAAGATTGCGGCAGTGCACCGGAACACCCAGGCCCACCAGGCCCGATTTTTTACCGATAACGTACATTATGTCAAGTGGTAAGTTGGTTATTCGCATCCTATGCGAATACGTCGACTTTGGATAACGCCCTCGTCCGAGGCCGGTGACGTTGTGGCGGAGCCTGTTTCGGCTCGTTTGAGTGCATCACCAATAGGTGTGCCTCGAGGCACTGTGGCTGGTCGTCGAGGCCATGATCCGTCGGCCTGAACTGGGACTTTGCATCGTTTCTCTGCATGATCTGCATCCCGAGTGCAGAATATGCTTTCAGTTAGGGGGTCCGGATGGACGATTCGATGGGTCGGCTGGTGTACCTGCCGGCGGGTGCGTCGGGTCCGGATCCCGAGGCGTTCCTGGAGGACGTGCTGACCGGCTGGCGCCGTGCGCAGCTGGCTCAGGGCACCTCTACCGAGACGATCCGCCGACGCAACACTCAGGTGCTGCGGATGACCGACTTCGTGGGTACCGCCCCGTGGCAGTGGACACCCGCCGATGCCGATGACTTCTTCGGTCATCTGCGCGGCGTGCTCAACCGGGCCCACAGCACGGTGCGGGCCTATCAGACCGACGTGAAGCTGTTCCTCGACTACGCCACCAACCCTGCCTACGACTGGAATGAGCACTGCGGTCGGCTGTTTGGCACGGTGTTCAGTCAGGTGATCACCGAGTTCAACCGGGCCAAGCACGTCCAGGCCGATGACTCGCGGGCGTTGAAACGGCCCTTCACGCTCGAGGAGCTGCAACAGTTTTTCGACCTGGCGGATCTGGAGCCCGAACGGATCCTGCACGCCGGGCGCAAGGGCGCGTTGTCGGCGTGGCGGGATGCGGTGGCGTTCAAGACCCTCTACGGATGGGGCCTTCGCCGCAACGAGGTCCGGCACCTGCAGCTCGTCGACTTCTCTCGTAACGTCCGGGCGCCGTTCTTCGGCGAATTGGGCCTGGTACGGATCCGCCACGGCAAGGCGATGCGCAATTCACCACCCAAGCAGCGCACCGTGTTGACCGTCTTCGACTGGGCCGCGGAGGCGGTAGCGGATTGGGTCGAGCGTGGACTTCCCCGCTATGGCCAGCCAGTCAACGACTTGTTCCCCACCGAGAAGGGTGGTCTGATGCCGGTACGCAACCTCTGGCAGCGGATGCGCGACCTCGTCGACGAACTCGGGTTTCCGCCGGGGTTGGACCTGCATTCGTTTCGCCGCTCGTATGCGACCAACCTGCAAACCGTGTACGGCTACGACGTGAGTTTCGTGCAGCTGCAGCTGGGCCACGAGCACGCCGCCACGACCTCCATCTACACCCTGGCCGCCCCCGATTACCGGGCCCGCGAACTGGAGCGGGTCCTCAGCACGACCCTGACCCGCAGCAAGGCCAACCTGGATGAAAGCAGACGACGGGAGTCCAAATGAAACGGGAGATCCAATACCATTGGCGGGTAAGGGAATTCATGGCTCGCACCGGCATGAAAAACAGCCGCGACCTGGTTGCGCCGTTACGCGAACGCGGCATCATGCTCTCCGAATCGCAGATCTACCGCATCGTCGGCCAAGAACCCGACCGGATCTCGTTCAGGGTCCTCGTCGCCCTGTGTGACATATTTGGCATCGAGGCTGGCGACCTGATCACCTACACCGCCACCGACACCCGCCAATCTCGGACCAAGGTCGTCAACGCCCCCAGCGACGTTCCGTTGCTCAACGCCTATCGGCCGGTGAAGGCCCGCATCGTCTCCGATGACTGAACCCCCCCGCCGCGGGCGCCCCCGCACCATCGGCGACATCGAATGCAGTCGATG
>CAXYUC010000105.1:0-15260 GCA_964292075.1 uncultured Mycolicibacter sp.
AGGTCCTCACCTACTTCCGCTCACCACGCCGTTCACAACCTGTCTGGGAGTTACACCTAGATCCTCAGAGCAGAGTGGACCAGTAACTCCAGAACCGCACCAGGCACAACAGGATCACCGCGGTGAACCACAGCGCCACGATCGACCAGCGCCAGGTGTGCAGCCCGCGCAGCACGGCGTTGCCGCGCTGCGGCTGCACCGCGATCGTCGTCACCACGACCAGCAGCGGGATGGTCATCGACCACACCACCATGCAGTACAGGCACAGCGCGCCGATGGTGAACACGCTCTGGTAGATCAGCCAGTGCACGAACACCGTGCCCAGCAGCGTGCCGACCGCCAGCCCGGCCCAGTACCAGCGGGGCAGCTGAACCCGGGCCACCGCGAGCACCCCGGTCACCAGCACGACGGTGAACGACACGATGCCGATCAGCGAGTTCGGGAAACCGAACACGGCGGCCTGCGGGGTGACCATCACCGAACCGCAGGACAGCACCGGGTTGAGGCTGCACGTCGGCACGTAGGCCGGGTTCTTGAGCAGCTCGACCTTCTCGATGGTCAGCGCCAGCGCCGACGAGAGGCCCACCACGCCGGCGATCAGGACCCACAGCGCGCTCAGCCTCCCGACGTGCACCCCACCGTGCTCGGGGCTGTCCGGCTCGGCCGGGGACACCTCCCCTGGCGCGCTCACGCTCATGGAGCGGGAGCGGGAGCGGGCGCCGGGGTCGTCGGATCCGGATTCGGCGGCGGCGCACCGGCGTCGAGCACGGGCAGGTCACCGACGATGCTCCTGATCTCGTCGATCAGCGCGTCGGGGGTCGTCGGCTTGTAGTCCTTGCCGTTGATGCGGATGGTCGGGGTGGCCTTGACCTCGGTCGCCTTGGCCATGCCCTTGACCATGTCGTCGTAGCGGCCCTTCTCGATGCAGTTCGGGACGTCGCCGACGACGCCGGCCTGGCGCGCCACCTCGGTCAGCCGGGCCTCGTCCGGGAACGGGCCGACGCCCTCGGGCGGCTGCTGGGCGTACAGCGCGGCGTGGAAGCGGCGGAACGCCTCGGTGTCGGCTTCGGCCACGCAGTAGGCGGCGTTCGCGGCGCGGGTCGAGTACCCCTGGCCGGCCCGGTCCAGGATCGAGACCATGTAGTAGTCGGCCGCCACGGCGCCGCTGTCGATCAGCCGGTTGATCGTCGGGCCGAAGGCCTTCTCGAAGTTGCCGCACGCCGGGCACAGGAAGTCCTCGTAGAGCGACAGCACGGCCTTGGGCTCGCCGTCGTCACCGGTGATGACGTCGCTGGACGCCACCCGGATCGGCTTGGCCTCACCCTCGCCGGGCTTGTCCTCCTTGGTCATGACGATGTAGAGCACCAGCGCGACGGCGAAGATCACGACGATCGCGGTCAACCCGATCTGTACGGCCAGATTGCGTTTCTTGTCGGCCGCCTTCAGGTCGTACTTCGGGGTCTTCTTCGGTTTCGAGGCCACGGGGACAAGCGTACCGGCGGCGTTTTCGCGGCCCGTCAGACGCCGCGCAGACGGGTGCGCAGCGCGCTGATCATGTCGGCGACCGCGGCCGCGCAACCGCCCCCGATCGGGAACATGTTGGCGAAGCCGTGGATCAGCGCACCGGCCTGCCGCAGGTCGACGGCCACCCCGGCGGCGCGCAGTGCCTCGGCGTAGGCCACGCCCTCGTCGCGCAGTGGGTCGAAGCCGCCGGTCAGCACCAGTGCAGGCGCGAGCCCGGACAGGTCGTCGGCCAGCAGCGGTGACACGACCGGATCGGTGATCTGCACCGACGCACCGGTGACGTACTTGTCGGCGAACCACTCGATGTCGGCCTTCGTCAGGAAGTAGCCGGAGGCGAACAGGGTCTGCGACCGGGTCTCGCCGCTGGGGTTGGTCCACGGGTAGATGAGCAGTTGCAGCGCCGGTTGCGGCACTCCTTCGGCGCGGGCGCGCTGGGCGACGACGGCGGCGATGTTGCCGCCGGCGCTGTCCCCGCCGACCGCGACGCGGTCCGGGTCGGCACCGAGTTCGGCGGCGTGCTCGCGCGCCCAGCGGTAGGCGGCGAACCCGTCGTCGGCGGCGGCGGGCGCCTTGTGCTCGGGGGCCAGCCGGTAGTCGACCGACAGCACGTGCACCCCGGCGTCGCGGCAGATCAGCCGGCACAGGTCGTCGTGGCTGTCGAGGTCGCCGATCACGAAGCCGCCGCCGTGGAAGAACACCAGCAGCGGGGCGGCCGTGTCGGCGGTGGATGTGGGCGGAACGTAGTGGCGGGCCGGGATCTCACCGTCCCCGCCGGTCACGGTGAGATCTCTCACCGCGGCCACCGGGATCGCCTGCCGGAACCCGCCGGACAGGTCGCGCAGCTGCGCCCGCGCCGCCGCCACGTTGTTGGTGCCACCGTCGATCCCGACCAGCTTCTGCCCGGCGAGCATCAGCTGCACCGTGGTGTCGAGGGTGTTGCCGTCCACCGTCACCGTGCGGCCCGCCAGCAGCAGGCGTTTCACCGGGTCGGGGATGCGCGGCAACGCGCGCAGGGTGACACCCGCCATCGCGGTGACGAGCGCCTCCTTGCGTCCCGGGCTGTACGCGCCGTCAGCTGGCAGACTCGCAGTCATGGCATCTCCCTTGATCACGCTGAATGACGGTAATGCGATCCCCCAGGTTGGACTCGGAGTTTGGCAGACGCCGCCGGAGGCCACCGAGCGCGCGGTTGCCACGGCGCTGGAGGCGGGCTACCGGCACATCGACACCGCCGCCGCCTACCAGAACGAACGCGAGGTCGGGCAGGCGCTGGCCAAGTCGGGTCTGCGCCGCGAGGACGTCTACATCACGACCAAGCTGTGGAACGCCGACCAGGGTTATGATAGCACGCTGGCCGCGTTCGACAAGAGCATGGAGCGGCTGGGCCTGGAGTATCTCGATCTGTATCTGGTGCACTGGCCGATGCCGAAGACCAACAAGTACGTCGACACCTTCAAGGCGTTCGCCTACCTGCGTGACCAGGGCCGGATCCGCTCGATCGGGGTGAGCAACTTCGAGCCCGAACACCTGCGCACGCTGATCGACGCCACCGGCGTCGTGCCCGCCGTCAACCAGATCGAGCTGCACCCGCTGCTTCAGCAGCAGGAGCTGCGTGAGGTACACGCCGAACTGGGCATCGCCACCGAGGCGTGGAGCCCGCTGGGGCAGGGATCGCTGCTGGCGAATCCGACCGTCACCTCAGTCGCGGAGGCGCACGGACGCACCCCGGCGCAGGTACTGATTAGGTGGCATATCCAACTCGGCAATATAGTCATCCCGAAATCGGTGACCCCCGAGCGGATTGTGAGCAACTTCGACGTGTTCGACTTCGAGTTGAGCGAGCAGGACATGGCGTCGATCTCGTCGCTCGGCGATGGCACTCGCCTGGGTCCCGACCCGAGAAATTTCGAGTTCACAGGGTAGGTGACATGACCTCCTCGTCCATTCCGACGGTCACGCTCAACGACGACAACACCATGCCGGTGCTCGGCATCGGCGTCGGCGAGCTGTCCGAGGCCGACGCCGAGCAGGCGGTGCTGGCGGCGCTGTCGGCCGGTTACCGACTGATCGACACCGCCGCCGCGTACGGCAACGAGGCCGCCGTCGGCCGCGCGGTACGCAAGTCCGGGGTGCCCCGCGAGGAGATCTTCGTCACCAGCAAGCTCGACGTCCGCGACCAGGGTTTCAAGAGTGCGCAGGACGCCTGCCGCAAGAGTGTCGAGGAACTCGGTCTCGGCTACGTCGACCTGTACCTGATCCACTGGCCCGCCGGTGAGCAGGGCAAGTACATCGACAGCTGGGGCGGGCTGATGAAGAACAAGGAGCTCGGCGACGCCAAGTCCATCGGGGTGTCCAACTTCCACGAGGAGCACCTGTCGAACGTCATCGACCTGTCGTTCTTCACCCCCGCGGTCAACCAGATCGAGCTGCACCCGCTGCTCAACCAGGCGCACCTGCGCGAGGTGAACAAGGGCTACGGGATCGTCACCCAGGCGTACAGCCCGCTGGGCGTGGGCCGGCTGCTGGACAACGAGACCGTCGTCTCGGTGGCCCAGGCGCACGGCAAGACCCCGGCGCAGGTGCTGATCAAGTGGAGCCTGCAGCTGGGCAACTCGGTCATCACCCGGTCGAGGTCGCCGGAGCACCTGGCGGCCAACCTCGAGGTGTTCGACTTCGAGCTCACCGACGACCAGATGGCCGCGCTCAACGGCCTGGACGACGGCACCCGGTACCGCCCGGACCCGGAGACGTACACCGGCTAGTTGTTCTTCACGGGTAGGTTGTGAACGCGTAGGCGCTCGATTGGTGTCATTCCGCCGATGCCGGTGTGGGGTCGGTGGTGATTGTAGTGATGCAGCCAGTGCTGGTAGGTTCCGGCGCGTTCGGCCTCAGAGCGGTAGGTCTGCGCATAGGCCCATTCGGTGGTCAGGGTGCGGTTGAATCGCTCGACTTTGCCGTTGGTCTGTGGCCGGTAGGGCCGGGTCCTCTTGTGGGTGATGTCGGGGCCGAGCGCTTCAGCGAAATTCTTTGACCGGTAACAGGATCCGGGGGTCGGGGAGCAGATTGACGAAATCCGGCGCTAAGGGGCAATCGCCGAGCGACCTTGCGCTGTAGGTGATTTCATGTCGTCGTGACTGATGAGGGCGGCTATGGCCGGTTCGGTGCGTTGTCTCGGCAGGAGCTGGAGCGTTACTGCTACTTGGATGACGAGGACCGGCGGCTGATCGCTGCGCGGCGGCGCGACTACAACCGTCTGGGGTTCGCGGTGCAGGTGGTGACGGTGCGTCACCTGGGAATGTTCCTGGCTGATCCGCTGGATGTCCCGCCCGCGTTGATCGAGTATCTGGCCGAGCAGTTGGAGATCTCCGATCCGTCGATGGTGAAGCGGTACACCGATCGGGAGAAGACCAAGCTCGAACACGCCTGGGAAATCCAGCAGGTGTACGGACTCAAGCCGTTCGGCGAGATGGAGTCGGAGCTCACGTCGTGGATCGTCGACCAGGCGTGGATGACCGGCGACGGACCGAAGGCGATCTTCGGCGACGCAGTGACATGGCTGCGGAAGCGTCAGGCGCTGCTGCCGGGGATCACCACGTTGGAGCGGCTGATCGGCGACGGCCGCAACGCGGCGGACGCCCGGTTGTGGCGCCAGCTCGGCGAGCAGCTGACCTCGGAGTCCGCGTCTGCCTTGTTGCGGCTGCTGGAGGTTCCTGCGGAGGGCGGGCAGAAGGTCAGCGAGCTGGAGCGGCTGCGCAAGGGCGTGTTCAAGGCGTCGTCGAAGGGGATGCTCGCGGCGCTGCGCAGGGTTGTCGACCTGCAAGCGGTCGGGGTGGACAGCATCGACGTGAGGGCGATCCCGCCGCGTCGGTTGACGGGGTTGGCGACCTACGGGTTGGCGAGCAAGGCCGCCGCGCTGCGGCGGCTGCCCACGCGTGAGCAGCGCTTGGCGGTGCTGGCCGCGACGGTCGTTGTGTTGAGCGCGCGGGCGGTCGACGACGTGTTGGAGACCTTCGACATGTTGATGACGACGAAGCTTCTGTCCAAGGCCGAGCGGGAGTCTCGCGAGGAGAAGCTGCGTCGCTATCCGAGGGTGTCACGCAACGCAGGCAAGCTCGCGGCAGCGGTGAAGGTGCTGCTGGAGATGGTCGAGGTCAACCAGGACGTCGGGCTGGGCGTGGTGTTGGACATGATCGAGAAGACCGTCACCCGGGCCGAGTTGCGGCACGCGGTCCAGGCGGTCGACGAGCTGGTGCCCGCCGACGACGCGGAGCTGGATGGGCAGCGGTTGATCGAGTTGGCCGGCAAGTTCGCCACGGTCCGCCCGTTCCTGTCGATGCTGATGGACACGATCGAGTTCGGCGCGACCAGTGACGGCGCCGCCGTCCTGGCGGCAATGAAGACCCTCGCCGAGCTGCTGACATCCAGGTCGTCGGGCAAGATCCCGGCAAACCTGCTGGACGCCCGCAAGGTCGACCACGACTTGATCGTCGGCGCGTGGAAGCGCTTGATCTACACGCCGGGCCGACCGGAGGGCACCGTCGACCGGAACTCCTACACGATCTGCGTGTTGGAACAGTTCCACCGACACCTCAAGCACCGCAGCATCTTCGCGGTGCGTTCGTCGCGGTGGCGCGACCCGCGGGCGCACCTGCTGGCAGGCGAAGCCTGGGAGGCTGCGCGTGACGCCGGCATGAACGCGCTGGGCCTGCCCGCCGCGCCGACGCAGCTGCTGACCGATCACGCGACGGCGTTGGAGACCGCTTATCGGGAGTTGGCCGCACGGCTGGGCGAGGACACCCCAGCCAGCATCGACGCCGACGGCAAACTGCACGTCGCCGCGCTGGACGCCAAGGCCGAGCCCGCGTCGCTGGTCGACCTGCGCCGCCGGGTGGAGGCGATGATCCCGCGTGTGGACCTGCCGGAACTGGTCACGGAGGTGATGAGCTGGCATCCCGGTTTCACCGAGGCGTTCACCCACACCTCGGGCAACGAGGCCCGCGTCGCCGACCTCGGCTTGTCGGTGGCGGCCGTGCTCTGTTCCTATGCGATGAACGTCGGGTTCAAACCGGTGACAACGCCTGGTGTCGACGCCCTGACCAGGGATCGGCTGCTGCACGTCGACCAGTGCTACGTGCGGGCCGAGACCATCGAGGCGGCCAACGCCGTGCTGGTCGACGCCCAGGCCGACATCCCCCTGGCCCAAGCGTGGGGCGGCGGGCTGGTCGCCTCGGTGGACGGGATGCGGTTCGTGGTGCCCGTGCGCACCCATAACGCCCGCCCGAACCCGAAGTACTTCGGCCGGAAACTGGGCATCACCTGGTTGAACATGCTCAACGACCAGTCCGCCGGGCTGGCAGGCAAGGTGCTGCGCGGAACACCTCGCGATTCGCTGCACACCATCGACGTGATCGTGTCCCAGCACGGCGGGCGGATTCCGGAGGTCATCATCACCGACACCGGGTCGTATTCCGACATCGTGTTCGGACTGCTGCATCTGATCGGCCGCCAGTACCGGCCGCAGCTGGCGAACCTGCCCGATCAGCGGTTGTGGCGCATCGACGCCCGAGCCGACTACGGGCCGCTGGACAAGGCGGCGCGCGGGGTGATCGACACCGCCAAGATCGCCGCGCACTGGGAGGACATGTGCCGGATCGCGGTGTCGATCCACTCCGGTGAGGTGTCGGCGCACGAGGTCACCAGGATGATCTCCCGCGACGGGCAGCCGACCGCGTTGGGCCAGGCCATCGCCCATTTCGGGCGGATCTTCAAGACCCTGCACATCCTGCGCCTGGCCGACGACGAACCTTACCGGCGCGAGGGCAAGGCCCAGTCCAATCTCGTCGAGGGTCGTCACGACCTGGCGCGCACGATCTATCACGGCCGCAAGGGCGAGATGACCCGCGCCTACTACGAGGGCATGGAAGACCAGCTCTCGGCGCTGGGATTGGTGCTCAATTGCGTCGTCGTGTGGAACACCGTCTACGAGAACCGCGCCCTCGCCGCGCTGCGAGCCGGCGGATACCCGGTGCTCGACACCGATGTCGAGCGATTGTCGGCGTTCGTGCGCGCCCACATCGGCATCGACGGGCACTACAGCTTCCACCTGCCCGACCCCAGCGGAGTTCACCGACCGCTGCGCGACCCGGACGCCGACGACGACGAGTAGCGCGAGTCGAAGGGTGGCGGATGACCGCTCAGGACCTGACGACGCATGTCGGCGGAAGTCTCTCCTGAGCCGCGAAACAGGCCACGGCCTGCACCTCTACCTCCGACCTGACCCAACAAACTACCGCTAGATTACGGTCACGGAGAGCGTCAGTTTGTCGCTGTGCGGCACGCCCGTCCGGTCGAGGAAGTCACACATGTCATCGATCATCGGCTGCATGAGCAGCTGCCCCAGCTGACGAACCATCAGCCCGATGACCTGTGAGGACTCGGATCGCCGTGTCGAGGTCTTGCCCGAATAGCGGAGTTTGGAGATCTCTCTGCGACTCAGGTCGGTCAGCCGCTCGAGTAACTCGCTCTTTCCCTGCGGATCGAGCACAGCGCGCCGGATGTAGTTCACCACCGTCGGATGCGTCGCGAGCATGTGCCGCACCGCCTCGTCTCGAGCGGCGGCGACCTGCGCTGGGGCGCCCTCGTCCGGCACAGAGGCGATCGCCAGAGCGTAATAGTCGACGACCAGTTGCTCGACGGCGACGCGTAGCCCGTCCTTGGTCTTGAAGTGGTGCTGCACCAATCCCACGGCGACCCCGGCGGCGGCGGCGACGGCGCGCATCGAGACGCGATCCTCGCCGCGCTCGGCGTAGAGGTCGAGCGCGGCGTTGCGAATGCGGGCCTTCGCGGTGAGGTCCTCGTCACTGGCGCGGGGGTCGGTCACAGAAATTGCCTCCTATCAGGGAAAAAAGCATACACCCTTGACATTAGACAGTACATGCGCATTAATGGCTATACATCAGTATAGTCAAAAAGGGGTTGATGATGTCGCAGTCGAGTTCGCTGCAGGGCGTGCAGGTGGTGTCGCTCGCGATCAATCTGCCGGGCCCGCTCGCCGCCGCGCGGCTACGGGCGCTGGGCGCCACCGTCACCAAGATCGAACCGCCGGCCGGCGACCCGCTGCGGGCCGTGGCGCCGACGTGGTACGACGAGCTCACTGTGGGCCAGCGGGTCGTGACCCTCGACCTCAAGGACCCCGCTGATCGGGCGGTGGCGGCGCGCGAGCTGTCGCGTGCCGACCTGATGCTCACCGCCATGCGCCCCTCGGCGCTGGTCAAGCTCGGCCTGGACGAGTTGACCGCGGCGAATCCGCACCTGTCGCATATCGAGATCGTCGGGCACGACGGGATCGCGGCGGAGCAGCCCGGCCATGACCTGACGTACCAGGCCCTGCACGGCACTCTCCAGCCGCCGACGATGCCGACCGTCCCGGTGGCCGACCTGCCCGGCGCGGGGCGCGCGGGGCCCGGGGCCCGCCCCGCCCTGCGCGGGGCCGCGGAGCCCGGCGGGGGACACCGCGAGCGGGCCGCCCTGGAACAGGCGGCCGCCGACGCCGGCGCCGCAGTTCGGCACGGTCTGATGGGAGCGGGCGCGCCGCTCGGCGGGGCGCATCCCGGTTACCGGATCTACTCCAGCTCCGACGGCCACGTCGCGCTGGCCGCGCTCGAGCCGCACTTCTGGGAGCGCGCCCGCGCCGGTCTCGGTGTCGAGGGCACCCAGGAGGAGCTCGAGCAGACGTTTCTTTCCAAGCCGACGCGCGAATGGGAGGAGGTCGCGAAGCGCCTCGACATTCCCCTGATCGGAATCCGCGATTCGGCACCCCGTAATTCAGCACAAGGAGCTTTGTCATGAGTGTTCGCGAGGCCGTTATCGTCGGCGCGGTCCGGACCCCGGTCGGCCGTCGCGGAGGGATCCTCAGCGCATGGCATCCGGTGGACCTGCTCGGGCAGACGCTGCGGGAGCTTGTGGCCCGCGCCGGCGTCGACCCCGCCGCGATCGAGGACGTCATCACCGGCTGCGTCATCCAGCACGATGTCCAGTCGGGCAATCTCGGCCGCCACGCGGTGCTCGCCGCCGGGCTGCCCGAGTCGGTCCCCGCGGTGACGATCGACCGCCAGTGCGGTTCAGGGCAGCAGGCGGTCAGCTTCGCCGCCCAGGCGGTGATGGCGGGTTCCCACGACCTGGTGATCGCCTGCGGCGTCGAGTCGATGTCACGGGTGCCGATGCCTCCGGCGTTCCTGCCCGGCGCGCCGCTCGGCCCGCAGTACAGCCCGCGCGAACTCGACCGCTACGACGGTGGGCTGATGGCGCAGGGCCCGTCGTCGGAGCTGATGAACGAGAGGTTCGACCTGAGCCGAGCGGCGTTGGACGCGTTCAGCGCTCGCAGCCACGAGCGGGCGCACGCCGCGACGCGGGCCGGGAAGTTCCGCGACCAGATGGTGCCGATCACCGCCGACCCCGACGACCCGACCGGTCCGGTCATCGACTCGGACGAGGGCATCCGCGAGCACATCGACCCCGCCAAGATGGCGAGCCTGAAAGCCGTGTTCGGCGCCGACGGGCGGACCACGGCGGCCAACTCCTCGCAGATCAGCGACGGCGCGGCCGCGCTGCTGATCGCCGACCGCGAGTACGCCGAGCGCAACGGCCTCATCCCACGCGCCCGGTTCCGCGCGCTGTCGGTCGCCGCCGCCGACCCGATCATCCAGTTCACCGCGATCCTCGACGCCGCCCACAAGGCGCTCGGCCGAAGCGGGTTGGCCGTCGAGGAGATCGACCTGTTCGAGGTCAACGAGGCCTTCGCCGGTGTGCCGCTGATCTTCCAACGGGAATTCGGCGTCCCGGACGACAAGCTGAACGTCAACGGCGGCTCCGTCGCCCTCGGCCACCCGCTGGGCTCGACCGGAGCCCGGATGCTCACCGACCTGCTCTGCGAACTCGAACGCTCCGGCAAGAGGTTCGGCTTGCAGACCGTCTGCGAGGCCACCGGCACCGCGAACGCCACCATCATCGAACGCATCTGAGGACGTCATGAGCCACGAGATCGTGAGGGGCCTGCCCTCCACCCACGGCGACCACTATCAACTCAACACCACCACCATCATCCGGCACGCCGCGCGCACCTATCCCGAGCAGGAGATCGTGTACCGCACCGCGGACGGCGGCTGGGACCGGTACACCTACGCCGATGCCTACGCGCGAATCCAACGAAGTGCCAATGCACTTCGCTCGATCGGCGTCGGGCCGGGCGATGTGGTCGGGATCCTCGACTGGAACAGCAAGCGGCACTACGAGCTGTACTGGGCGATTCCCGGCCTCGCTGCCGTGATGTTGCAGATGAACCTGCGTTTGGCGCCAGAGGATCTCGCTTACGTCACCGGACACAGTGATGCATCGGTGGTCCTCATCGACGAGTCGCTGCTTCCGGTTGCCGAGGCGCTGGCACCGCATACGCCGAACGTGAAGACGTGGGTGGTGATGACCGATAAGCCGCTGGCCGACATCACCACCACGCTCCCGCACGCGGTGCACTGGGAGGACCTGCTCGCGGACGCCGGCCCGGAGATCGACTGGCCGGTCATCGACGAAACCTCCTCCTACAGCGCGTGTTACACCACCGGCACCACCGGCAGGCCCAAGGGCATCTACTACTCGCATCGCGGCATCTACCTGCACACCCTCGCCGAGGTCGCCGGACTCGGGATGAGCAGCGACGATGCCGTCATGCTCATCACGCCGATGTTCCACGGCCAGGGCTGGGGCCTACCCCAGGCGGCCGCCTACAGTGCCGCAAAAATCGTGCTGCCCGGTCGCTACATCGCCGAGGACACATCCGTCCTCGTGGACGCGATGATCGCGGAGCAAGTCACCGTCGCAAACGGTGCGCCGGCGATCTTCCAGCCCATGATGAACTACATCAAGACGCTTGCGGTCGCACCGGACTTCTCCCGCGCGCGGCTGCTGTCCGGTGCCACCGAGCCGCCGCTGTCGCTGATGCGCGACTTCCACGACATCACTGGAGCCGACGTCATCCACGCCTACGGCGCCACCGAGACCACCCCTCTGGTCGCGGTGAACCGGGGACTGAAGCCCTCGCTGCGCGGTGTGATCTCGGACGAGGAGAAGTGGGATCTCAAGCGTAAGCAGGGTTTGCCGGTCAACGGCATCGACATCCGGATCGTCGACGCGGAAGGCAACGATCTCCCGCACGACGGCACGAGTCAGGGTGAAGTGCTGCTGCGCGGACCGTGGATCATCGAGCGCTATCACAAGCTCGACGACGACGCCGACAAGTTCCTCGACGGGTATTGGCGTAGCGGCGATGTCGGGACCATCGACCCGAATGGTTACTTGAAGATCACCGACCGGATCAAGGACGTGGTCAAGTCGGGTGGCGAATGGATTTCCTCCATCGACATGGAGAACGCACTCGTTGCCCATCCGAAGATCGCCGAGGCGGCCGTCATCGGCGTCCCGCACCCGAAGTGGCAGGAGCGTCCAGTAGCACTCGTCGTGACGACCGACGGGCAGGAACTTCCACTGTCGGAGATCCACGAATTGCTCGCCGATGCATTCGCCAAATGGCAATTGCCCGAGACCGTCCTGTATCTGGACCAGCTGCCCCGCACCAGCGTCGGCAAGCTCGACAAGAAGGCCATGCGCGCCGCGCACACCAACGTCTACGAGGACGTCCGATGAACCCCGACAACGCCCCGCTACGCACGGCCCGCGACAGCCACCTCCTGATCCTGGAGATCAACCGGCCCAAGGCTCGCAACAGTCTGAACGAGGCGGTGCTCACCGCCTTGAACACCGAGCTCGTCGCGGCTCGGCACGACGACGAGATCCGTGCCATCGTGCTCACCGGCGCCGGCGGGATCTTCTGCGCCGGAGCCGACATCACCAATTTCGACGCCATTCGCGACCAGTCGCTGCTCGGCGATCGAGCCGCGCTGGGCGGCACCATCTGGGCCGACCTGGGCCGATTCCCGAAGCCGGTCCTCGCTGCGGTCGAGGGCCTCGCACTCGGCGGCGGCTGCGAGTTGGCGCTTGCCTGCGACATCGTCATCGCCGGCGAATCCGCCAAGTTCGGTGTCCCGGAGGTGAAGCTCGGCGTGATCCCGGGCGGCGGCGGAACCCAGCGCCTGATTCAGGCCGTCGGCAAGTCCAAGGCGATGGCCCTACTGCTCACCGGCGACTTCCTGTCCGCACAGCGGGCGTGCGCGGCCGGCATCGTCGCCGAGACCGTCCCGGACGGCACCGCCCTCGAAGCGGCGGTCGCCATGGCGCAGCGGATCGCCGCCAACTCACCGCTCGCGGTGGCGCTGGCCAAGGATGCCGCCCTCCAGGCCCTGGAAACCTCTCTGGCGCAAGGACTCGAGCACGAGAAGCGCAACTTTCACGTTGCCATCCATTCCGCCGACAGCCGCGAGGGCCAGGCCGCGTTCCTCGCCAAGCGCGCCCCCGAATTCACCGGAAAGTAGGACCGATCATGAGCGAGCTGTTCCCCGATTACCGCTCCCCGTGGGAGACCGACGATCAGGCGCTGCTGCGTAAGCACGCCGCCGAGTTCTTCCGCAAGGAAGCCACCCCGAACCAGGACCGTTGGGCCGCGCAGCACCAGGTCGACCGCGAGTTCTGGACCAAGGCCGGCGCCGCGGGACTGCTGTGCCTCGACATCGCCGAAGAATACGGCGGCGGGGGCGGCAACTTCGGCCACGAGGCGATCGTGCAGCAGGAGATCGCCTACGCCCACGACACCGCGTTCGGCTTCGCCGTGCACTCGACGATCGTCGCGCACTACATCGCCGCCTATGCCACCGAGGACCAGAAGAAGCGCTGGCTATCGAAATGTGCGAGCGGTGAGAGCGTCCTCGCCATTGCGATGACCGAACCCGGCACCGGCTCGGACCTGCAGGCCGTACGGACCACCGCGGTTCGCGACGGCGGCCACTACGTGATCAACGGCTCGAAGACGTTCATCTCGAACGCGTCGCACTGCGACCTGCTCGTCATCGTCGCCAAAACGGACCCGAGCCAAGGTTCCAAGGGTATCTCGCTGCTCGTCGCGGAGACGGAGAATCTTCCGGGGTTCGAGCGTGGGCGGGTGCTGGACAAGATCGGCCAGCACGGCCAGGACACCCGCGAGTTGTCGTTCACCGACATGCGGGTGCCGGCAGCGAATCTGCTCGGCGGCGTCGAGGGGCAGGGCTTCTACCAGCTGATGGGTCAGCTGCAGCGTGAGCGGCTGATCCTCGGTGTCGGCGGTGTCGCGGTGGCCGAGGCCGCGGTGGCGGAGAGCATCAGGTACGCCAAGGAACGTCACGCCTTCGGCAAGCCGATCCTGAACTTCCAGAACACGAAGTTCGTACTCGCCGAGTGCAAGACCGACGTGCTGGCCGGCAAGACCCTGATGGACCACTGCATCCAGCGTCACCTCGACGGCACCCTCGACGCGGCGACCGCGTCGATGGCCAAGCTGTGGGGCAGCGACAAGCAGTGCGAGATCGTCGACCGCTGCCTGCAGGTCTTCGGTGGCTACGGCTACATGATGGAGTACCCGATCGCGCAGATGTACGCCGCTTCCCGCGTGCAGAAGATCTACGGCGGCACCAACGAGATCATGAAGGAACTCATCGGCCGCGCCTTATGAGGTTGACCTTCGCGCAGTGACACCACTGCGTCAGTCACACCTCACTTTGTCAAAAACCCGATGTTCTCAACCTATTTCGTCAGGAGTATTCATGCATATCACCGGAACCAACGCACTCGTCACCGGCGGAGCCTCGGGCCTCGGACTGGCCACCGTCACCGCCCTCGCCAAGTCGGGCGCCCGGGTAATCGCCGTCGACCTGCCCACCGCGAACACGGATGCGCTGGCTGCTCTCGGCGACACCGTGGAATTCGCTCCGGCGGATGTCACCGACGAGGCCGCGGTCACCGAGGCGGTCGAGCGCGCCAACGCGGAGTCCTCACTGCGAATCACCGTGAACTGCGCCGGCATCGGCAACGCCGTCAAGACCGTCGGTAAGAACGGACCGTTCCCGCTGGCCGAATTCGAGAAGATCGTCAAGGTCAACCTGACCGGAACCTTCAACGTCATCCGCCTCGCCGCGCACGCGATGTCGCAGAACGAGCCCGTCGACGGCGAGCGCGGCGTGATCGTCAACACCGCCTCGGTCGCGGCCTTCGACGGGCAGATCGGACAGGCCGCGTACTCGGCATCGAAGGGCGGGATCGTCGGCGCCACCCTGCCGATCGCCCGCGACCTGGCGTCGCTGCTGATCCGGGTGAACACCATCGCGCCCGGCCTGTTCAAGACCCCGCTGCTGGGCACGCTGCCCGAGGCGGCTCAGATTTCGCTGGGACAGCAGGTGCCGCACCCGAACCGGCTCGGCGACCCCGCCGAGTACGCGCAGCTGGTCGAGGCGATCGTGACCAACCCGATGCTCAACGGCGAAACCATCCGCCTCGACGGCGCGATCCGCATGGCGCCGCGGTGAAACCCGTCGGCGTGCAGGTGGGATCGCACCATGAGCACACACGCCTTGTATACGCCGAGGACCTGGGCATCGGCCAGCGTTTCGACTTGGGCTCACACACGGTGACCGAGGCCGAACTCGTCGACTTCGCCACCCACTGGGATCCCCAGTGGTTTCACATCGACCGGGCGGCGGCGCAGGACGGCCAGTTCGGTGGCCTGATCGCCAGTGGAATCCACACGTTGGCGATCCTGCAAC
>CAXYUC010000106.1:0-15053 GCA_964292075.1 uncultured Mycolicibacter sp.
AGGCACGCGAAGGCCGCGCGGCCCGCGAGCAGCGCCGCCGCCTCGGCCCCGAGGGCCCCGGCCTCGTCGAGGGCCTCCGATATCCGGGGGGCCAGGAACCTGACCTGCCTGTTCTCGGCCTCGACGAGCGCCGGCGGGGGCGCGGTGGAGGCGGGCGCGGCCTCCCCCGCGGGCTCCGCCCCCGGGCCCTCGGCCCCGGCGCGGGGGGCCCCCCGGCCCAGCTCCGCGCCGGTGGCGCCGGCCGGCCGGCCCGGGCCCGACAGTCCCCCCGGCGCGGCCGCCAGTCGCTCGCCGACCAGCACCACCGCGCCCGGCTGGCGCAGCAATTGGCCTAGATCGGATTTGTCACCGCCGTGCAGGCCGTCCAGAGCTGCCGCCTCGCCGCCGGGAACGACTGCTAGCAGAGTGCCGAACATCTTGGTCAGCCCGCGGTCGGCGAACGGCGCCAGGCTGACCACCTTGGTGGCGTTCTTGCGTGCCGCCTTGCGTAGCCGCAGGAAGACCATCGGTGCTTCTTCCTCGGGCTCCAGGCCGGCCAGCAGCACCACCGGCGCGGCCTGTAGATCGGCGTAGCTGACCTCGATGCCGTGTCCTGCCACCCGGGCGGCCAGGAACGCGGCTTCCTCGGCGGACGCAGTGCGCGCCCGGAAGTCGATGTCATCGCTGTGCAGCGCCACCCGGGCGAACTTGGCGTAGCCGTAGGCGTCCTCGGCCGACACCCGGCCGCCGACCAGCACGCCGGTGCGCCCACGCGCGGCGGCCAGGCCGCGCGCCGCCACCGCCGCCGCGTGCGGCCAGGACGTCGGGACCAGGTGCCCGCTGTCGTCCCGGACCAGCGGTGTGGTGATCCGGTCGCCCTGGGTGGCGTAGGTGAACGCCCAGCGGCCCTTGTCGCAGTTCCATTCCTCGTTGACGTCCGGGTCTTCGCCGGCCATCCGCCGCATCACCTTGCCGCGACGGTGGTCGGTGCGTTCGGCGCAGCCGCCGGCGCAGTGCTCGCAGACGGTGGGCGTGGACACCAGGTCGAAAGGGCGAGCCCGGAACCGGTAAGAGGCACCGGTGAGAGCGCCCACCGGGCAGATCTGCACGGTGTTACCCGAGAAGTAGGAATCGAACGGCGTGTCGGCGTAGATACCGACCTGCTGCAGGGCGCCGCGATCCATCATCTCGATCAGCTTGTCCCCGGCGATCTCGTTGGCGAACCGGGTGCAGCGTGCACACAGGATGCAGCGGTCCCGGTCCAGCAGCACCTGCGAGGAGATGTTGATCGGCTTGGGGTAGTGGCGCTTGGTCTCTTCGAAGCGAGTCTCGGTGCGGCCGTGAGACATCGCCTGGTTCTGCAGGGGGCACTCACCGCCCTTGTCGCACGTCGGGCAGTCCAGCGGGTGGTTGATCAGCAGCAGTTCCATCACCAGGTGCTGGGCCCGGTCGGCTTCGGGGGAGGTGTGCTGGGTGCGCACCACCATGCCGTCGGCGACGGCCACCGCGCACGACGGCTGTGGCTTGCGCTGGCCCTCCACCTCCACCATGCACTGCCGGCACCAGGCCACCGGGTCCAGCAGCGGGTGGTCGCAGAACCGCGGGACCTCGATGCCCAACTGCTCGGCGGCCCGAATGATCAAGGTGCCCTTGGGGACTGTGATCTGTTGGTCGTCGATGGTGAGGGTCACCGACTCCTGGCCGTCCGGCTGAGAAGTTTGAGTCATGCCACACCGCCGTTGGATCCACCTGGCACGAACATGCTCGCTTTCGGGTCGAACGGGCAGCCCCCCTCGAGGTGGGCGATGTATTCGTCACGGAAGTACTGGATCGACGACTTCACCGGCATAGCCGCGCCATCACCTAAGGCACAGAAGGACTTTCCGAACAGGACGTCGGCGATGTCCAGCAGGGTGTCGAGGTCTTCCGGGGTGCCGCGGCCGGATTCCAACCGTTCGTAGATGGGCACCAGCCAGTAGGTGCCCTCACGACACGGCGTGCACTTGCCGCAGGACTCGTGCTTGTAGAACTCCGACCAGCGCCCGGCCGCGCGCACCACGCAGGTGGTCTCGTCGAAGATCTGTAATGCCTTGGTGCCCAGCATCGATCCCACCGACGCCATGCCCTCGTAATCCAGCGGGACGTCGAGGTGTTCCTCGGTCAGGATCGGGGTGGACGATCCGCCCGGCGTCCAGAACTTCAGCCGGTGCCCGTCGCGTATCCCGCCGGCGTAGGCAAGTAGCTCGCGCAGCGTGATGCCCAGCGGCGCCTCGTATTGCCCGGGCCGGTTGACGTGCCCGGACAGCGAATACAGAGTGAATCCGCGGGATTTCTCGGTGCCCATCGAGCGGAACCACTCCGGCCCGTTGCGCAGGATCGACGGCACACTGGCGATCGATTCGACGTTGTTGACCACCGTCGGCGACGCGTACAACCCGGCCACCGCCGGGAACGGCGGACGCAGCCGGGGCTGGCCCCGATAGCCCTCCAGTGACTCGATCAGCGCGGTCTCCTCGCCGCAGATGTAGGCGCCCGCCCCGGCGTGCACGGTGATGTCCAGATCGAAGCCGGTGCCGCCGATGTCGGTGCCCAACAACCCCGCCGCATAGGCCTCGGCGACCGCGGCTTGCAGCCGCCGCACCACCGGCAGCACCTCACCGCGTATGTAGATGAAGGCGTGGCGGGCGCGGATCGCGTAGCAGCACACGATCATTCCTTCGATGAGCACATGCGGTGTCGCCATCAGCAGCGGCATGTCCTTGCAGGTGCCGGGCTCGGACTCGTCGGCATTGACCAGCAGGTAGTGCGGCTTGGCGCCAGCGCCTTCGGGCCCCTGCGGGACAAAGGACCACTTGGTTCCGGTGGAGAATCCGGCGCCGCCTCGGCCACGCAATCCGGAGTCTTTGACCAGGTCGATGACCTCGTCGGGCGTCATCGCCAGCGCGCGCTTCATTCCGACGTAGCCGTCATGGCGGCGGTAGGTCTCCAGCGTCCACGACTCCGGGTCGTCCCAGTAGCTGCTCAACACCGGGGTCAGCGGCGTGCCCTCGGGCGGTGTTCCTTTGGTAAGGGTCATTTCGCACCCCTATCGGCGTTGCTACCGGGCTCCGGTGCGCTCATTCCGTGCTCGCGGGCCACCTGCAGGCCGGCCAGCGTCGCCGCGCCGGCACCACCTTGGCCGTCGTCGGAGCGTTCGTCGGGGAAGCCGGCGAGAATTCGTTCGGTGGCGGGGAAACTGCACAACTGCATCCCGCGGGTGGGCCGCACCTCGGCGTCGTCACGCAACTTGTCGACCAGTTCGCGTGCCGATTCCGGGGTCTGATTGTCGAAGAACTCCCAGTTGACCATCACCACCGGCGCGTAATCGCAGGCGGCGTTGCACTCGATGTGCTGCAGGGTCACTGACCCGTCGGCAGTGGTCTGATCGTTGCCGACGCCCAAGTGCTCCTTGAGGTCGGAGTAGATGGCGTCGCCGCCCATCACCGCGCAGAGCGTATTGGTGCAGACGCCGACCAGGTATTTGCCGGTGGGATCACGCCGGTACATCGAATAGAACGACGCGACCCCGGCAACGTCGGCGCTGGTCAGGCCGAGCAGGTCCGCGACGAACGACAGGCCGGCCGGGGTGACGTAGGTGTCCTGCGACTGCACCAGATGAAGCAGCGGCAGGATCGCCGAGCGCGGCTGTGGGTAGCGGCCGATGATCTCCTTGGCGTCCGCCTCCAGCTGGGCTCGCACCTCGGGGGAGTAGCTGGTCGGAGCGCCGGGGTAATTGAACTGATTGGGCTCTTCGGGCTGGCGGCCCAACTGCAGAAAGACCCGGTTGCCGTCGGTCCCGGCGGTCGGCGGCATCAGCCGGCCGCGCCCGGTCTTGTTGACGCCGACCTTGTCGATCTCGCCGCCCGGCGCGCTCACCGGTCCACCCCACCCATGACCGGGTCGATGCTGGCGACCGCGGCGATCACGTCGGCGATCAGCCCGCCCTCGCTCATGGCGGCCACCGCCTGCAGGTTGGTGAACGACGGATCCCGGTAGTGCACCCGGTAGGGGCGAGTACCGCCGTCGCTGACCATGTGCACCCCCAATTCGCCGCGAGGCGACTCGACCGAGACGAACACCTGCCCCGGCGGTACCCACAGGTCTTCGGTGACCCGCTTGAAGTGGTGGATCAGACCTTCCATCGAGTGGCCCATGATCCAGCCGATGTGCTCGCGGGAGTTGCCCTGCCCGTCCGGGCCGATGGTCAGGTCGCCCGGCCAGGCGATCTTGCGGTCGGAGACCATCACCGGCTCTCCGTGCAACTTGGCCAACTTTTCTACACACTGTTCGACGATTTTCAGGGACTCCTTGATCTCTGCGATGCGGATCAGATAGCGGCCGTAGGCATCACAGCCGTCATCGGTGATCACATCGAACTCGTAGTCCTGGTAACCGCAGTAGGGCTCCGCACGTCGCACGTCATAGGGCAGGCCCGTCGAGCGCAGCACCGGACCGGTGATGCCCAGCGCCATGCACCCGGTCAGGTCCAGGTAGCCCACCCCTTTGGTGCGTGCCTTCCAGATGTAGTTCTCGGTGAGCAGATCTTCGATGTCCTTGAGCCGCTTGGGCATCAGCTTGAGGAAGTCGCGAATCATGGGGACTGCCTCGTCGGGAAGATCCACCGATACCCCGCCGGGCCGGACGTACTGGTGATTCATCCGCAGACCGGTGATCGCCTCGAAGATGTCGAGCACCAGTTCACGTTCCCGGAAACCGAACAGCATCACCGTGAGCGCGCCGAGCTCCATGCCACCGGTCGCGAGCGCGACCAGGTGCGAGGACATCCGGTTGAGTTCCATCATCAAAACCCGGATGACGCTGGCGCGTTCGGGGATGTCTTCGGTGATTCCGAGCAGCTTCTCCACGCCGAGGCAGTAGGCGGTCTCGTTGAAGAACGGCGCCAGGTAGTCCATCCGGGTCACGAACGTGACGCCCTGGGTCCAGTAGCGGCTTTCCAAGTTCTTCTCGATGCCGGTGTGCAGATAGCCGATGCCGCAACGAGCTTCGGTCACCGTCTCACCCTCGAGCTCGAGGATCAGCCGCAGCACGCCGTGCGTCGACGGGTGCTGGGGTCCCATGTTGACGACGATGCGTTCGCCGGGGTCAGCGGCCTTGGCGGCCTCGACCACCTGTTCCCATTCCTGCCCGCCGACGTTGAGGACGGTGTGCGGGGTGTCGGTGCTCATTACTTGTAAGCCCTCCGCTGGTCCGGCGGCGGTATCTGTGCGCCCTTGTACTCGACCGGGATGCCGCCCAATGGGTAGTCCTTGCGCTGTGGGTGACCGTGCCAGTCGTCGGGCACCTCGATTCGGGTCAGCGAGGGGTGGCCGTCGAAGATGATCCCGAAGAAGTCGTAGGTCTCCCGCTCATGCCAGTCAGTGGTGGGGTAGATGGCGAACAGTGACGGAATGTGCGGATCCGCATCGGGCGCAGCGACTTCCAGGCGGACGCGGCGGTTGTGGGTGATCGATCGCAGCGGATACACCGCGTGCAACTCGCGGTCGGCGTCGCCGGGGTAGTGCACACCGGAGACCCCGAGGCTCAGCTCGAAGCGCAGCGCCGGCTCGTCCCGCAGCAGCTGGGCCACCGCCGGCAGCTGCGCACGAGGGACATAGAGGGTCAATTCGTCGCGGTACACCACGACCTTCTCGATAGCGTCGGCGAACTCGATTCCGTTGCGCTGCAGGGCCGCGGCGAGGGCGTCGACGAGCTCGTCGAAGTAGCCGCCATAGGGCCGCGGGGTCTCGGCGGGGAGGGCGGCTTCGGTTACGAGGCGCCCGTATCCAGACGTGTCGCCGGTGCCCGTCGGACCGAACAGACCGTGGCGGACCTTGATCACGTCTTCGGGAATGTTTCGGCCCTCACCGCTTGCCTCGCTCACCGCAGCAACCCCCTCAACTGCCAGGTAGACGGGGCCGACAGGGCAGCCTCCTCGGTCGCGGTGATCACCTGTTCCCGGTTGGCGCCCAAGGGCATCGAGCGAATCTTCTCGTGCAGCTTGAGGATTGCGTACATCAGCATCTCCGGCCGGGGCGGACAACCGGGCAGATAGATGTCGACCGGGACGACATGGTCCACGCCCTGCACGATCGCGTAGTTGTTGAACATCCCGCCCGACGACGCGCACACGCCCATCGACAGCACCCACTTGGGCTCCACCATCTGGTCGTAGATCTGGCGCAGCACCGGTGCCATCTTCTGGCTGACCCGGCCCGCCACAATCATCAGATCGGCCTGGCGCGGTGAAGCCCGGAAAACCTCCATCCCGAACCGAGACAGGTCGTAGTCGGGCGCCATCGTCGACATCATCTCGATCGCGCAACAGGCCAGGCCGAAGGTCGCCGGCCACAGTGACCCGGTGCGGAAGTACCCGGCCAGGTCTTCCACAGTGGACAGCAGGAGTCCGCTCGGCAGCTGCTCTTCTAATCCCATGTCAAAGCCCGCCTACTCCCACTCAATCCCAATTCAGGCCGCCGCGTCGCCAGACGTAGGCGTAGGCGACGAACACGATGACGGCGAACAGCACCATTTCGATGAGGGCGAACACTCCGAGCCCGTCGAAGGCAACTGCCCAGGGGTAGAGAAAAACGATCTCGATGTCGAAGACGATGAACAGCATGGCGGTCAGGTAGTACTTGACCGGGAATCGCTGCCCGGACGGGGCGTGCGGCCCGCTGACCGGCTGGTCTGTGGGTTCGATGCCGCACTCGTAGGCTTCCAGTTTCGACCGGTTGTAGCGCGAGGGGCCAACCAGAGCGGTGGCGACCACAGAAAATACGGCGAAACCGGCGGCTAGCGCGGCAAGGACCAGGATCGGCAGGTAGAGGTTCATGCTCAGTGACGTAGTTCCCTTCCGGGCGCCGATGTGACTTCAGGCACAGCCTAGCCCGCTGTCACGGGGCGGTTGGGAAGAATCCGAAATTGCCGACAACTGTGACGGGCATCACCTGTAGCGGTAACGGCGACAGGGGAATTCGCCTCTGAGGCTGCCCTAACTAGCGGGCTGGCCGCGCAGCAGACCCAGCACCGCGTGGCTCAATTCCATCGGGTCAATCGGGTGGGCCACCGCGGCGTCGGCGTGTGACCATTTGGCCAACCAGACGTCGTCGGCGCGGCCGGTCAGCACCACGATCGGCGGGCACGGCGTGATCTCGTCCTTGAGCTGTTTGCAGATGCCCATCCCGCCGGCCGGGGTGGCCTCCCCGTCCAGGATGGCCAGGTCAATTCCACCGGCATCCAGCTGCCGGATCACCACCGGCTCGGTAGCGACCTCGACATAACTCAGCTCAGGTAGGTCCGGGTGCAGCTGCTTGCCCAACGCAGTGGTAACCCGGGCACGGGTCGCGGCGTCGTCACTGTAGACAAGGATTCGCAGCGCGGCATTGGAGTCGGACACGGTCCAGATGCTACTGCGCAGGTCCAGCCGATACATCGGGTTTGGTGTAGCACCGTCGAAGTGATTGTCGCGCAGGAACTCTAGGAGCTATTGGGCGTATCCCGGATGATCGATCGCCAGCCGGTGCTCCACCAACGTGTACAGGCAGGCGGTGAGCGCTTCGGGCCGGTCGTCGAGATCACCGGCCCGGATCGCGGCGGGCAGCCCCGCTTCGTCGGCGAACCCCAGGCCGGCCAGTGCCCCGGCGACGACGCCGCTCGTGGTGTCGCGTAACTCCCGTTCGACGATCCGCAGCGCGTTGGCCGCCACCCGGGCGTGGAAGCGGACCTGGCCGTCGTTGGCGGCAGGGCTGGCGCGATTCACCAGCGCCGTGTCCAGGAATTCGGTGACCGCCGCGACGAGTTCGGCCGCGGTGGGGCGGCGGCCTCCGGCGCTCACGGCCGGCTGCGCTGATGGCCCGCCTTCTCCGCCCGTCGCTGCGCTCCGCACGTCGTCGCCGGGCGCGTCGAGCAGGCGCAGCACGTCCCATTCGGTTTCGGAGACCCGCCGGCCGATGGTCGCCAGTTCCACCGAACGGGTTTGGCCGCTCAGGTGACGCTGCGCCTGATAGCGGCAGATGATGCCCCACCGCAGCGTGCCCAGCAGCAGCCACCAGTCGAACCGATCCGGATCGACGGCGCATCCGCCGCTGGCCTGCTCATAGGCGGCCAGAAAGGCGTCCACACTGCCGAGTCCACCGGCGGCGCGCTCCAGCGGCGCGCCGAACCGCCAGGCCCGCAGACAGAACCAGGCCAGGTCCTCGAGGCCGTCACCGAGGTGCACCAGCTCCCAATCCAGCACGGCGGCCAGGTCGCCGTCGCCGGAGACCATCAGGTTGCCCATCCGGAAATCGCCATGGACCAGCTGTGTCGGCACCGGCGGTGGACGATCGGCGGCCAGGCGCCGCAACGCCCACTCGAAGACAGCGGTGGTGTCGGGCAGGGCATCGAGCTGGGCCCGGCACGCAGACAGCTGGTCGTCGGCAGTCAGCACGGCGCCACCTGGGTCGGCCCGATGGATGGCCGCCAGCGCCTGTGCGCACTGGCGCAGCAGCTGTTCGCGTCCGGGGCCATCGAGCTGGCGCTCGATGCGGCGAACCACTGTCTCGCCCTCGATCAGGTCGCAGATCAGGTACGGATTCCCCAGTGCCGCAGCGGAATCATCGGCGACGAGCACGTTCGGGACCGGAGCGCCGGCCTGGCCTGCGGCGCGCTGCGCGTGTGCCTCGAGCTCCATGCTGGCATGAAGCTCCTCGGTCGGCCCGGTGCGCAAAATCAGCGACCGGCGCTGGCCTGTGCCCGTGACGGCATCGAAAGCCCAGGTGACCCGGCTGGCGCCGCCGGTCAGGGCGCGCAGGCCCTCGACTGTGACGGGCCCCAACACCGGCGCCAGCACATCGGCCAGCCGGTCGGTGAGCTGATCGGCGGTCATCGTCGGCGGTCGAACCCGAACAGTCGCTGCGCGACCCGGCGGATCTGGATCTCCTCGGCGCCCTCGGTGATCCGGTAGCGGCGGTGGTGTCGATAGATGTGCTCGAACTGCTCGTGGCGGGTGTAGCCGATTCCGCCGTGGATCTGGATGGCCCGGTCGGCGGCATCGCACACCAGTCGGTTGGCGCGGTAGTTGGCCATCGACACCTTGTCGGAGACCTCCAGGTGGTGGTCGCGGTCCAGGTGCCAGGCCGCATAGTTGACCAGCAGTCGCACCATCTGGGCTTCGGTCTGCAATTCGGCCAGTGGCCACTGCACCGCCTGGTTGACCGACAGCGGCTTGCCGAACACGATGCGTTGCCGGGCGTATTCGGCGGCGCGGTCGATGCAGTACTGCGCGGCGCCCAGGCTGGAGGCGGCCTGGCGAATCCGGTTTTCGTGCAGGAAGGTCTGGGCCACGTCCAATCCGCCGTCGACCTCGCCGAGCACCGCATCGGCGGGCACCCGTACGTTACGCAGTTCCACCTCGCCGTGGTCGGTGGGCATGTTGAAGGTCCACCAGTAGAACGGGATGGTGAATCCCGGTGTGTCGGTGGGCACCAGAAATGCGGTGATGCCGCGCGCCGAGCCCGCTTCGCCGGATGTGCGGGCGAACACCAGGTCGTGGGTGGCCCGATGTACACCGGTGTTGAATCGCTTGGCGCCGTTGATCACCCAGGTATCGCCGTCGAGTTCGGCGCGGGTTTCCAGCCAGGTCGCATCCGAACCGTGGTCGGGTTCGGTCAAGCCGAAGGCCATCGATCGCTCGCCGGTGATCATGGCTTGGGAGAACTCGCGGCGCTGCGCGTCGGTGCCGAACCGCTCCATCATGATCACCTGCGGGAAGTTCCCGACGATCGACGACTCGTCCTGCAGGTCGTTGTGCAGGCCGAGGCCCTTGTGCGCCAGGTGTTCCCGCATCACCGCCATGTCGACGTTGGTTCCGTCCCGGCCGCCCAGGGATGACGGTAACCCGTACCGCAGCCAGCCGGCGGCATCAGCGCGGCGACGCATCTCATCGAGCAGTTCTTCCCACTCGCGTCGCGGGATGCCGCCGCGTTCCACATCGGTGCGGGCGAACTCGCGCCGGTGGTCGAAATACTGCATGTGCTCGGCCTGTAGTGGTGCGATCTCGCGCTCGATGAAGTCGTCCATCTCGGCGAGCACCCCGGGAAGGTGTTCGGGCAGTGTGAAATCCATGGCGTTTCCTTCAGTTATCAGCGTCAACGGCCGTACAGGGTTTTTCTCCAGATCGTCGAGAGCGTTTCGATGGCGTCGCTGTCACTGATCCGCCATCCCAGTCCCGACGGACCGATGAACACGACGGTGAAATTCTCGAACAGCAGCGCGATGGCCGCCGCGATGTGGTCGGCTTCGAGCTCGCGGCCATAGCCCTGTTGCTGTGCGCGTCGTACCGAGGCGGCAACGATCTCCATACCGAATCGGCGGAACTCGTTCTGCAGTGCGGCGAAGCGTTCGCTGGTTGCCGCTAGCTGCGCGACTGCGATCATGACGCCGATGTTCGGTTTGAACATGGCCCAATAGGCACTGACCACCGATGAGAAGAACTCGGTGTCCTCCGGGGACTCCGGCAGCCGCATCTTGAGTCCGGACGGTTCGACCACCTGGGTGAGAAACGACTCGGCCAACGCGGCCAGCAGTTCTTCCTTGTCGCGGAAATACCGGTACAGCACCGCCGTGGATTTTCCGGCGGACGACGTAATGTCGGCCAGTGTGGTGCCGTGGAACCCTCGTTCGGCGAACAGTTTTCGGGCGGCCTGTTCGATCGCGCTGCGCGTCAGGCGCCCCTTCGAACTGAGCTCACGCTGGGTGGACATCGAGGCGTTCAGACCCGCTTCCGGTCTCCGGCGGCCAGCAGGGCGCTGGGCAGCCCGTGGCCGACGACGGTGCTGGCCACGCCGGCCGCGGCGATCGCGGCATCCAGGTCGATACCGGTGTCGATGCCGCAGTCACCGAGCAGGTAGACCAGGTCTTCGGTGGCGATATTGCCGGTGGCGCCGGGGGCGAACGGACAACCGCCCAGGCCGCCGGCTGAGGCGTCGAGCCGGGTGATTCCCGCCTCGACCGCCGCAAAGGCGCAGGCCAGCCCGGATCCGCGGGTGTTGTGGAAGTGCGCCCCCAGCGGGATGTCGCCGATGATCGGCTGCACCGCCGCAATCAGGTCGGTGACTCGCCGGGGAGTGGCCGTGCCGATGGTGTCGGCGAGGGCCAGCCGGTCGACCCCGAAAGCTCTTGCCGAGGCGGCGATGTCGGTGACGAGGCCGGGATCGGTCGGGCCGCCGAACGGGCAGTCCCAGGCCGTGGCGATGATGACCTCCACCGATGCGCCGGCGTCACGGGCGATACCGGCGATGTCGGTGATGGCTGCGACAGCCGCTGCCGTCGGGCGCCCAACGTTGGCGATGCTGAAGGCATCCGACGCGCACACCACGTACTCGACGGACTTCAGGCCGGCGGCTACCGCCCGGGCGGGGCCACCGGGGCTGGCGACCAGCGCGGGGAACTCCCGGTCGGGGTAGCGCCACAGCTCGGCGGGCAGCTCGGCTGGATCGGGGCGGGCCGGGACTTTGGTCGGGGAGACGAAAGAGGTCACCTCGACCTCGCGAACGCCGGTGGCGGCGATCGCGGCCAGCAGTTCGAGCTTGGCGCTCAACGGGATCGGTGCTTCGATCTGCAGACCGTCGCGTAGCGCGACCTCGCGGATCGCGACCTGGGTGGGCAGTGTGCTCACAGCACCCCCTCGGTGCGTAGGGCGTCCATCTCCGCGCTCGTCTTGCCGAGCAGGCCGGCGTAGACCTCGTCGTTGTGCTGGCCCGGCCGGGCCGATCCTGCGTTGCGGATGGTGCCCGGGCTCGCTGAGAGCACGGGCATGACACCGGGTCCCAGCACGGTCCGCTCGGCGCTTTCGTCCCAGTGTTCGGCGAGCATGCCGCGTGCCCACAGTTGCGGGTCTTTGACGACCTCGGCGACGGTGTTGATGGGCCCGGAGATCACCCCGGCGTCGCTCAGCGTCGCGATGATGGCATCGGGTGCCCGCTGCGCCGCCCATTCGCCGATGATCGAGTCCAACTCGTCCTGATTGCGGCCGCGCGCACCGTGATCGGCGAACCGTGGGTCGGTTGTCAGCTCTGGCCGTCCCATGGCCTGACACAGCCGGGCGAACACGCTGTCCTGGTTGGCGGCGATCACCACCCAGCTGCCGTCGGCCGACTGGTAGATGTTCGACGGGGCGATGCCTTCCAGCCGGGTTCCCGACGGCCCGCGGACTACGCCGCCGACGTCGTAGTCGGGGATGGTGGATTCCTGGATGGCCAAACAGGATTCGGTGAGGGCGACATCGACCACCTGGCCTTGGCCGGTGACCGTGCGACGGTAGAGCGCGGCCAGCGCACCTTGGGCGGCGAACATGCCGGCGAGGCTGTCGCCAAGGGACAGGGCCAGCCGTGGTGGCGGGCCGCCGGGGAAACCGTTCATGTGCCGTAGCCCGCTGGCTGCCTCGGCGACCGAGGCGTAGCCGGCCTTGTGTGCGTCCGGTCCGGTCTGTCCGTAGCCGGAGACCCGCACCAAGATGATGGCCTTGTTGCGCTGATGCAGCACGTCAAAGCCCAGGCCCCAGCGCTCCAGTGTGCCGGGGCGGAAGTTCTCCACGACGATGTCGGACTTGTCGATGAGCTCGAGGAACAGCTCGCGACCGCGCTCGGTACGCAGGTCGAGGGTGATGGCCTTCTTGTTGCGGGCGTGCACGGTCCAGAAGAAGTGGTGCCCGTCGAGCTCGGCCTGGCCCCAGGTGCGCAGCGGGTCGGGTTTGCCGGGCAGCTCGATCTTGATGACCTCGGCGCCCATGTCGCCGAGCAGCCGCCCGGCGAACGGTCCGGAGATCAGCGTGCCGAGCTCCAGAACCCGGATGCCGTCGAGTGCCCCCGCGGGTGTGGTCATGCCGACGAGCCTACGAAATCATGCTGGGTCAGCCAATCACTGACGATCGTTACGGCCTGTCGCAGCGCGTCGCGCTGATCTGGCCCGGCGTAATAGTGGTTGGCGCCGGGGATTTCGTGCATCTGCTTGTCGCTGGTGCCGATCGCCTCGAAGAGCCGGCGGGTGTGGCTGGGGGTGCAGGCGTCGTCGGCCATGTTGCCGATCACCAGGGTGGGCACCGCGATGTCGCCGCCGCAGTCCACGCCGTCGCCGTGGGCATCGTCGTAGCTCCACTGCGACAGCCAGCTGCGCAGCGTGCAGAATCGCGCCAACCCGACCGGGCTCATGTTCACCACCGCGGGCTCGCCCAGGTAGCAGCTGCCGGGGGTGCGCTCGTTGGGGTCGACGGTGGGATCCAGCCAGCGCGGGTCGGCCATCGTGCCGTGTACGACGAACCCGAATTCCTGATCGGGCGGGCCGGCCTCGGTGAGCTCGGTCAGCTTCGCCTTGACCCAGGCGGTGATCCGGCGGTTGCGGTCTATCTGGGCGGCCCGGTAGCGGTCCAGGAATTCCGCGCTGTAGGGCGGCTGGTTGGGGTTGTCCGGGTTGTAGAGGTCCAGTTCCGGGTCGCGCTTGGTGGGGTCGGACTCGTCGAGGATCGAGGCGTCCAGCCATTCGGTCAGCGTGCCGTGGCGGCTGATGTGGGCGGCCAGCAGCATCACGCCGTCGGCCGGAATCAGCTTCAGCTTGGTCAGGTCGGGTCCGTCCCCGGACGGGCTGGCCGTCACCGTCGGGTGCTGTGCCTGCTGTTGGTAGAACAGTGACAGCGAGCCTCCGCCACTCCAGCCGGCCAGCACCACCTTGGCGTAGCCGAGCCGGTTCTTGGCGTCGGTGATGCACTGGCCGAGGTCTTCGACCACCTTCTCCATCAGCAGCGCTGAGTCGGTGCCGCGGAATCGACTGTTGCAGTAGATGACATGGTGCCCGGCGCGGGCCAGGGCATTGACCATCGGAAGGTAGGCGCCGCCGCCGATCGGGTGCATGAACACCAGCACGGTGTCACTCGGCGCGTCCTTGGGCCGCAGCAGGTAGCTTTCCAACACCACCAGCTCGGCGACTCCGCCGTAGACATCCCGGACGCCCGAATTGTTCTGGTAGGCAATCAGGTAGGGGATTCGATCGTAATCGTGTTTGGCGGTCATGCGTGCTGTCCTAGGTCGGCGGCGAGAACTTCGGGGGAGGGGATGAGGCGGCGGCGGGTGTCGATGGCGATGACCTGCCAGTCCACCCGCTGATAGTCGTCGAATTTCCGGCGCGCCCGCTCGCGGGCCTGCTCCGGTGCGCCATGATGCACGCCTTGCGGGGCGTGGCTGATCAAGCCTGGTGGCATCGGAATCCCGTAGAGCGAACCGCCGTGGAAGAACGCGATTTCGTCGTAGTCGACGTTGCGGTGGTACCACGGCGTGCGTTCGGTACCCGCCACCCCTTCGGCGGGTTTGGGCAGGAAATTCATCACGTACACCCCGGTGGCCTGCATGAACAGGTGCACCGTCGGCGGCAGGTGCACGCTGTCGGACGTCACCACGTTGTAGTCGGCGATGTTGAACGAGAACGCGAAGTTGTCGCCGCGCCAGCCCTCGACGTCGATCGGATTGTGTTGGTAGTGAAGCGTTGTCGGGCCGCCGTCATGGATCAGCCGGACCTGGTAGCTGTCGCGCCCGTCGTCGTCGATGGGGGCTGGATCCGGGATGACGATCAGGGACGGGTCGAACGGGAAGTGCCGGCCCAGCGGACCGGGCGGTGGAACCCGGAATTCGTCGGTGGCCTCGATCATGAGCAGCGTCGTTTCGGCCGCGGGCAGCTGTCGCCAGGTGGTCGACTTGGGCAGATACAGCCAGTCGCCTTCGCGGTAGTGCAGCGGTCCGAATTCGGTCTCGAGCTGGCCGGACCCGGCATGGACGAAGCAGAGCAGGTCGCCGTCGACGTAGCGGATGTGAAAGGGCATCGGGGCCGAGCGCCGGGACAGCCGGATGCGGCAGTCGGCGTTGCTGAACAGCAGCAGCGGATCGCCGGCGGCGTCGGTGGCGTCGGTCGGCTGCAGGAGTGCGGCCAGCACGTTGGGGGGGCGGAGCGGGCCGGCCGGGCGGGAGGGGGGCGGGGGGGTGGGGCCGGGGAAGGTGGGGGGGGGGGCGGGG
>CAXYUC010000107.1:0-15048 GCA_964292075.1 uncultured Mycolicibacter sp.
CTGCGGCGTGATGGCGGGTCTGGGCGCCGCGATCAACACCGGCGGCGTCACCCGCCACGACACCGTCGCGGGGGTCGGGTGCGGCGGCGGGGGGGGCGCCGCGGTCGCCGGCGCGGGCCCGGTCGTTCCACCGAGGACCCGCCCCGCCTGGCGCCCCGCCAGGGGCCGGGTGGCCGACAGCAGAGGGGCCGCGGCGGGGACGACCGGTTGGCCGGTTGCCACACCGGCCGCGGCCGCCATCAGGCCGACGACGGCGACGTGAGCAACTGCGCTTTTGCCTGCCCTGCCTTGCGATGTCATCGCGCGTACGACTTCGAGGGCTGTCAGAGGGTATCGGGGCACAAGTGATGCTGCGCGGCGTTGATCAGCATGCGTCCCTTGTCGGCATCGTTCGGGTTCACCTGGGCCAGCGTCTGTTCGGGCTTCTCGCCCAGTCGCAGCCGGTTGCAGGCCATCCAACCGTTGGCCACCACCACGCCGTCGGGCAACTGCTGGTCTCCCAGCGTCAGGCCCGGGAACCCATTGGAGCGCAGTTCATTGAGGAATCCCTCGTCGTCAGCGCTCGCGATGGGTGCGCCTAGGAGGCCCACGGCGAACCCTGCTGCGATGGTTGCGAACAGCAGGTGCTTTCTCACGGTGCTCTCCTTGCTCTTCTTGCCCTCGCTGCCCCGTGGGCTGCCGAAAGAAAAGCGTAATGGCGCAACTGGCCTGTAGTCGGAGAACCGAGCGATCCGCGCTCAACTCAGCGACGGCACCACTGCTGCACGCAACGGTCGCGTCGCCGGGGGAGGTGGGGTGAGCGAACAGCCCCCGGCTAACCGGGGGCTGCTCAGGGTGCCCACGGGCCGCGGATGTGACGCCGCGGCCGGTCGGGAAGTAATCAGCCGCTGGGGCGCAGGTTGCAGCGCAGCGCGGCGTGCCGCTCGGCTTCGGACATGCCGCCCCAGATGCCGTAGGGCTCACCTACGGCGAGTGCGTGCGTCCGGCACTGTTCCAGCACCGGGCAGTTGCGGCACCACTTCTTGGCATTCTGCTCGCGCTGGGCTCGGGCGCGGCCGCGCTCGCCGTCGGGCGGGAAGAACACCGATGAGTCGACCCCTCGGCATGCTCCCCGGAGCTGCCAATCCCATACGTCCGCGTTGCGGCCGGGCAATTGCTCAACCTGTGGCATGGGAACCCCTCTCAAAACGCTGTTGGGGCCGGATCTTTGGGATGCGGCTTGTCGAGCGGTATCTGGGTGGTGCGCGTAAAACAGCGCCGGCTGTCTTCCGGCGCCGAGGGGACGGTAACGAAACGATCTGAAGTAAAACCAACGTGATGGTTAAGAAAGGCTGGCCTAAACGGGTGGAGTTTCCGTGAGAGTGGATGTTATTCCGCATTCTGTGGAGTGGTTATGCGAAAGCGGTACCGCGTAACGTCGTGCGGCGATGATTGACGACCCAAATGCCGTCCTAGTGGCCGCCGCGTTCGGTGATGAACCCGGCCGCTGGCCCCTGCCACAGGCGACCAATCCCCGGCAGCGGTGGCTGCGCGCCGTCGCGGCCGCGGGGCAGGGGCGCTACGCCAGCGCCGCCGCCGATCTGGCGGCGTTGGTGCGCGAGGTGCCGGCCGGACCGCTGGCCTCCCTGGCATACAGCACCCGGGGCTCGTTCCTGCGCCAACTCGGCGGGCACGATTTGGCCCGCGGCTTCGACGGCCGGGCGCTAGCACTGGCCCTCAATGACCGCGAAGTCGACCTTGAGGCCCGCGCCGATGCACTCGTCGGGCTGGCCGCCGACGCCTTGGGAGTCGGGCGTTTCGCGGCGTCGGCGGCACTGCTGGCCCGAGTCGAGCCGGAGCCGTCCACCGCACCGCCGCGCCTGGTGGTCCGCCGGCATTGGGTGACCGCAGAATTGGCGATGGTCACCGGCGAGGGAGCCGCCGCGGTGCGTCATGCCGAGCAGGCGTGCGAGCTCGTGAGTGCCGGCATGGTGCGACACCGGGTGAAAAGTCAGGTGGTGCTGGCCGGCGCGCTGTGCTGCGCCGGGAACCTCGATCGAGCGCGCGTCGTGGCCGAGGGCGCACTGCAGGACACGGGCCGGCTGGGGCTGATTCCCCTGCAATGGGCGCTGGCGTGCATGTTGGCCGATGTCGGCAGCACTATGCGGACGCCTGAAGAGTTACGCGGTCTGCGTGATGAGGCCGCACAGCTGGTGGTCCACCGCGGCGGAACCTGGCAGTGTTGATCAGCGGTAGCCGTCGGCTTCCGAGGTCGCCCCGTTGAGCGACGCATCGGCGTAACCGCGGCAGTAATCCCACGTCACGTAAGTGTCCGGCTCCGGGTCGTAGGCCGGCTCGTGCGGCCGAACGGTGCCGTCGATGAGCAGCTGCAGCAGGTTGGCACGCAGCATGTCCCAGTCGTGGTAATGGTCCTGCTGGCAGTCGTCACAGCACACCACCAAGCCGCGAATTCCCCTGTGCGCCAGTAACGCTTCGTAGACCGCCAGATCGGCGAGGTCGGCCTCGACTGCGGTCCGTTCCTGCGGGTCCAGTGGCTGGCCCGGTTCGACGGCGTCCAGTGCGGCAGACGGGTCATGCGGATCGTCGGCGAACGGGTCGGGCGGCAAACCGGGTGGCAGGTGGTCACGCACGCCCATCAGGGTACGCAGTCGCCATGACAGAACGCCAGCGGTGGGTCCAGGGGCCCGCCCGGAGGTCAAGGGTGGTGGCGGGCGAAAGCGGCTGCGCGCCGCTATTAGGATGGACTTTTCACCCCGGCTTTGTAGTGGAGGCTCCCAGATGGCCGTTGGTTGTCCAAAACAGAGGTCAGCGCTCCGATGATTGGTGCCATGGGCCCGCAAGACGATGCGGTATACGCCGGTGGTGCGCTCGACGGACAGTCCCCCAAGATCGCGATGTTGGGGTTGACCTTCGATGACGTCCTGCTGCTTCCGGCAGCATCCGACGTGGTGCCGGCCACCGCCGACACCGCGAGTCGACTCACGCGCAACATCGCGCTCAAGGTGCCGCTGGTCAGCTCCGCGATGGACACGGTCACCGAGGCCCGGATGGCGATCGCGATGGCCCGCGCCGGTGGCATGGGCGTGCTGCACCGCAATCTGCCCGTCACCGAGCAGGCCGGCCAGGTCGAGACCGTCAAGCGGTCCGAGGCCGGGATGGTCACCGACCCGGTCACCTGTACGCCGGAGAACACCCTGGCCGAGGTGGACGCGCTGTGCGCCCGCTTCCGGATCTCCGGGTTGCCGGTAGTGGACTCCCTGGGCCAACTTGTTGGCATCATCACCAACCGGGACATGCGCTTCGAGGTCGACCAGAACAAGCCGGTCGCCGAGGTGATGACCAAGACGCCGCTGATCACCGCGCAGGAGGGAGTCTCCGCCGACGCCGCACTAGGCCTGCTGCGTCGGCACAAGATCGAGAAACTGCCGATCGTGGACGGCCACGGCAAGCTGACCGGGTTGATCACCGTCAAGGACTTCGTCAAGACCGAGCAGCACCCGCTGGCCACCAAGGACCGCGACGGCCGGCTGCTGGTCGGTGCCGCGGTGGGTGTTGGCGACGACGCCTGGATCCGGGCGATGACGCTGGTGGACGCCGGGGTCGATGTGCTGATCGTGGACACCGCGCACGCCCACAACCGCGGGGTGCTGGACATGGTGGGCAAGCTCAAAGCCGAAGTGGGGGAGCGGGTCGATGTGGTCGGCGGCAACGTGGCCACCCGAAGCGGCGCCGCTGCGCTGGTCGAGGCCGGCGCCGACGCGGTGAAGGTCGGGGTGGGCCCCGGCTCGATCTGCACCACCCGGGTGGTCGCCGGGGTGGGCGCTCCGCAGATCACCGCCATCATGGAGGCCGTCGCCGTGTGTGCCCCGGCCGGTGTGCCGGTGATCGCCGACGGTGGACTGCAGTACTCCGGAGACATCGCCAAGGCGCTGGCCGCCGGCGCCTCGACGGCGATGCTGGGTTCACTGTTGGCCGGCACCGCCGAGTCGCCCGGCGAGCTGATCTTCGTCAACGGCAAGCAGTTCAAGAGCTACCGCGGGATGGGGTCGCTGGGCGCCATGCAAGGCCGCGGCGGAGCCAAGTCCTACTCCAAGGACCGCTACTTCCAGGACGACGCGCTTTCCGAGGACAAGCTGGTGCCCGAGGGCATCGAGGGTCGGGTGCCGTTCCGGGGCCCGTTGAGCACGGTCATCCACCAGCTCACCGGCGGGTTGCGGGCGGCGATGGGCTACACCGGTTCGGCCACCATCGAGGCGCTGCAGCAGGCACAGTTCGTGCGCATCACCGCCGCGGGTCTGAAGGAAAGCCACCCGCACGACATCACCATGACTGTCGAAGCCCCCAACTACTACGTCCGCTGAGCAGGCGTTCGTTCCCGCGTCTGCGCGCAGACAAGCAGAGCAACAGAAACGAGGCTGACCCGTCATGCGTGACATGGTTGAGATCGGCATGGGCCGCACCGCCCGTCGCACCTATGAGCTCGACGACATCAACATCGTGCCGTCCCGGCGTACTCGTTCCTCCAAGGACGTGTCCACCGCCTGGCAGTTGGACGCCTATCGGTTTGAGATGCCGGTGCTGGCTCATCCCACCGACTCGTTGGTCTCCCCGGAGTTCGCCATCGAACTGGGCCGGCTCGGTGGACTGGGTGTGCTCAACGGCGAAGGGCTGATCGGCCGCCACGCCGATGTCGAGGCCAAGATCGCGCAGGTAGTCGAAGCGGCCGCCAAGGAGCCGGAGCCGTCGGCGGCGATCCGGCTGCTGCAGCAGTTGCACGCCGCGCCGCTGAACCCCGAGCTGCTCGGCGCCGCGGTGGCGCGCATCAGCGAGGCCGGAGTGACCACCGCGGTGCGGGTGAGCCCGCAGAACGCCGCGGCGCTGACCCCGGCGCTGGTGGCCGCCGGCGTCGACCTGCTGGTCATCCAGGGCACCATCATCTCCGCCGAGCGGGTCGCCGTGGACCGCGACGGGGCCGGCGAACCGCTCAATTTGAAGACCTTCATCTCCGAGCTGGACATCCCGGTGGTGGCCGGCGGGGTGATCGATCACCGCACCGCGCTGCACCTGATGCGAACCGGCGCGGCCGGGGTGATCGTCGGCTACGGCTCCACCTCCGGGGTGACCACCTCCGATGAGGTGCTGGGCATCTCGGTGCCGATGGCCACCGCGATCGCCGACGCGGCCGCCGCGCGCCGCGAATACCTCGATGAGACCGGAGGGCGCTACGTGCACGTGCTGGCCGACGGCGACATCCACACGTCCGGCGATCTGGCCAAGGCGATCGCCTGCGGCGCCGACGCGGTGGTGCTGGGCACGCCGCTGGCGGGCGCAGCCGAGGCGCAGGGCGATGGCTGGTACTGGCCGTCGGCAGCCGCCCACCCCTCCTTGCCGCGCGGCGCGCTGATGCAGGTCGCCTACGGCGAGCGCCCCGGCCTGGCGCAGGTGCTCGAGGGCCCCTCCGACGACCCGTTCGGCTCGTTGAACCTGGTCGGCGGGCTGCGTCGCGCGATGGCCAAGGCCGGCTACTGCGACCTCAAGGAGTTCCAGAAGGTCGGACTGACCGTCGGTTCCTGACCGGAGGAGGCGAAGCGACGCTGGGACCGCCGAAGGAGCCCGTCAGGTAAGGGCAGCCTATCTAGCAAGTTACCGGTGAGTACGGTCATACTTGCTGGCTATGGAGCCTGACTACGACGTCCTGATCATCGGCTCGGGTTTTGGTGGCAGCGTGAGCGCGTTGCGGCTGACCGAGAAGGGTTATCGGGTCGGCGTTTTGGAGGCGGGACGCCGATACGCCGATGCGGATTTCGCCAAGAACTCCTGGCACCTGCGCGAGTTTCTGTGGGCACCGAAGCTAGGTTGCTACGGCATCCAGCGCATTCACCTGCTCAACAACGTCATGGTGCTGGCCGGCGCCGGTGTCGGCGGCGGGTCGTTGAACTACGCCAACACGCTCTATGTGCCGCCGGAGCCGTTCTTCGCCGACAAGCAGTGGGCGCACATCACCGACTGGCGCGCCGAGCTGATGCCGCACTACGACCAGGCCCAGCGGATGCTCGGCGTGGTCAAGAACCCGACCTTCACCGACGCGGACCGCATCGTCAAGCAGGTCGCCGATTAGATGGGGGTCGGCGATACCTTCGTGGCCACCCCGGTCGGGGTGTTCTTCGGCCCGGACGGCGCCAGCGGCGCCAAGGCGCCGGGCAAGACGGTGGCCGACCCGTACTTCGGCGGCGCCGGGCCGAACCGTACAGGTTGCCTCGAATGCGGCGAATGCATGACGGGCTGCCGCTGGGGCGCCAAGAACACCCTGGTGAAGAACTACCTATATCTGGCGGAATCGGCTGGCGCACAGATACATCCGATGACGACCGTGACGGCCTTCGAGCAGGGGGCCGACGGGTTGTGGCAGGTGACGACGGTGCGAACCGGCCTGCGGGCGCGCCGGCACCGCAAGACCTTCACCGCCCGGCATCTGATTCTGGCGGCCGGTACCTACAACACCCAGCGGCTGCTGTTCAAGATGCGCGATAAAGGCAAGCTGCCGAAGCTGTCCAGCAAGCTTGGGGTACTTACCCGCACCAACTCCGAATCCATCGTGGGTGCGGCGACATTGAACGTCGACCCGAACCTGGACCTGACCCACGGGGTGGCGATCACCTCCTCGATCCACCCCACCGCCGACACCCACGTCGAACCCGTGCGCTACGGCAAGGGGTCCAACGCCATGGGTCTGCTGCAGACCCTGATGACGGACGGACCAAGCCCGGGGGGTGGAAAAGACACCGATGTGCCGCGCTGGAAGCAGCTACTGAACCAGGGCCGCGAAGACCCCCGCAACATCTTGCGGCTGCTCAACCCCAAGGACTGGAGCGAGCGCACCGTGATCGCCCTGGTGATGCAGCATCTGGACAACTCGATCACCACCTTCACCAAACGCGGCAAGCTGGGCATCCGCCGCTACAGCAGCAAGCAGGGCCACGGCGAGCCGAACCCGAGCTGGATTCCGGTCGGCAACGAGGTCACCCGTCGCATCGCCGCCAAGATCGACGGGGTGGCCGGCGGCACCTGGGGGGAGCTGTTCAACATCCCGCTCACCGCGCATTTCTTGGGCGGGGCGGCGATCGGGGACAGCCCCGAGCACGGCGTGATCGACCCCTACCAGCGGGTGTACGGCTACCCGACCCTGGCGGTGATGGACGGCGCGGCGGTCTCGGCCAACCTCGGTGTCAACCCGTCCCTGTCGATCACCGCGCAGGCCGAGCGGGCCGCGTCGCTGTGGCCCAACAAGGGCGAGGCCGATCTGCGGCCGACCCAGGGTGAGGCCTACCGGCGGCTGGACCCGATCGCGCCGAAGAACCCGGCGGTGCCGGACAGCGCCTTCGGTGCGCTGCGCTGGTCGTCCGGTATCGCCTGAGGCATCACCGCGCGACATCCCGGCGGTGCTTCGGTTCGCGGCCGGGCGGCTGCGTCGGGGTGGGCAGCAGCGGTTCGCGGCGACGGGCCGGCAGCGTCGTCGGGGACTGCGTGCTCAGTTCGATGTCCTGGCCGGCATGGTTGATCGTCAGCCGGCCGTCGGGGCCATCGCGCAGCGTGTAGGTGACATTGCTGTGGTCGGCGTCGACCGTCACCCGAAATCCCTTCCAGCGCAACCCGAACCGTAGCCGTGAGATTCCGTCCGGTAGGGCGGGATCCAGCGACAGCACGCCGGCGTCGTCACGCAGGCCGCCGAACCCGGCGATCAGGGCGATCCAGGTCCCGGCCAGCGCCGCCATGTGCAGGCCGTCGCGGGTGTTGTCGTGCAGATCGCGCAGGTCGACGAAGGCGGTCTCGTAGGTGTAGTCGTGGGCCAACTCCAGGTGCCCCACCTCGGCGCACATCACCGCCTGGGTGCACGCCGACAGCGACGAGTCCCGCACCGTGCGCCGCTCGTAGTAGTCGACGTTGCGGGCCTTCTGCGCAGGAGTGAACGCGTGGCTGCGCCACTGCATGGCCAGCAGCAGATCGGCCTGCTTGACCACCTGGGCAGGGTAGAGCCGCACATAGGGTTCGTTGAGCAGCAGCGGATAGGTGTTGCGGGTGTCGAAGTCCCATTCGGCGGCCGTGGTGAAGCCGTCGCACTGCGGATGCACCCCGAGTTCCTCGTCATAGGGGATGTACGCCGCGTCGGCCGCGTCCCGCCAGCCGGCCATCTCCTCGTTGGTGACCCCGAGCTCGTGGGCGGCGTCGGGGTGGCGGGCGCATGCCTGCGCGGCGGTGTGCAGATTGTGGGCGGCCATCAGGTTGGTGAATACGTTGTCCCGGACGATCGCGGTGTATTCGTCGGGGCCGGTGACGCCGTCCAGGTGCCACACTCCGTGCCGGTCGTGGTGCCCCAGTGAGCGCCAGAGCCGCGCGGTCTCGACCAGCACCGCCAGCCCGCACTCCTGCTCCACCGTGTGGTCGCCGGTGACCACCCGGTATTGCTCGAATGCGGCCGCGATGTCGGCGTTGATGTGCCAGGCGGCGGTGCCCGCCGGCCAGTACCCGGAGCACTCCTGGCCGCGGATCGTCCGCCACGGGAAGGCCGCTCCGGACAACCCCAGCTCGGCGGCTCGCCCGCGCGCGAGATCGAGGGTGGACGCCCGCCAACGCAGCGCGTCGGCTGCGGCGTGCGGAGCGGTGTAGATCAGTACCGGCAGGATGAAACTCTCACTGTCCCAGAAGGTATGGCCGTCATAACCGGTGCCGGTCAGACCCTTGCTGGGGATGGCGCGGCGTTCGGCGCGGGCGCTGGCCTGCAGCAGGTGGAACAGCGCGAAGCGGACCGCCTGCTGGCAGTCCGGGTCGCCGTGGACTTCGACGTCGGCACCGTCCCAGAATTCGTCGAGGTAGGCACGTTGGGCGTCGACCAGCCCTTGCCAGCCGCTGTAGCGGGCACCGGTCAGGGCCGCGATGGCCTGATCGCGCAGCGCGGGCCGAGACCGCTCACTGGACCAGCCGTAGGCCAGGTACTTCACGATGCGCAGCTTCTGGCCGGGGCGCAGGCCGCACACGATCGTGGTCGCCGCCACGTCGGGGATCGTCATGGTGGAGACCTGGACTCGGCCGGGTACTTCGACCTCGTGATCCATGGCCGCGGCCATCATCAGTTCGCTGGCGCGGGTGCGATGCACCAGCACCGCGCCGGTGTTGGTGTTCTCGCGTTCGACGGCCTCAAGCGGGTTCTCCAGGATCGCCGCGACTCGCGGATCGTCGGAGGTCGGCGGCTGGTCCTCATTGGCGACCAGCTCGGATTGCACTGTCACACGGACGAATTCGTCGATCGCCTCGACGACGTATTCAATGGCCGCGACGCTGCGGTGCGCCAGCGACACCAGTCGGGTCGAATGCACTTTGACCTGTTTTTTCGCTGGTGAGCGCCAGTGGATGTGGCGGGTCAGGGTGCCGGCTCGCAGGTCGAGGATCCGCTCGTGCTCGATCAGCTCGCCGTAGCGGACGTCCAGCGGTTCGTCGTCGACCATCAGCCGGATGATCTTGCCGTTGGTCACGTCGACGACGGTCTGCCCGGCCTGCGGGTAGCCGAATCCGGACTCGGCGTGCGGCAACGGCCGCACCTCGTAGAACGAGTTCAGGTAGGTGCCGGGCAGGCCGTGGGGTTCGCCCTCATCGAGGTTGCCGCGTAGGCCGATGTGTCCGTTGGACAGTGCGAACAGGGACTCGGTCTGCCCGAGCAGGTCCAGGTCGAGGTGGGTTTCGCGGATCTGCCACGGTTCGATCGGAAAGTAATCCTCGGAGATCATCGGCCCGCTTTCACAACAGTTCGTCCAGATCGGCGACGACGACGTCGGCGCCGTGGCTCAGTAGGTCATCGCGCTGGCCCACCCGGTCGACGCCCACCACGAAGCCGAACCCGCCGGCTCGACCGGCCGCCACCCCCGACAGTGCGTCCTCGAAAACCGCAGCCGCGGTGGGGGCGACGCCGAGCAGCTGCGCCGCCCGCAGGAACGAGTCCGGTGCGGGCTTGCCCGCGATGTGTTCGGTGCGCAGCGTCACGCCGTCGACTCGCTCACCGATGAACTTCTCCAGACCGGTGAGCGCCAGGACTTCACCGGCGTTGGCGCTGGCCGACACCACCGCGGTGGCCAGGCCGGCATCGGTGACCGCCGTCAGGTAGCGCCGGGAGCCCTCGAACACCTCGACCCCGTCGGCTTGCAGCGTCACTCGAAACGCTTCGTTCTTGCGGTTGCCCAGACCGTGCACGGTTTCGGCGTCGGGTGGGTCGTTGTCGGCGCCGTCGGGCAGCGTGATGCCGCGGCTGGCCAGGAACGCCCGCACCCCGTCGTCGCGTTTGCGGCCGTCGACGAAGCGCCGGTAATCGCCTTCTGGGTCGAACGGCACGAACGGCTCGCCGGTACGTTCGGCGCGCGCAGACAGGTAGGCATCGAACATGGCCTTCCAGGCACGGGTGTGCACGCTTGCGGTGTCGGTGAGCACTCCATCAAGGTCGAACAGGCAGGCACGTACCGTTTCGGGCAGACCCAGCACGTGTCCTCCTTCTTCCGATGCGGCGTGCCTCCACTTCACCATGCCCGCCGTTGCTCCGGCTGACTTTTGCCGCCACTACACTTTTTGCGTGTCGTCAGCATCTTCTCGCCCCGTGTTGGTCATCGACTTCGGCGCGCAATACGCCCAACTGATCGCCCGCCGGGTTCGCGAGGCGCGGGTGTTCTCCGAGGTCGTCCCGCACACCGCGACCGTCGAAGAGATCAAAGCCCGTGATCCGCTGGCGATCGTGCTGTCCGGCGGGCCGGCCAGCGTCTACGCCGAGGGCGCGCCCCAGCTCGATCCGGCACTGTTTGACCTCGACCTTCCGGTGTTCGGCATCTGTTATGGCTTCCAGGCCATGGCGGCCGCGCTCGGCGGCACCGTCGAGCACACCGGGACCAGTGAGTACGGCCGGACCGAACTGACGGTGACCGGTGGAGAACTCCACTCGGGTTTGCCGGGCACCCAGCCGGTGTGGATGAGCCACGGCGACGCGGTGACCGTGGCGCCGGACGGGTTCACCGTGGTGGCCGGCACCGCGGGTGCCCCGGTCGCCGCGTTCGAGAACCGTGCGCGCCGGCTGGCCGGGGTGCAGTACCACCCCGAGGTGATCCACACCCCCTACGGGCAGCGGGTGCTCAGCCGGTTCCTGCACGAGTTCGCCGGTATCGACGCGGCCTGGACGCCCGCCAACATCGCCGATGCGCTGATCACGCAGGTGCGCGAACAGATCGGCGACGGCCATGCCATCTGCGGATTGTCCGGCGGGGTGGACTCCGCGGTGGCCGCGGCGCTGGTGCAGCGTGCCATCGGTGACCGGCTGACGTGTGTGTTCGTCGACCATGGGCTGTTGCGCGCCGGGGAACGCGAGCAGGTGCAGAACGACTTCGTCTCCGCCACCGGCGCCAAGCTGGTCACCGTGGACGCCGAAGCGGTGTTCCTCGACGCGCTGTCGGGGGTGTCCGATCCCGAGGGCAAGCGAAAGATCATCGGGCGCCAGTTCATCCGGGCCTTCGAGGGTGCGGTGCGAGACACCTTGGGAGACCACGATGTCGAGTTCCTGGTGCAGGGCACGCTGTATCCGGATGTGGTGGAATCCGGTGGGGGTACCGGCACCGCGAACATCAAGAGTCACCACAACGTCGGCGGTCTGCCCGACGATCTGAAGTTCAGTCTTGTTGAGCCGCTGCGGCTGCTGTTCAAAGACGAGGTGCGTGCGGTCGGGCGCGAGTTGGGCCTGCCGGAGGAGATCGTTGCCCGCCAACCGTTCCCGGGTCCCGGGCTGGGCATCCGGATCGTCGGCGAGGTCAACGCCGAGCGGCTGGCCACGCTACGCCAGGCCGACGCGATCGCCCGCGAGGAGTTGACCGCCGCCGCGTTGGATCACCAGATCTGGCAGTGCCCGGTGGTGCTGCTGGCCGATGTCCGGTCGGTGGGTGTGCAGGGCGACGGCCGCACCTACGGCCATCCGATCGTGCTGCGGCCGGTGTCCAGTGAGGACGCCATGACCGCCGACTGGACTCGGGTGCCCTACGAGGTGCTGGAGCGGATCTCCACTCGGATCACCAATGAGGTTCCCGAGGTCAACCGCGTCGTGTTGGATATCACCAGCAAACCACCCGGCACCATTGAGTGGGAGTGACTTCGGGCGCTGGGCCCGCGTTGTAACAACCGTCACTTGCGCACCCGCGGAGCTGGGGTGTGTTGAGTTCGAATTGGATTGCGCCGGCGATATCACCAGTCGGAGGGCCCCCAATATCGGCCTGCCGCGCACGATGACGGGGTGAGCACTGCCGCGCGCTCGGACACTTCGGAGCGCGTCGACGAGATTCTGGCTGAAGGCTTCGGTAGCTGAACGCTTGATCGACGTCACTTCACGGGAGAGATAGCGCATCCGCTAGCCATTTCGAAAAGATCTATACCCTCCTGGCGAGGTGCAGATGTGACGCGCGAGGTCGGTGATGCGCAGCCGGGCGGCCCGGCTTGACGTTTGTCGGTGGGGGAGTGTTCACTCGGGTCAATCGAACATGAGTTCGAAGTTTTTGGAGGGCAACCATGACGGTGGCGGTGGGCGTGGAGCAACGTCATGACGTCTCCGAAAATCGCGCTGAGCAGCTGAAACTACTGCGTCGCCAGATGGCTGCGGTAGCCGGCAAAGTGGGTCGGGGCGCCCCGGTTGCTGCTGTATCGGAGGCCGTGCTGCCGGTCCCGCCGCTGCTGGCCGAGATGCTGCCCGCCGGACTACCGCGCGGCACGGTGGCGGTGCTCTCGGGGGCTCGCTCGCTGATGCTGGGCATGGTGGCCACGGTGACGGCGGCCGGCGGTAACGCGGCCATCGTCGGTCAACCGGACCTCGGGCTGCTGGCCGCATCCGAGATGGGCGCCGACCTGAGCCGGCTCGCGGTGATCCCCGACCCCGGCAATGACCCGGTAGAGGTGGCCGCGGTGCTGATGGACGGCATGGACCTGGTGGTGCTCGGCCTGGGTGGGCGCTGCGTGCCGCCGGCGCGCACCCGGGTCGTGCTGACCCGGGCCCGCCACCGGGGCTGCGCCCTGCTGGTCTCCGGCGGTGACTGGCAGGGCGCGGCGGCGCTGCGGCTGGACGCCCGGGTGAGCGGCTACGAGACCGTAGGCGACAAGACGCCGGGCTGCGGCGCCATCTCCGGGTTCGGGCGAATCGGCGCGGTGCGGCTCGAGGTGACCGCCGCCGGACGCGCGGCCGGGCGAACCAGGGCCGGGTAGCGAGTCGTCTCATGGCCGACTCTCGAGTGCTGGCGCTCTGGTGCATGGACTGGCCCGCGGTCGCCGCGGCGGGCGCGGCGGGGCTACCGGCCCCCCCGCCGATTGCGGTCACCCTGGCCAACCGGGTGATCGCCTGCTCGGCGGGCGCTCGTGCGGCGGGGGTGCGACGTGGGTTGCGGCGCCGAGAAGCGTCGGCCCGCTGTCCGGCACTGCACGTGGTGGCCGCCGACACCGATCGCGATGCCCGACTGTTCGAGCCGGTCCTGGCTGCGGTCGACGAACTGATGCCGGCCGCCGAGGTGTTGCGGCCCGGGCTGCTGGCGGTGTCGGTGCGCGGTGCGGTGCGGGCCTTCGGCTCCGAGGAGCACGCCGCCGAACGTCTGGTCGATGCCGTGGCCGCGACCGATGTCGAATGCCAGGTCGGGATCGCCGACGGGCTCTCCACTGCGGTGCTCGCCGCCCGTGCCGGCGCCGTGGTACCGCCCGGGGGAGGCGCCCGGTTCCTGTCGGCGCTGTCGATCCGGCAGCTGGCCGCCGAACCCAGCCTGTCCGGTCCCGGGCGGGACGGCCTAGTCGACCTGTTGTGGCGCTTGGGGATTCGGACCATCGGGCAGTTCGCCGCGCTGCCCCGTCCGGATGTCACCTCGCGGTTCGGCCCCGACGCGCTCATCGCGCACCGGTTCGCCCGCGCCGAGCCGGAACGTGGGCCGTCCGGGCGGGAGCCCACGCCGGATCTCGAGGCCGTGCTGCACTGCGATCCGCCGCTCGACCGGGTCGACGCCGCGGCGTTCGCCGGCCGCTCGCTGGCCGGGGTACTGCACCGGACGCTGATGGCTGCCGGGGTCGGCTGCACCCGGCTGGCCATTCACGCCGTCACCGACACCGGGGAAGAGCTGACCCGGGTGTGGCGGTGCGCCGAGCCGTTGACCGAGGACGCCACCGCGGACCGGGTGCGCTGGCAACTGGACGGCTGGCTGAACAGCCGTGTGGCTCGGGATCGGCCTACCGGTCCGGTGACGGTGCTGCGGCTGCAACCGGTGGAGGTGCTCTCGGCGCCCGAGGCGCTGCAGTTACCGCTGTGGGGCGGCCTCGGAGAGGAGGACCGGTTGCGTGCCCGCCGCGCCCTGGTACGGGTGCAGGGCCTGCTCGGCCCCGAAGCGGTGCGGATACCGGTGCTCTCCGGTGGCCGCGGCCCCGCCGAGCGCATCACCTTGACCCCGCTGGGGGATGAGCCGGTGCCGCTGGCCGACCCGCGCCAGCCGTGGCCCGGCCGGCTCCCCGAGCCGTCGCCGACGGTACTGCTGGACGACCCGGTGGAACTGCTTGACGCCGAACGCAATCCGATCCGGGTGACGGGCCGGGGATTCTTCACCGCCGACCCGGCGTGGCTGGTTGCTAGGGGGCGCGACGACCGACTGCGCTGGTGGGCCGGCCCCTGGCCGGTCGACGAGCGGTGGTGGGACCCGCAACGGGAGGGTCCGGGATCGGGGCGCACCGCCCGGGTTCAGGCATTGCTGGAGGACTCGCCGGGAAGTGCAGCGCCCGGGCAGGCGCTGCTGCTGTGTTACCGGCTGCGGCGGTGGTATCTGGAGGGGGTGTACGAGTGAACCCGGGGTGGCACGCAGCCATTCCTGTCTAGAGCAGCCCGATCGCGAGAGTCATCGCGAGGAACAGCGTGAGTTGATAGGCGCTGTTGATGATGGTCAGCCGCGGCGGCTTCAATTCAAATGGGTCTGCTGCACGGATAGGTGACAGTTTCGGTCACGCGGCCTGACTGGCCGG
>CAXYUC010000108.1:0-14922 GCA_964292075.1 uncultured Mycolicibacter sp.
TGGCCCGGGCCACCCCCCCCGGCAGGGGGGGGGGCATAAAACCCCCCCCCCCCCGCCCGACAACAGGAACCCCCCGCCCCCCACGGGCCGGGGCTTTCCTCTTTGCAACGGCACCTCCGGTGCCAGCCTCAGGAGTGCTTCGACCACCAGTCGTAGAGCTTCGCCAACGTAGCCGGCCGCGGACCAGGAGTCTCCACGATGCCCAACAACAGTGCTGAATCGTTGGTCCATGCCACCGTCGGAACATCTTCCGGCACACCGCACATCAACACTCCGGCCTTCTGCGAAAGATTCGCAGTCCGCCGCCACGGCCCCGGCGACTGCACATTGCCGGGACACACCACCGCATGGCCCTCATCAACGACGTAGGCCATCAACGCATCCAGATTTTCCTTGTCCTCGGCCAGCGCATACGTCGCCGAGCTCGGCCCATTGGGATCAGTATTGCGGTAGCAGAACAGCTTCGCGCGCTCGCCCGTCTTAGGCGGCACTGGATGGCAGGTGCCGGCGGGATAGCCACGCGGGAGGAGGCTTTCGAGCTTCGCGATGTCCTCCGGGGCCGCGGCCGGTACCGGCGGGATCGCCTCGTCGCCGGCCTGGTCGCCATCCGATGACGGCCACAGCAGCCACGCCAACGCCAGGACTGCGGCACCCGCCGCACCCCAACCGATCCACTTCCGACGACTGTGCGAGCCCGAGACCCTGTAAAAGTCGGCCGCCTCGAAACTGCGGACCAAGTCTGACCGGCCCGCGCTGGCCGGCGGCCTGCTGTATTCGCCAGTGCGCCAATCATTGCCGAAATCCTTGGCGCCAGAGTTGGCAACCGGTGCCGCCGGGGGCGGCACGTTCAGGTCGTCCCGTCGCGGCGGCACGGCCGCCCGCGCGGGCGCTGGCCCAGACTCCGTTACCGGCTCCGTTACCGGCTCCGGGGCCGGGGGCACGAAGGCCTGAGTCTGCCCACCGACATCGGCAGGGCTCGACAGGCTGGGGAACCCGGCTAGGGGGAAGCCGATCCGGTCATCGCCATCAGCATCAGGTGATGTCATCGCCGGTACGACTTCAGAGCCCGGTGAACTGCGGCCGCCCGTCCTGGATATTGCGTTCCTCCAGTTCAGAGCGGATCAGCCGAATGTAGTCCACCGCCACCAGATCGACGCCGTCCAGGTCCGGGTTGTGGCGCAGCGGCGAGTTCAGCAGGAATTCGCGGTAAGACGCCGCCGCCTGCTCGATACCGGTCCACTGACCGTCAACGAACGCACAGTTGGTAGCGACGATGCTCAGCGTGGATTCTCGTCCCCCGCGGTCATTGGCGACAACCAAGTCCACCGCGGCCTCAGGCCCGTGGGCGATGCTGTACGCCGACATCAGGACGCGCCGGCCGTGTCCGACTCGCCCGTGGGGTGGGTGACGATCGAGGACTCGTCCAGCGACGCCGTCACGTGTTTGAACTGCTCACTGGCGAAGCTCTTGGCCAGCGCCAACGCCGCGTCCGCGTCCGCCAGGTCGCGGAAGCCACCGACCAAAGTGGCAACTGCCACACGAACACTCGGGTCCTCGACGCTCTCGTCGTAGGTCAGGCCAACCACAGCGTCAGTGCCGGAGCCCATCACGAAATCACCCTTGTCGGCGAAGAAGCTCTTGATCTCAGCCCCGACAGCCTCAATGGCCTCGTCGACAACACCGCCACGGACGTCGTCCCAGGGCACCAACTCTGCTGTGAAGAACACCGGAATAGCCATGGTGGTTAAGTCTCCTCGATTCGTACGGTCGAGTTTAAAGCGTAGCAGTGGCCACAACGCATTCTGCCGCCGCGACACAAGCCTCGCACGACGAAAAGCAGGACAGCCTGCCCCCTGCCAGCGGACCCTGTTTCAGCTCACAGCCCAGCGGAGCGGGCCGCCGTCACCCGGGTATTCCCACCGCACAAACACAATGTTCGTCCCTTGCGGGACGTCGAAAGCCACCAGCCCGCGGGTGCATTCCGAGGGCAGCAGCGTCCCGGTACCGGTGATCGACGGGCTGAACGGCGGCCGCGATGAATCGAATGGCTTGTACTCGTGGTGTTCAGCGTCGACGAGGCTGAACCCGTAGCCGGTCTTGTTGATCGGCTCCGATCCGGCACACAGTTCGCCGTCGAGCACCGCCCACTGGCCCTTCTCTGCCGGGAAATCGGGACTCCGATTCGTCGGGTACTCGAACGAGTGCGGCGTGATCGTCGCCCCGGCGCCAGTCGTCTGGCCGTGCCCGACAACCGGATTCAAGTCAGGGAAACCACCTTCGGAGCCGACTGTCGGCGATGCCGGACCCGCCTCGGCTTCACCGGTGTTCACGCTCGGCGTGGAGTGAGCCGTTATGCCGGTCGAAGTCCCCGCAGGGCTGCCACCGGAGCTGCAGCCCGCCAGGAGCAGGCCGCCGACCAGGCCGCCGACCAGGACGTGGAACGCTTTCACGGCTTAAGCCGGATCTGCGGGCTGGGCGCCGGCGCCGCCCGCCCCGCCTAGTCCGCCGGTCCCGGCAGGACCGGTGCCACTGGTTCCCGGGGTTCCTGCCGTCCCGGCATGGTTCCCGGAGCTGCCGCCATCGCCGCCATCGCCGCCATCGCCGGCGAGTCCATTGCCTTGGAAGGCTCCGGCGCCACCGCCGCCGTTGCCGCCGGCACCACCAGTACCACCGGACGAATCGCCGCCGTTGCCGCCATTGCCGCCATCGCCAGCGTCAGCCCCATACTGGCCGGTGCCCCCTCTCCCGCCGTTGCCGCCGATGCCGCCGTTCCCATCGGCAGCACCGTTGCCGCCAGCACCGCCGTGTCCGCCGTTGCCGCCGGTGTGGCCGGTTCCGTACCCGTGGCCGCCGTCACCGCCGCCGCCGCCTGAGCCGCCGGTGCCGGAACTCCCCGCGGCCCCGCCCAGCAGCCCGGCTGCCTTCCCGGCTACTCCGCCATCGCCACCGACGCCGCCGTTACCACCGTCGGTACCGTCACCAGGGGTGCCTGGATAGACAAGGATCTGAGGCAGGCCGTTGCCGGCGCGGCCGCCGGTGCCGCCATCGCCGCCGTTGCCGCTGTTTCCGGCAATCGATCCACCGTCACCGCCCCTGCCGCCATCACCGCCGTTGGCTCCGTCAGCGCCGTAGACGACGGTAAGACCACCGGTAGGGATGGAGTTGAAGTCAGAACCTAGATCGGCGGCCGAGCCGCCGATGCCGCCGTTACCGCCGTTGCCGAAAAGGCCTGCGCTACCACCGGCTCCACCTGCTGCGCCGTCCCCATGAAATTCCCAGTAGCCCCACGGATTGAAGTCGGCGCCGCCCCCAGCACCGCCGACGCCGCCGTTGCCGAACAGCCATCCACCGTTACCACCGGCTCCGCCGGCGACGGCCACCGCGGCGTTTGAGTCCTCGTCCACCGGTTGCAGGAAGCCAGCGCCTCCAGCACCGCCATTGCCGAGCATTCCGGCTGATCCGCCGGCGAAGCCTGCCGCGCCGTCACCGCCGTCGCCGAAGAACCAGCCGCCGTTCTGTGCCGCGGCCCCGCCGATGATTTGCCCATCCTCGTTGGTGATCACCGTCGAGTCAGCACCGTTGCAGATCAGCCCACAGTGATTGTCGAAGGCGAACCAGGCGTTGATCGGGTTCAACCACCACAGGTTGTCGTTGATGTAGTCCTCCAGGTGGGCATGCAGGCCACCCTCACCATTGGCGCCGATCCAGAACAGGTTGAACGTCTCCGCGGCCGAGATCGACGTGTCAGCGGCTACACCAGGATCCGCGGCGCCGAAGCCGACCATGTCGAGCAGGTCCTCGACACCGGACTCGGCGTGCACAGTCGCCGTGCTGATCGGTGACAGCAACCCGAACGCTGCGAATACCCCCGCTGCGCCGACGGCCGCAACCGCCCGGCCCCCTGTACGCCTACCTGCCTTCATCCTGTCGCCCCTCCGGTGACTCAACCCAACCTGACTGTCACCTTAACAATTGGTGAGCGCATCGTTTTCTGTGGTAACACAACGCAAGCCGCACCGCTGCTCTATGCGGCGCCGCTGCGAGAGCAGTAAGCTGATAACGCCTGTTGCGTTGAGCTTCAGGAAGTGAGCCCGAGACCCGGCCGGACGACCGCGGCGCTCGGGCTTCGCGCATTCCCGGGAGTCTCACGGCCCCGCAGATCACGGGCCTGGCCTGTCGCCTACTGCGGAATCGGCTCCAACCCACCCTCGCGCTGCAGCAACGCAATGAACTCGTCGGCGATGCCCGGCGCCGCCGCCACGATCACCTCACCGCCGGCGAACTCCGGTCCGGGCAGCACGATCCGCGCACCCGCCTCCGCCGCAATCAGGGAACCCGCCCCGTAGTCCCACAGATTGCCCCCATGCTCGTAGTACACGTCCAGGCACCCGGCCGCCACCATGCACAGATCCAGAGCTGCCGAACCCATCCGGCGCACATCGCGCACCGCCGGCAACACCCGGGCCAGCAGCGCCGCCTGAGCCGCCCGACGCCGCGTCGAATACCCGAACCCGGTGCCCAGCAAGGCCACCGACAGCTCGGTAACGTCGGTGCAGCGCAGCCGTGTAGTGCCCTGCCGGCCACTAACGTGAGCGCCCAACCCGAGGCCGGCCGAGTAGATCCGCTCACCAACCACGTCCGCGACCGCGCCGGCCACCGACACCCCACCAACCATGGCCGCCACCGACACCGCATAGATCGGGACCCCGTACATGAAGTTCACGGTGCCGTCGATCGGATCGACTACCCACGTGACCCCGTCGGGGCCACCACCGGACACACCGCCGGTGTCACCGCCCTCCTCACCCAGCACCGCATCACCGGGCCGCAAATCAACGAGCCGATCCCGGATCAAACGCTCAGTCTCGGTGTCGACCACCGTCACCGGATCAGTCGGCGCACTTTTCGTCTGTACCAGATCGGAAGCCAGCCTGCCGGCACCTGTACCGAGCACCTCGGCACGCCGACGCCGCACAAATGCCGCCGCCTCGGTCACCAGCTCCTCGGCCGTAGACCTCAACCGGGCAGGTGTACTACTGAGATTCGCCACGGGGAAATAGCAACACATCCGGCACTCTCAGACACTGCGCTTGGGCTTCGCGCTTGTCTGCACCGGGCGCAGCTGCCGCGTCAGCCAGGACCGCTCTCCCCGGACCGTCAACCCTTGGCCGGCCACATCCCGAATCAACGGCTCGCGGGCGGCGATCGCGGTACGAAGATCGGCTGCCGTGTACACCACTGCGCGGGCATCGTTGCCCGTCCACGCACTGACCGCCCGGGTCAGCTCGCTCACCTGCTGATCCCAAACGTCCGAATCATCCCGGGGACGAACAGCCTTCGCCGATCGGCCTCGCACCAGAAACAGGTCGATATCACTGTCCAGGCTCATGCGGCCGGTCGCGGCCGACCCGAACACCGCGGCATAGACCGCAGGCTCCTTCCACCGGCTCAGGTGCGCCTCGATGCGTTCCAGGAGCGTGCTGGCCAGCCGGGTAAGAGCCAGGATTGGCTCGGCCGCAAGGTGTTCACTGTTGAACCGGTAGGTGTTGGTTCGGCCGACCTGGCTCTGCAGGACCACGCCCTGCGCCACCAGTCGTGCGAGCACCTTGCGGATGCCTTCACCGGACGCTGTGGCGACGATGCACCGAATCTGGCTGATGGTGAATGCCTCACCGCTCACCGCGGCCAGCACGGCGAGGACGTCGCCGTCGAGCGTCGGTGTAACGGCCGCGAACGGCCGATTCAGCTGCATCAGCCACCACCCCCGACGCCCACTATAGTTAGTCATTACCTACTATAGTTGCTAACTTAACGCCACCCCTCTACTGCGAAAATCCCGCCTGCGGCCGCAGCATGATGGGCGTGATCGTTTCCGACCCAATTGGCGGACCACCTGGCACGGTACGGTCGATCACGAAGTCGACGGTGCCCGACCACGTGGCAGACCCGACTACCGGCGACACCGTCATCTTTTCGATGCTGCCGATACCGTTCTCGTCGACATCACCTTGACGCGAGTTGACCCACGACCCGTTGTCCCACGTAAAGCCGATCCATCCATCACCGAAACCCATCTCCTGCACGCAGCGAAGACTGTTGCAATCGGATCGCCAGACGCTCGAGTATTCGACATCGTCGTGTTGATACGAAGACCAATATGTCGGGTCACCATGCGGATAGGTTGCCCGGGACTCAGCCATCGTCGTCATGTAGCTGCCGTTGAGCGTCGGATGCAACGGCGGCGGCGGGAGCTCTTTGGTCGACGGCGCTGGCAGCGGCTGCGATACCTCATGCGATGGCCGGCCACGCTTCTCGTACCAACCGGCCTCGACGCCGATCACGCCGATCGTCAGCAGCAATGCGAGCACGACGACGATCCAGCGCCACGAGATCCGGCGGTACCCCGGAACAACCTCCGGAAGCGCTTCGGCCTGCGACCACGCGTACAGCGGCGATCCAACTGCAGCAGTACCGCGATCAACGATAGATGTGTCGGTCTCCAAACCCACCTCGGTCGGCAGCTCGTTGCCGTCGGGCATCAGCTGTCGTAGTCCATTCTCGTTGTCCCCCAAACTCAGTAGTTGCCGCTAACGGCCGATCTCCGAACCGTATTGCGGGCAATACGAAGCTATAGCGGCACCGACGAAGTACGCGGCATCCGCAAACGACCAATCCGAGTTGCTCTGTGCCGTCGCGTCGTTGACCATGCTCGGCGTGATACCTGGCTCGCGCAATATCGTGCACACGACGTGAGCTTCGCTGATCGCCTTCGGCTTAGTCGTCGGGATCCCGTACGAGCTGACAGCGTCATAGAACTTGTCGTCGATGGCATCGGCACCGGCAACCGCGGCCGGCGCGAGAGTGAACAGTAACCCGCAGAGCGCGGCAATCGACTTCATCATGACCGGTGATCGTATCCGCGCGAGAACCGCCTGCACCAGGGGAAATATCTCTACTGGTCGGGGCGCACTAGGCCTGGCCTTTGCCGCTGGCAGCGCTACACGCAAGTGAGGCGCAACGCTCAGACGAGGTCGTAGCCCAGACGATAAGCAGTTGCCGCGAGGCGCGCAGCGAGGCCAGGGTGATCAAGCGGGTAAGCCAAGACCGGCTCAGGCGGCATGGCATCGGCCGCTGAGACGAACAGTGCCACACAGGGGTGGCCGGCAAACCGACTGTTGTAGCGGATGCCGTCGATGTCAGGAAACGCCTCAATGATGGCGCGGGACCACCGTTGGGTGATGTGGTGCGCTGCGGTGGACAGCGCGAAATTTCCGCCGGCGCGGGTGCCCCAGGCGCCCGGACTGTCGGTAGCGAGATCAAGCAGTCGAAGCGGTCGGGTGAAATGCAGGCCAGTGAGGTAGGGCAGGCCGCGCCGGCGGTCAATTACGCGGCCCTGGAAGGCTTCGGCCAGCGCTGCATCGGGTGTACTCGCGCCGTACCAGACCGCGTATTCAGTGTGCAGCCGTGTGGGTTCGGGGTGAGGATCGAAGCGCAGTAGCGGGCCGTAGTGCCGGAACTCGTTCCATGCCAACACGAAATCGCCGTGGGTGCGATGTATCCGCCACCAGACGTCCGCGGGTGCTGTGCGGTGGATTTCGTCGTCGCGGACACCGATCTCACGCAGACGGGCTACAGGTGGCGGATCAGGCAGAGGCGCTGCGACTGAGGTCACCGGCTGGCCCAGTCAGCGGCCTGCACAAGCCGCAGGACCGGGGCGACATCACCTCCACTGCGCAACCACTCCAAGGGAGTACGCAGATAGCCGTCGATGGCCAGATCCGGGTGTGGGGCGCGCAGGAATCCGGCGACCGCGGTGGGATGCAGATCCTGAGGCAGGGCTGCAAGAACCTGGTCGAGGCCGCGGATCTGCCGCGTTTCCCCAGTCTTGGGATCGGATTCGAACTGCAGTACCGGAAAGACCCAAGTGCCGCCATTGTCGATGGCCCACAGCGTGCGGGCGATGCGGCGTTGACGTACTCGGGAGTCGTTGACGCCGAGCGCGGCCGCCACCTCGCGGGCGGAGGCTGCGGTGGTGATCAGCAGTGCTGTGTGGGCCACCGTGTCGATGGTGACCTGGGCGTAGGCGTCGAAATCTTCGGTGAAACCGGCCTGGTCGAGCAGGGCGGCGTCGTGCTGCGGGAGCCTCGCCGCCGAGGGTCGACCGCCGGGCATCGCTTTGAGTGCGCCCACGATGTCTCCGATCTGGAGGTCGTACCTGTCGCGGAGTAGCCGGCTCAATTCACCGGTGCTGGCCTCGGTGGTCATCGCGCCTCCCGCAGAAACTTAACGACTAGTAACGCTAGACTATCATCGTTAGTCGCAGCGCGTACAGCGCCGCGATCAGGGGCCGACGCCAGCGAGTGCGTTGCCGGCGTAAGCGGCGCGCCATCGAGCCGCCCCAGCTCCAGGGCCTCCACGACCTCCTCGTACCAAAAGGTCGCCAGCGCCGGCGGGCGCTCGATCACCCGATTCCCCGAAACCCCAGCGGGCCGCCCACAGCCGGGCTGCGGCCTCAGAGGGATCGGTCGCGCCGCCGCCGTTAAACCGCCACGACCGCCCGAACAATCCCTCCCACCACCCGGCCCACCCCATGCCTTATACACCATCAATAGCCATGCCCCGCCCTAGAATCCAGACATGTTTCAGTCGATCCATGCAAGCCACAACCAGCTGCTGTACCTCGCCTGGATGCACGACATAAACGACATCGCCGACGACGTCCGCGACGACCGCCTGGAAACCATCACCAGCTCCGACAAACAAATGGTCTTCTGGTTCACCACCCACCGAACCGTCCGGATCATCAACCGACCCGCAGCCGAAATGCTAGTCGCTGCAACCGCCTTCACCGCCCGAGACGTTCCGCTGTTACGTGGCAGTGTCGTCATCACCGGACGTGATCACAATGGAGACCCCGCAGGCCTCAGTGACCAGCAACTGAGCTGGCTGGCAAACGTGGAGCTCCGCGGCCGCGACACGCGGATCCTCGACCGACGACTCGCTCGCGCACGCCGACACCGAATCGCCCAATCAGCAGCAGCCAACCACCGATCGAATTCCCGTTAGCGCGCGGGCGGCTGGCTTTAGCCGTGGGGATGTGCACGCTCAGGCAATAAGCCGCAGGACAATGACTTTGAGGTTCTGGGCCACGATCGCGTAGACGATAAGACCCAAGCCGCCACCGAAGGTAGCAGTCCACTGATCGCTCGCCTTGTCGTAGACCCCGCCATGTTCGGGATCGTCGAGGAGCTCATCGAGCTTGACGTCGACCTGCCGCTGCAGCTCCGGAGATAGGGAGTTGTACTGTTCAGTAGCGATCTCGAGCCAAACCGGCCAGTAGCGCGCCACCCCGCTAGATCTTCGTCCAGTCCCCTGAAGGACCCCTCGAACAGAGACCGGACTCATCTCCCGCGGCGACTCGAGCGACAGCAGCGCGTTCCTCTTCCGTTGGCGGATGAATCCGTAGATGAGCCCTGCCCCACCACCGGTCGATCACCGCCTCGACACGGGCCAGGTCGAAGTCCTCATCGGCTTCAGCGAGCGCAGTACGGAACTCGCCTTCGAAGTCGACCAGGTCATCCGGTGCGTACTCAGCCAGTGCAGCCCGGATCGCGGGTCCCGATCTTTGCACCTGAATGCCCCCGGTCATGGCTTCATTCTGCCAGATTTGAGTAGCGAAATACCGGACTCTCGCGCCGCGGCGGGAGGTCCGGGTGAGGCTGCGGCAGCTTGCAGAAGGACAAGCCAGGCCGTACCTAGCGGCGCCGGCGGATCGCCTCGGCCCCAGCCTGCTCGAGTGTCTTGAAAAGTCGTCGTATTGAGTCGGGCAGGTTGCGGCGTAGGCGAATCCGGCCGAGAAGACCAGCGAGCCGCGGCGGCGGTTGGCGGACCTGCGATCGGCTGGCGACAACATTAGGCAAGGCTTCCACGAAGACCGCGAGGGTGACGCAGCCGGGAAGCGCTGCCGCTGGAGCCAATATCGCGTCGAATCCAGCAACGCGGGCTGCGGCCGCGACGGCCTGCGTGGCAGCGTAATCGTCCGAAACCAGCTCGCTTTCACCCAAATTGAGATGCAAGCGTGTTCTCCTATCGGTGAGATCGAGGACCTCGAGATCGACCGTGACTCGGCCGATGCGGCGCCGGATCTCGAAGGGGTCGACACCGTCGTCAACGAAGTGCCGGAAGAGCTCGGCCCATGCGCCCTGCTCTCGACTGGATGCGTACCAGACCCCCGGCTCACCGGCGCGGTGGTAGCGGCCCGGACCTCGGGCAGGGCTCGCGCAGGAGACGACGGGGCGCCGTGTAGGGCCTTGGTGCCAGTAGCTGCCGGTCAACTTGCGCCGCGGCGCCGTCGCGATCGCCCTTTCGAGACTCAAACGTAGGAGCCGTCGACGAAGGCTTCAGCTGCGCCGCGCACCTCGTCGTAGCGGTCCTGGGCCAGCAGGTCGATCGGACGTTGGCCGCTAAGGAGCCGATTCATTGCGTGCAGCCATTGACCGACGCCGCGAGGGGTTAGGGAGTCCGAGAGCAGCAAGACAAGGTCTCGGAGCTGTGCGAGCTGGTCGTACCGATCGGCGCGGATGTCGTTGGTACGCCACCCGCGCACAGCGCGGTCTGACACTCGGGTGACTGCGGCGACGTCGAGCTGCGAGATCCCGAACGGCTTCAGCGCGTCCACGATCTCGCTGGCTTCGATTGCTCGATCCAATGTGGCGGCCATCTCAGCCCCTCTCCACTTCCGGTTTTGCTACCGGTAATACTACCGGAATCGTGGTTGTGGTGGCCATGCCATGCTCACCACCCGGATCAAGGGAACAGGTTCTCCGCAATCCACACCGCAACCTCGGCGCCGCGGTACTGGTGCATCGCGACCCCTTCGACGAAGTCGGCAGCCACGACGTCGCGCACTTTCAGCGGGCGGAAGCCCTGAAGCCGCAGATACGTCTTGGTTGCAATCCAGGCCGTCCGCTTATTCCCGTCGCTAAACCCATGAGCTGCCACTATTCCTTCAAGGAGCGCCCCAGCCTGTCCCGCGACGGTGGGATGCAGTGGCGCGCCGTCAAACGTGTGGAAAGGCCTGGCTAGGGCGCTCTCCAAGCTGCCGCGATCGGTGACGTGCGCTATTCCACCGGTGACGCCGCGGTTGATCTCAACGAGGTCGTCGATGCCGATTGGGAGTTCAGTCACCGCTCTGCAAGAAGCTCGAGGGTGTCGCGTTCAATCGCGATCTCCTCGCGGATGATCTCGTTGATGCTGAGCCCAAGGCTGTCGTGCGTGCGGCGCACTGGCGGGAACGACGCCAGCGCATCCTTCGGACTGAGCAGCTCGGACATAGCGCCAATCCTATCCAGGCCGCCCCAGCTCGGTTAGGGGTTGATGTCAGCTAGTGCGTTGGCGGCGTAGGCGGCGTCGTCGAGGCGCCCCAACGCGAGGGCCTCCATGCCTTCCTCGTACCAGAAGGTCGCCAGCACCGCCGGGTAGTCGTCCGGGCGCTCCATCACCCGATTCCCGGAACCCCAGCGGGCCGCCCACAGCCTGGCTGTGGCCTCCGAGGGATCAGTCGGGCTGCCGTCGTTAAACCGCCACGCCCGCCCGAACGCAGCCAGGGCGTCCGCGGCCTGCTGCGGGGCGATCCGCGGCCATTCGACCGTCATCCGCGGCCGAGTCGCCGGAGACGCCTTGTGGGTGGCGATCAACGCCTCTGTCTGCGTCTTGGACTGCACGACTTCCACGACGTCCCCCGCCTGCGCCGGCGACAGCGTCCCATCGGTGGTGTCGTTGCTGACCAGGTAGTCGAGGTCACCCAGCAGGTGAGGGTAGGAGTCGGCCGCGGCAACCAACTTCATCGCCGGCCGCTCGTTGCCACTCCACTCCGCAAAGAAACTCCCGGTCGGGTCGATGAGGCCGCCGAGCAGTTCAATACCCGAGGGCACCTTGACATTCATCGGAATCAGTGACAGGCCGTCAGTGGTGGCCATGACGTAGCGGATCCGCTGCGTCGGCAGGCCGGGCTCCTCGTAGATGAACACGCCGATGGCCACCTTGACCGTCGTCCACGCCATCCCCGGCCGGTCCCGGAACGCCTTCAACACCCCGGCGAGGTGCTCGTGGGCAACGGCCTGCTCCGGCGGCAGCACCGCAAGACGCTCGGAGTTGGAGTTGGCCGACCCAGCAGGGTCGGCGAACAACGACGACGCAGCAGCTTCGGTCTTGGTGGTGGTGCTGGTGGGCAGCAGCATCGGCGCGGCCGCAGCTGCAGCACCGCCAGCCGCCATCGCGGGGATCGACGCCGGCGCACCCATCGCACCCATACCGGCACCGGCGCCCATCGCACCCATCGGCGGCATCGGGGTGAACCCGGCCGCGCCCGGCGGGTAAGCACCCAGGGCACCACCCACCTGCTGCTGACCACCAGGCCCCCCGGCGCCGCCGGTGTTGGGCCCTGACGCGGGACTGGTCACCCCGGGCGCGTCAGCGACACCGGCGTGGGACGCCGAATACGTCGCCTGATGCGGCATCGACTCGTCACCGGACAGTTCAGTGACCGGAGCCGACACCACAGGCGGCGTCGCGGTGATCGTCGGCGGCGCCGGCGACGGCGGGCCCCCCCACCGGGGTGGGGTGTTCAAAGTCGGGTTCTCAATTGGGGGGCTGTACGGATTGGTCAGGGTGGAGCTGGCGCCGCTGCCGTTGTGGCCGAGGCCACCCCCAGTGGCACTGGCCAACGACTTGTCATCGTCCTTGAAGGACAGCCCTTTCCCGTCGTCGAGTCCACCGCCATCACTCGACGAATTCGCATCCAGCAGCTTGTCGAGTGTCGCGGAGTCCAACGACTGCGCCCCGCCGCCACCATTCCCGCCTGCCAGCTTGCCGATGGTGTCGCCGGCGGTTTTGGCGATATCCGCACCCGGAGTCTGCGTCGGCATCTGAGGCATCTGCGGCGGCTGCATCGGCATGCCACTACCGCCCATTGGCATACCGCTCATCGGCATGCCACCCATCCCGCTCATCGGCGAGGATTCCGCCGCCGACGGCAGCGACGACGCCGGCCCACCAGCCATCTCCGCAGGCAGCGTCGGCGGTGGAATCGACGCGGCCGACGCCGCCGGCCCGCCCCCACTAGCAGGGGCCGACAGCGGCGAAGCTGGCGCAGTAGGAGGAGTCAGGCTCGGAGGCAAGTCCGGCGACGACAGGCCCGGGGATGACAGCCCCGGCGGCGTCAACCCGGGTGGCGTCAACCCGCCATTGGGGAAATTCGACGGCAGACCGTCCGGACCCGACGCCTCGGTCCCCGCCGTGGGGGCCGACAGTCCCCCCTTCGGGAGTTGAGGCATCAGCGGTGGCTTCGTACCCAGCGCAATCCCGGTGGCCACCTGCGACTTGGCCGTGTAGAGGGTGGTCGCTGCCTGCTCCACCACGCTATGGGCCGCCTGCAAGCTGGAGTCCTTCTGGGCCTGAGTGTGAAATTCGGTCTTGGGGGCGACGTGGTCGATTGAGTGGATCGCCACCGCTCCATTGATCGCCTTTTTTGCGGTGGTGATCGCACCCGCATACGCGGTCAGCCACCCCGCAATCTGCTGGTGCTGCAGTGCCCGATCGCTGAGTTCCCCGACATGGATCCCGAATTTGGTCGCGATGCCCTCGGCGGCCTCGCCCTCCATCTCATCGAGCGCGTAGTCTCGCCCGTGCCCGGCCGTCTGCGACGCGTCATGCAGCAGTCCCGCAAGCCGCATTTGCTCCTTCGCCGCATCGTGCACAGCAGTCTCACTGTCGGTCGGCCAGGAGCTACCGATGACCTCCTCAGCACCCGCCATTTCAGACTTCGGCTCGTCGCCTGCGCCACTCATCCTGCCCCCGATCCCGACACCCAGCGTCGCATCCGCGGACGCCGCTACCTCCCGATAAGTGTAATTGTCGGGATCAGCGATTCAAGGTCATGAACACGCTGCCAGCCGATCACGCGGCCGGGAAAGCCACAGGTCAGGAGGCTCAGCCGCGACTACGCCTAGGCGCTGGGCTGAAAATGCGCGATAATATCGAGGAACGCCGACGAACCCGCGCTCATAGGGGGGTGATGACCATGCGCACATTGAAGACCGCCGCGGCCGCGATCGCGGGTGCGCTGACGCTGATCACCGCCCCTACTGCAAGCGCGAGCCCGCCTCTGCCTCCCACCCGCGACCTCGCTCCGGGCATCCCGATCGTCACCACGAACGCGGCCGCCGACGACGGAGGCACGTGCACTGCCGGCTGGTTGGTACACACACCTGAGGGTCGGCAGGGATTCCTCACTGCAGGACACTGCGACCGAGGCGGCGCCGCTTGGTACAACACTGCTGCCGGACAGTTCGAAGCGCTTGGCGCTTTCACCCGGACCGTCCACGGTGACACCGCCGAGGACTCCGACATTGCGCTCGTGGAGCTAACCGGCACCGCACCGTCCAACTCCTCGATTATCGACATTCGGCCAGTCACTGGTGCGGCTAATGCCCTCCGGGTCTCCGTCGGAGACACGCTATGCAAGTACGGGGCTACAACTCGTCTCCAGTGCGGGGCGGTTAGCTACGTCAGCCCCACCCAGGTCGTCTTCGGGGCAGATACCGAGGGCGGGGATTCAGGTGGCCCGGTGTATCTCCGTCACGCTGACGGGTCCGCCACGGCGATCGGAATCACTATCCGAGCCAACGACTCCGGCACCGTCGCTGAGTTCATTACTCCCTGGCTCAAGAAGTGGGATTTGAGTCTTGACAAGACCCGGATCGGCCCCGCGCCGTTGCCAGCTCGATACCACGGCGGCCGGTAAAACATCTCATCTGGAATGACGCCAGGGAGGCGCTGGGTCTCCCTGGCGGCATTTCGGCCCTCCCATCAAACCCCCGCACACCGGGAAGACGGGGGGCAGCAGGGCCTCCCGGGGGCCTT
>CAXYUC010000109.1:0-14885 GCA_964292075.1 uncultured Mycolicibacter sp.
TGGCTGCCGATGGGCCCCCAGGTCGCGCCCCCCAGCACCGAGCGCAGCTTCGGCGTCGCCCAGGAAGTGTTCCCCACCCCCACCAAGCCCACCGAGGCCATCGGCGCGCTGGCCAGGGGCCAGTTCGAGACCGTCACCGCCCAGGCCAAGATGATCACCCTGTTCGGCGCCGGCGGCGATTCGACCGCGTCGCTAATCGGTTCGGCGGCCTGGACTTTGGCAACGCGCCCGGAGATCCAGCGCCAGGTTCGCGAATCGCCGGAGCTGTTGGGTCCGTTCCTCGAGGAAGTGCTGCGGTGCGAGTCCCCGTTCCGCGGTCACTACCGGCACGTGCGACACGACACCAGCCTTGGCGGGGTCGACCTGCCGGCCGGGTCCCGTCTGCTGTTGCTGTGGGGTGCGGCGAATCGGGACCCGGCACGTTTCGCCGAGCCCAACCAATTCCGGTTGGACCGCACAACAAGTCACCTGGCCTTCGGCAAGGGCGCGCACTTCTGCGTCGGCGCCGCCCTGGCGCGCCTCGAAGCGAAGATCGTGATCGGCGAACTGCTGGCGCGCACCTCGCATATCGGGATCGCCCCGGAGAGCCGCTGGCTGCCCAGCCTGCTGGTACGCCGACTCGAGCGCCTGGAGCTCACAGCGATCGGCTGATGATCTCCTTCATGATCTCGCTGGTGCCGCCGTAGATCCGGTTCACCCGCGACCCGGTGTACATATTGGCGATCGGGTATTCGGCCATGTAGCCGTAGCCGCCGAAGATCTGCAGGCACTTGTCGACGATCTGGTCGGATTTCTCGGCGGCGAACAGTTTGGCCATCGACGCGGTCATCGGGTCATTCTTGCCGCCAACGTACTGACTGATCGCGTAGTCGACCAGGGTCTTGATCGCGAGTGTCTCCGTCTTGCATTCGGCCAGCACGAATTTGGTGTGCTGAAAGTTGCCGATGGGCCGGCCGAACGCCTCGCGGTCTTTGGAGTAGCGGATGGCCTCCAGTACGGCCGCCTCGGCCAGTGCCGCGCACAGCGTCCCGATGATCAGCCGCTCCCGGGCCAGCTGGTCCATCAGCTGGTAGAAGCCCAAGCCTTCCTTCTCGCCGAGCAGGTTGGCCACCGGCACCCGCATGTCGGTGAAGAACAGCTCCCGGGTGTCCTGGCCGTGCTGGCCGATCTTCGCCAGCACCCGCCCACGTTCGAAGCCGGCCAGTCCATTGGTCTCGGCGACGATCAGTGACACCCCGGCGGCGCCCTGGGAGGGATCTGTCTTGGCGACGATCACCAGCAGATCGCAGTGAGTTCCGTTGGAGATGAATGTCTTCGAGCCGTTGATGACGTAGTGGTCGCCGTCGCGTACCGCGGTGGTGCGCACCGACTGCAGATCCGACCCGGTGCCCGGTTCGGTCATCGCGATGGCCAGCACCGCCTCGCCGCTGATGACGTTGGGCAGCCAGCGTTTGCGTTGCTCGTCGTTGCCGTAGGCGTACAGGTAGTGCGCCACGATCGGCGAATGCACCGAGAAGCCGAAGCACTGGTCGTGGGCGTAGACGAGTTCTTCCTGGACCACCGAGTGCATGGCGTAGTCGCCGCCGGCTCCGCCGAACTCCTCGGGCAGATCCAGCCCCAGCAGCCCGGCGTCACCGGCCTTGTTCCAGAAGTCGCGGTCCACGCCGTGTTGGGCGACCCAGCGCTCCTGGTGCGGGGTGGCCTCCTTGCGCAGGAACTCCGCGGCGTGCTTGCGCAGTTCGCGATGCTGGTCGGTCTCCCAGAGCGGGCGGTAATCGGGGAACAGTTGCGACATTCCCGGATGGTAGTCCCCTGGGCGAACCTCAGAGGGCGCCGACGACGCGCTGCGGACTTCCCGAATAGGCGCTCAGCGGACGGATCAGCGCGTTGGACGCGGTCTGCTCGATGATGTGCGCGGTCCATCCGGTGATGCGGCTCATCACGAACAGCGGGGTGAACATCGGGATGTCGAAGCCCATCAGGTAGTAGGCCGGCCCGGTTGGGAAGTCCAGGTTGGGCTTGATCCCGGTGGCGGCGAACATCTCGGCCTCCAGGATGCGGTAGATGTCCAACCAGCGCTGGCCGTTACGCGCCGCCGCGACTTTCTCCAGTGCCGCTTTCATGGTCGGGACCCGGGAGTCGCCGTGCTTGTACACCCGGTGACCGAACCCCATCACCTTGTCCTTGCGAGACAGCTTGCCGTGCAGCCACTCTGCGGCCTTCGCCGGCTCACCGATCTCGATCATGTCGTGCATGACCGCCTCGTTGGCCCCGCCGTGCAGCGAGCCCTTGAGCGCGCCGATGGCCGCGGTGACGGCACTGTAGATGTCGGACTGGGTGGAGGTGACCACTCGGGCGGCGAAGGTGGACGCGTTGAAGCTGTGCTCGGCGTAGAGGGTCATGGACTGCTCGAAGGCCTCCACGATGACCGGGTCGGGCACCTCGCCGAAGCACATCCGCAAGAAGTTCTCGGAGTAGCCGAGGTGGCTGTGCGGGGCGATCGGTGCCAGACCACGCCGGCGACGCATGTCGACGGCGACGATGGTCGGCAGCACCGCGAACATCCGCAGCGCCTTAGCGAAGTTCGCCGACTCGGCGGAGTCGTCCTCAGCAGGGTCCTCGGCGCCCAGGTAGCTGATCGCGGTGCGCACCACGTCCATCGGGTGGCAGTTCTCCGGGAGCTTCTCCACCAGCGACAGCAGCGACCGGTCCACCCGCCGGGCGGCACGCTCGCGCTGACAGAACAACGCCAGCTCGGCGTCGGTCGGCAGCTCACCGTGCCAGAGCAGGTAGGCGACCTGCTCGAAGCTGCAGTGCGCGGCCAGGTCCTGCACCGGGTAGCCGCGGTAGGTCAGCGAGTTGGTCTCCGGCACCACCTTGGAGATGGCGGTGGTGTCGACGACGACGCCGGCGAGTCCCTTGCGGATCTCCGGTGCCGATGCGGTTTCGGAGGGGGCTGCGGTCATTGGGACGCTCCTAACGTGAAGTTGAAGATGTCGTCGTCGAACTGGTTGTACTCGGCGTAGCGCAGCAGCTCGTAGAGCCGACTGCGATGCTGCATCTGGTCCAGCAGCCCGGACTGTGTTCCGGCCGTGTCGATCTCGCGCAGGCCCACTTCCACGGCGAACATCGCCAGCCGCAACGTGGTGACCGGGTAGATCACGGCGTTGTAGCCGAGGTCGGACAGTTGCGCGGCGGTGAGCAGCTCCGATTTGCCGAACTCGGTCATGTTGGCCAGCAGCGGCACATCGACTGCGGCGCGGAACGCTTCGAAATCAGCCGGCCCGCGCAGGGCTTCGGTGAAGATCAGGTCTGCTCCGGCGTCGGCATAGGCTTTCGCGCGATCGATCGCGGCGGAAAGCCCTTCGATGCCGGCCGCATCGGTGCGAGCGCAGATGACGAAGTTCGGGTCCCGGCGCGCGGCGACCGCGGCGCGCAGCCGCTTGACCATCTCGCTGGCCGGCACCACGGCCTTGCCGTCGAGGTGCCCGCACCGCTTCGGATTGACCTGGTCCTCGAGGTGGCATCCGGCCAGCCCGGAATCTTCGAGCACCGTGATGGTGCGAGCGGCGCTCATCGGCTCACCGAAGCCGGTGTCGGCGTCGATGAAGGTGGGCAGGCTGGTGGCGGCGGCGATCTGCGCGCCGCGCCCGGCCACCTCGGTCAGCGTGGTCAGCCCGATGTCCGGCAGCCCCAGGTCGGCCGAGAGCACCGCGCCGGAAACGTAGACGCCCTCGAATCCGATCTCGGCGACCAGCTTGGCGACCAGCGGCGAGAACGCCCCCGGGAACCGTTGCAGCCGACCGGATTGCAGACCGGCCCGAAAGGCCGCCCGCTTGTCCGACGGGGCCGAGGTGGCCCCGAGCAGCCCACTCACCGGAAGATCCCGTCGGGAGTCGCCGGCGCCTGGTCCAGCACCGACTGCTCGACCACGATGTTGAGTCCGTTGAGTTCGGAACCCGCCAACCCGGCTAGACCTTCTGTGGCGGCCAGGAACCGCTCCTGCTCGGCCGTGGTCACGATGCCCTCGGCGAGTTCGGTGAACTTGCCGATGTACTGCTTGCGCTCGAACGGCCGGGCCCCCAGCGGGTGCGCGTCGGCGATCGCGAGCTCGTCGGTGATCACTTCCCCGCTGGCCAAGGTCACCTCGGCGCGCGCCCCGAAAGCCTTCTCGTTCGGGTCGCTCGAGTGGTAGCGCCGGGTCCATTCCGGGTCCTCGACGGTGGAGATCTTGCGCCACAACGCGATGGTGTCGGGGCGGTGTGCACGCTCCGGGCTGTAGGACCGCACGTGGTGCCAGCTGCCGTCCTGCAACGCGACGGCGAAGATGTACATCACCGAGTGGTCCAGGGTTTCCCGCGAGGCGTCCGGGTCGAACTTCTGCGGGTCGCCCGAGCCGGTGCCGATCACGTAGTGGGTGTGGTGGCTGGTGTGCAGCCTGATGGTGGCCACCTGGCTCAGGTCGCCGATCCGCTCCCGGAGCCGCTTGGCCAGGTCGATCAGCGCCTGGCTCTGGTACTCCGCGGAGTACTCCTTGGTGTAGGTGTCCAGGATGCCGCGCTTGGCCTCGCCGGGACCGGGCAGCGGCACCTGGTAGGTGTGGTCTTTGCCCGACAGCATCCAGGCGATGACGCCGTCCTCGCCCTCCCAGATCGGGGCCGGTGCGCCCTCGCCGCGCATCGCCCGGTCCACGGCCTCGATGCCGACCTTGCCGGCCCAGGCCGGCGCGTAGGCCTTCCAGCTGGAGATCAGGCCCTTGCGGGACTGGCGGGTGGCGGTGGTCAGGTGCAGCGCCTGCCCGACCGCCTGGTAGATCACCTCGGGGTCCAGCCGCAGCATGGTGCCGATGCCGGCGGCCACCGAAGGTCCGAGATGGGCGACGTGGTCGATCTTGTGCTCGTGCAGGCAGATGCCCTTGACCAGGTCGACCTGGATCTCGTAAGCCGTGGCCAGGCCGCGGATCAGGTCGGCGCCGGAGAGTCCCAACTGTTGGGCGACCGCCACCAGCGGGGGGATGTTGTCGCCGGGGTGCGAATACTCCGCGGCCAGGAAGGTGTCGTGGAAGTCCAGTTCGCGCACCGCGGTGCCGTTGGCCCAGGCGGCCCATTCGGCCGAGTAGCTGCCTTCGACTCCGAAGACCGCAGCGCCCGGGGTCGACGGGTGCGCCAGGGCTTGACGGCGGGCGACGGTCACCGGCCGGCGCAGCACCGAGGCGGCACTGACCGCCGCGTTGTCGATGATCCGATTGATCACCATTGCCGCGGTGTCGTCGGGAACGGCCACCGGGTCGGCGGCCACTTGCGCGATCTTCCAGGCGAGGTGCTCGGAGCGGGGGAAGTCATCGGCACTGCGGCGGGTCTTCACGTCATGTAGCTGCATATTCCACACCCTACGCACGACAGTCCGACCCCGATATGCACGGAAAATGCGTATTAATGCGTCCTAAGTTGGCCAGAATTGCAAACCTTGCGAATGCATTCGCAAGTTACGCTGGATGACATGGCACCCACCACCACCCGGACTTTCGCCGGGGCCCGGCTGCGACGCCTGCGCGAGGACCGGGGCCTGACCCAGGTGGCCCTGGCACGCGCGCTGAATCTGTCGACCAGCTACGTCAACCAGCTCGAGAACGACCAGCGGCCGATCACCGTACCGGTGTTGCTGGCGCTCACCGACCGGTTCAGCTTGCCTGCGCAGTACTTCTCCGGAGACGCCGACGCGCGGATGGTGGCCGAGCTGCGCGACATGTTCACCGCAACCGCCGGCGAACACGCCGCCAGCGACAATCAGATCGAGGAACTCGTCGCGCGGATGCCCGATATCGGCAACAGCCTGCTGACTATGCATCGCCAGCTGCGCGGTGCCACCGAGGAATTGGAGTCCTACCGGTCACAGATCTCGGGCGACTCGGCGCAGTCGGTGGCCCGGCCCATGCCGTTCGAGGAGGTCCGCGACTTCTTCTATGACCGCAACAACTACATCGGTGAGCTCGACAACGCCGCCGAGCGACTGTTCGTTGAGACCGGGATGCGCTTCGGCGGCTTAGACATTCAGCTGTCGACGCTGATGGCCGAACGATTCGACATCACCGTCGCGATCGTCGATGACCTGCCTGCGGGAACCAAGCGGGTCTTCGACCCGGCGACTCGAGTGCTGCGCATTGCGCATTGGCTGCTGGCCGGTCAGCGGGCCTTCCAGATCGCCACTCAACTGGCACTGCTGACCCAACAGGAGTTGATGTCGGACATCGTGGCGCAAGACCAGTCGTTGAGCCCGGAGTCCCGCGGTGTCGCCAAGATCGGGTTGGCCAACTACTTCGCCGGCGCGTTCCTGTTGCCGTATCGGCAGTTTCAGCGTTCCGCGACCGACCTGCGCTACGACATCGATCTGCTGGGACGCCGCTTCGAGGTCGGCTTCGAGACGGTGTGCCATCGTCTTTCGACCCTGCAACAGCCCGGACGCCGCGGGGTGCCGTTCATCTTCGTGCGAACCGACAAGGCGGGAAACATCTCGAAGCGCCAGTCAGCCACGGCGTTTCACTTCAGCCGAGTCGGTGGCAGCTGTCCGCTGTGGGTGGTGCACGACGCGTTCAGCCAACCGGGCCGGATCGTCACCCAGGTCGCGCAGATGCCCGACGGCCGCAAGTACTTCTGGATCGCCACCACCACCCCGCCCGAGGGGCGCGGCTATCTGGGGCAGCACAAGACTTTCGCCGTCGGCTTGGGTTGCGACCTGGCGCATGCGGACAAGCTGGTGTACTCCACCGGCGTCGCCCTGGGTGACGCTGCCACCGTGGTACCGATCGGAGCGGGTTGCAAGATCTGCGAACGCGAGGCGTGCCCGCAGCGGGCGTTTCCGTTTCTGGGCCGGCGGGTGGTCGTCGACGAGAACTCCGGCAGCGGGCTGCCCTACTCGCCGGTCGCGGATCCGCCCGGCCGGTAGAACAGTGCCAGCTGGCCGATGGCGCCCGCCAACCCGAGGCCGACCGAGATCCACAAGCCCGGCCAGCCCTTCTGCCAGCAATGGCAGAAGATCTGGTGGTCCGCGCTGAGATAGCCCGGCCCGAGCATCGCCACCACGACGGCGCCGGTGGCCAGCACCAGGTTGTACTCCCAGCCGTTGGTCAGCACGAAGAAGCCGTTCGAGCGGTGCACGGTCCACACCGCCACCGCCATCAGGGCCACGAACCCGGCGGCGGCGATCGGGGTCAGCAGCCCCACCGCCAGCCCCAGCCCGGCGGTGATCTCCGCGGTTGCCGCCGTCACCGCCTGGAACTTGCCGTGCTTCATCCCGATGCTTTCGAACCATCCCGCCGTGCCGGGGATTCGGCCTCCGCCGAAGAACTTGTTGAACCCGTGCGCCGCCATGGTCAGACCCAGGACCAGGCGCAGGAACAGGAGCGCGACATCAGCAGCAGTGACCATCTGCTCAAACTACAACGCAGTATCGAGCAGGCCTAGATATCCCTCGATATCGCCGACCGCCGATTCGGCGGCATGCACGCTCACGACCACGGTGTCGCCGATCCCGTGCACCCCGTGGGTCAGTCCCATCGCCGGGGACAACGACGGGAACCCTGCGGTCAGCAGTACCGGCACCGCACCGAAGCGCAGGTCCGCGGCGCCGCGGTGCACGCTGGAGACCACGGTGTTGCCGGTGACCCGCTGGGGGCGGGCGTCCGGGTCGAAATGGTCGATGCCCCAGCGCAGCAGCGCCGCGGGTGTCGCGGCAAAGGCCCGATCGGCCGCGACCGCAGCCAGGTGGCGGCCGCGAAGCCGGCCCCCGGCGATGTCGGCGGCGATCCGTTCGCAGCGGGCATCGTGCCCCAACTGCGGATACAGCCCAACCGGAATATTGCCGAAATGATTGTGGGCTTGGCGCTCAGCGGCTTTGGCCATCGGCACTTCGGCGCCCAGTTCATCGCAGGGTTCGTCGAGATACTCCGACAGCGCCGCCGACACCGCTGATAACACCGCCACGGTGACGGTCGGTCCGCGCAGTTCGTCTCGCTGCCGCACCAAGGTACGCACGACCCGGCCGCCGGCCGGCCGGTTGTTGGTGGCCAACGGCGGGCGGTCGCTCACCGGGGGCGGCAAGGTCCCGGCCGCAGTGTCAGCGACCCGGCTGCGGTGGGCGCGCGCCGCGACAACCGCATGCCACGGCAAGAACCCACGGCCCGGTGTTGGCACCCCGGCCACCGGTGCGGCCCGGCCGAACAGCCGGGCAGCCAACGCTGAAGCCCGCCCGCCGTCGGCGAGGGCATGCGCCACTTGCAGCACCGCCACGGTGCCCGGACCGCGGTGCCCGGGAATGTCGTGGACCGGAGCGAACACGTGCAACCGCCAGGGCACCACCCGGAGATCGACCTGGTCGTCGGTCAAGCTCACGACCGCATCCAGGCAACCGGCCCAGCTGTCGCCGGGGGCCCGGATCGCAGCCACGTCCTCGCGGGGCTCGGTCAGCGGCACCCACCGCGGGTAGCGCAGCGCACCGGCGTCGGCGACCCGGATGGTCAGGCCCGGAATCGTGCGGGCTCGGTCGAGCACCTCGGCGATCGCGTCGTCGAAGTCGGCCGGCACCCCGGCGAAGGCATACAGCAGGAACTGGTCGCTGGGGATCTTCGCGGACATCCAGTAGAACTGGGCGTCGATCGCGGTCATCCGCTCGCCGCGCGTCAGGTCAAGCCCCGCTCATCGGGCGAGAAAGGGCAGCACCCGATCGGCGATCTCGTCGGGCTGCTCGAGTTGCAGGAAGTGACCGGCGTTCTCGACCACGGCGACGTCACTGCCCGCGGGCAATGCCGGCCGCACCCACCGCGTGAACGCCGGCGTCATGCAGCCATCGGTGCGCCCGTGCAGGTACAAGCTCGGCAACTGCGGGAGTTGCAGCCAATACCGGTGCAGATCGGCGTAGCGGTCGGGAACCCGCAGGCTGCGCAGCGCCCGGTAGGGGCCCAGTGCTGCGCGCCAGCCCTCCGGCGTTCCGATGGCCGCGTCGACGTGCCGCAGATCCTCTTCGGCGGCATACCCCGGCGACCACCGCCGCCACAATAGCGGCAGCATCCACGAGGCGGACCGGTCCGGCAGCCACGGCAGTTGGAAGTAGCTGATGTACCAGCTGCGCAGCAGTTGCGCCGGCAGGAGGCCGGCCAGGGTGAGCCGGTCGGTTCCCCGGACCGCGCGAAGTGCTGCCGGCGGGGGCACCGACATGATCACCGCCTTGGTGAACGGGCTATCCGGCATCGCAGCCAGCCCGGTGGCCGCCATCGCGCCCCAGTCATGACCGATCACCACGTCGCGGCCGGTCCCGCCGACGGCGGTGTGCACCCGCAGCGCGTCGTCCATCAGTGCGCCGATGTGGTAGCTGCCGTCCGTGGGGATCGACGACGGCGCGTAGCCTCGCATGAACGGCGCCACCACATGCCAGCCGGCCGCGACCAGCCGCGGCGCCACCCGGCGCCATCCGTAGGCGGTGTCCGGAAACCCGTGCAGGCACAACGCCACCGGGTCACCCGGTGTCCCCCAACTCAAGGCCTTGAGCGCGACCCCGGGTGCCGGCACATCGATCCACCGCGGTTCACTCATCACTAACCCCCTGACCGGGCCGGGCAGGCGTTTCCGTCCGCCCTGTCGTCCAAACTATCTACCATCTTGAGATGCGCACAGCCCAGACCGTCGAATATGACGGCGTCGGCGGAGTAACGCTGGTCGCCGACGAGTGGAACCGGGGCGCCACCGAAACCGTCGAGCATCCGACGATCGTGATGCTGCACGGCGGTGGACAGAATCGGCACTCCTGGCACAAGACCGGCCAGATCCTGGCCGACCGGGGCTATCACGTCGTCGCGCTCGACACCCGCGGCCATGGCGACAGCGACCGCGCACCGAACGCCGACTACGCCATCGAGACACTCACCGCCGACGCCGTCGCGGTGATCGAGGCGATCGGCCGGCCGGTGGCCCTGATCGGGGCCAGCATGGGCGGGCTGACCGGCATTCTGGTGGCCGATGAGGCCGGGCCCCAGCGGGTGACCAAGCTGGTGTTGGTCGACGTGGTGCCGCGTTACGAGAAGGACGGCAGTGCCCGAATCCGCGACTTCATGTTCAGCAACATCGATGGTTTCGACTCCCTGGAGCAGGCCGCCGACGCGGTGGCCGCGTACCTGCCGCACCGGGCCAAGCCCCGCAGCCCCGAGGGATTGAAGAAGAATCTGCGGTTGCGCGACGGCCGCTGGTACTGGCACTGGGATCCGGCGCTGATGACCAAACCTGGCGACGATCCGGCGCTGCGCACCGAGAAGATCGAAGCCGCCGCCATGGGGCTGCAGATCCCGATCCTGCTGATCCGCGGCAAGCTGTCCGACGTGGTCAGCGCCGAGGGTGTCGCGGACTTTCTGTCCAAGGTCCCCGATGCGCGGCTCGTCGAGTTGTCCGACGCCGGGCACACCGCGGCCGGCGACGACAACGACGCCTTCAGCGCAGCCGTCGTCGAGTTCGTGTCCGGCTAAATGTTCGGGATCGGATGGCTGACGCCGACGCTGCTGGCGGCCGGTGTGCTGGCGGCGGTGGCGGTCGCCGAGGCCGGCGCCCTGGCGGGGTTGACCCGGCAGCTGCGGCAGACGCAAACCGAGATTGAGGCGCTGCGTGGTCAGGTCGACACCCGCAACCTGCTGCTGGCCGGCGGACGCGAGGCCGTCAAGACCGTGTGGCAGACCGCGAACCTGGTGCGCAAACACGGGTTTGGCGCAGCGGTGCGCAGTTCGATCGAAGACCTCGCCGACTGGGCGGAGGTGGAACGTCCCGATCTGGCCCGACTGACCCCGAACGGGCATGTGGTGGTGCTGTTCACCGATATCGAGGGATCGACCGCGCTCAACGAGCGGATCGGTGATCGCGCCTGGGTGAAGCTGGTCGCCCGGCACGACGAGATGGTGCAACGTCTGGTCGCGCAGCACTGCGGGCATGTGGTCAAGAGCCAAGGCGACGGCTTCATGATCGCGTTCGCCCAGCCCGAGCAGGCGGTGCGCTGCGCCATCGACATCCAGCACGCGCTGGCGTCGCGCCGCGGGCGCAAACCGCAGCACCCGATCCGGGTCCGGATCGGGGTGCACATGGGCCGCTCGGTGCGCCGCGGTGATGACTTGTTCGGACGCAACGTCGCGATGGCCGCTCGGGTGGCCGCGGCCGCCGAGGGCGGTCAGATCCTGATCAGTGGACCGGTGCGCGACGCCGTCAGGGAGTGCGACGACATCGCCGTCGGTGCCGGCCGTGACGCCGAGCTGAAGGGTTTCGCCGGCACGCATCGCCTCTATGCCGTCGACGTCACCACGGAGTAGTCCGCGCTAGTCGTCCCCGCCGGCCGCGGCGAGCCGCTCATGCAGCCGGGCGCGGATTTCCTCGGGCGTGTAGGCCCGTCGCCGCCGCTGGTCCCGCGCCACCAGCACTCCCCCGGCGGCAACCCCGACCACGCCCGCCAGGCCGATCCATTTCCAGATGCTGCGCACGCTCACACTTTATGGTGCTGAGCGTGGACGAACACACCGTGACGTTGGAGCGTGCGCTGGCGGAGACGCGCACCGGAGACATCTGGCTGTTCCGGGGCCGCTCCGGCCCGGACCGCGCCATCCAAACGCTGTCCAATTCTCCGGTGAACCATGTCGGGATGACGGTGGCCCTCGATGACCTGCCGCCGCTGATCTGGCATGCCGAGCTCGGCGACAAGCTGCACGACTTTTGGACCGGCACCAATCACCGCGGCGTGCAGCTCAACGACGCTCGGGCCGCGGTCGAGCAGTGGATGGGCCGCTACGAGCAGCGCTGCTGGTTTCGCCAGCTCAGCGGAACCATCACCCGCAAGCAGGAGAACCACCTGCTGCAGGCGATCGCCCGGATGGACGGCACCGCGTTTCCCACCACGGCGCGGCTCACCGGCCGGTGGTTGCGGGGGCGGCTGCCGACGGCGAGCGACTGGACCCGCGGCATCCCGTTTTTGGACCGCAAGGTCCACGAGATCACCCAACGCCGCAAGGCCCGCAACAACAAAGTCGCGTTGCAGACCGCCTACTGCGCCGAGACGGTGGCCATCACCTACGAGGAGATGGGACTGCTGTCGACCGATAAGAATTCGAACTGGTTCGACCCCGGGTCGTTCTGGAGCGGCGATATCTTGCCGTTGGCCCCCGGCTATCAGCTGGGCCGGGAGATCGTCGTCGTGCGCTGATTGCGATTTCGGCGCGGTTTCGCCCGCTCAGAGGGAGTTATCGCGCCGAAATCGCTAGACCGTCAGCTCGCCCATCTCCGACCAGTCCGTGGCGTCGATCTGTTGGCTGATGATCTTCGGTGTCGACACGAGCGCCTGCGGCATGTCGGCCATGGCCTGCTTGAAATGCTCGCTGTTGACGTGTGCGCCGCCGGCGTCGCCGTCCCGGAAGGCCTCGACGAGCACGTACTCGTTCGGATCGTCCAGGCTGCGGGACCAGTCGAACCACAGGTTGCCCGGCTCGGCACGGGTGGCCGCGGTGAAGTCGGCCACCAGCTGCGGCCAGCGCTCCGCCCACTCCGGCTTGACCGCGAACTTGACCACGATGAAGATCATCGCCGCTACCCGATTTCCAGCGTGCTGCGCACCGGAGTGACGTTGGTGGTCAAATCCAGTACCGGGCAGTGCTTTTCGACGACCTCGTGCAGTTCCCGGTACCGCTCCTCGGTTTCCGGGCCGGTCACGGTGACGACAACTCGGATCACGCTGAAGCCGGGGCGCACCGAGTCGTCTAAGCCGAAGAACCCGCGCACGTCCAGGTCGCCTTCGGCGCGCCCGGTGATCTGCTCGACCGCGATACCCAGTTTCTCGGCCCAGTACCGCCAGGTGACCACCTGGCAGGACAGCAGGGATCCCAGGTAGTACTCGACCGGGTTGGGGGCGGTGTTCTCGCCGCCGAGCGACGGCGGCTCATCGACTTCGACGCTGTAGCGGCCCATGGTGATGGTGCTGGCCACTGCATCGTGCGCGACGGCCGAGGCTCGGAAGACGACCTGGGAGCCGGCGGGGTCGGCGGCGGCCGGGTCGCTGGTGGCCGCGACGACGGCGGCCAGGCGAGTTGTCGAAGAGGTCATGCCGGTAAGGGTAGAGACCCCGGCGACCGGGCGGTGAACGACGCGACCCCCAGGTCGCCGGATCGAATACCATTTGCCGCCGCCAGGGGTTAGCCTGAGCGACGTGGAGGTACTACGGCACGTAATAGTTCTGCTGCACATCGTCGGATTCGCGGTGACGTTCGGGGCGTTGATCACCGAAGCCGCGGCACGGCGCTTCCAGCTCACCCCGGTGATGGACTACGGCGTGCTGCTGTCGTTGCTGACCGGATTGGCGTTGGCCGCACCGTGGCCCGCCGGCGTGGTGCTCAACTACCCCAAGATCGAGATCAAGCTGGTGATCCTGGTCGCCCTCGGTGCCGTGCTGGGCATCGGCCGGGCCCGCCAGCGCAAGTCAGGTGGGCAAGCCCCTCGCCCGCTGTTCTACGCCGCGGCCGCACTGGCGCTGACCGCCGCGGGTCTCGCCGTCATCTGGTAGCAGGCCTGGTTCAGCCATTCAATCTGACTGATCCGAACCAATGCCAACCGTCATAGCGACACCGGCGACCAGCTCGCTCCCGGGACGCTAGGTCCGGCCCCCGACAACGTCATTGGCCTGGCGGATCAGGTCGACCAGCGTCGGAACCAGCGCCACCACGCCGTCGTAGTAGTCGCGCCAGTCGACGCTGACGTGTCCGCGGTAATCCTGCCCGGCAAGCTCCAGCAGGGCACGATCCCGGCCTGTCAATCTCGGTGCGACACGTTGCGCGGCAACATCCTTGGCGACGATCTGTCCGGTCTCGATCGTGACCAGCATGCGGGCCAAGGTCAGCAGGAAGAACCGCTCCTCGCCCGCCGGATCGTTCATGAGCTCGGGCAGCAGCGCGAGCTGGGCGCGTCGAAGCAGCTCGGGCGGAACCGGAGCGACGAGATCTTCGAGTGGCTGGCCGCGCAACACCCGGTGAGCGCTCTGGGCGGTGGCCAACAGCACCACCACATCGGGATCGGAAACAGCCGGCGGCACCTGGCCGTCCAGAAGATCGGCGCGCAGCCATTCGCCGAATTGAAAGTCGCGGCGGGGCGTCTGCGGCAACGGATCAACGTCGGCCACGACCAGGCTTGTCAGCTCCAACGGACGGCGGTCGGCAACCTCGGGGAATTGGGCGGCGTGCCCGCGCCACCCGGACACACTCAGCAGCATCGAAACCAGCGACGCCCGCTCGGGCTCCGATAGCGGCGCGCGTGTGAGAACCAGCAGATCGACGTCGCTGTCCGGCCGCAGCCCGGCGGTGACCGCCGAACCGTAGAGGTAGGCCCCGACCAGCTCTCCCGGCCGGTGCTCGTCCAGATAGCTCAGGATCGGCGTGAGCAGTGCCTCCATGTGCAGCAACGGGTATGGGCGCCCCGCCTCGTCAAGCGCACTGCGGCCGGTGACAACAAAACCGCGCCGCACGTAGAACTCGACCGCCTGCTCGTTCTGCTCATTGACGTCCACCCAGCGGCTTCCCTGCTCGGTGGTCGCGTGTTGGAGAAGCGCGCTCCCAACTCCGTGGCCACGGGCGTCGGCGTGGACAAACAACATCTCCAGGCGCTCCCCCGCCGTGCCGGCGAACCCCACCGGGTCACCGTCGATCTCAGCGACGGTGAGACGAACGGCCGGGAAGTAGACATCGGCCAACTGGCTCTCGATGTCCGCGCGGTCGGGTTCTGCCAGAAAGTCGTGGGTCGCGTCGACGGCGCTGCGCCAAATCTGCACTAGCCGCAATACCGTTTACTTAAGCGGAGTTGATCGCGATTCGGCGTTCAACGACCGGT
>CAXYUC010000110.1:0-14793 GCA_964292075.1 uncultured Mycolicibacter sp.
GATCAGGACCCCGAGCAGCACCGCGAGGCCCCGGTGGCGGTGGCCGGTGAAGCGGGGGGCGGTCACGAGCCCGGCGGCCGGAGGGGGGAGCCTCCAGGCCAGCACGGCGGGGCACGCCAGCACGATGATGGGGGGGGAGAGGGCCGCGGGGGGGCCGGCCCCCGCCATCCTTGTTGCCACCGGCGCGATCCCGATGCACGCCGCATTTGCCGAAGCCGCCACTCTGCTGCATGTCGTCGCGTTCCTGGGCGCGGTGCTGGTGCTGGCACAGCTCTGTGACGATGAGGGCCTGTTCGAAGCGGCCGGCGCGGCGATGGCACGCGCCGACGTCGGGCCGCCGCAACATCTGCTGAGCCGCGTCTTCGTCATCGCCGCCGGCCTGACCGCGGTGCTGAGCCTGGACGCGACGGTGGTGCTGCTGACCCCGGTGGTGCTGATGATGGCCCGCCGCCGCCAAGCGCCGATGCGCCCGCACGCGTACGCGACCGCGCACCTGGCCAACACGGCGTCGCTGCTGCTGCCGGTGTCGAACCTGACCAATCTGCTGGCGTTCAACCAGGCCGGCCTGTCGTTCGTGAAGTTCACCGCGTTGATGGCGGCGCCGTGGCTGGCCACCACCGCGGTCGTCTACCTGATTTTCCGCTGGTTTTTCCGCGCCGATCTGCGGGCCACACCGGTGCACCGGCACGCCGGCCCGCCGCCCCCGGTTCCGGTTTTCGCACTGGTGGTGCTGGGACTGACGCTGGTCGGTTTCGGGGTCGCCGAGACGTTCGGCGTACCGGCGGCATGGGCGGCCGTCGCCGGAGCGGCCGTGCTGGCCGCGCGTGGTCTGGCGCAGCGGCGCAGCACCGCGGCCGGCATTGCGCGGGCCGCCAACCCCGGTTTCCTGGTGTTCGTGTTGGCCCTGGGCGTGGTGGTGCGGGCCGTCGTCGACAACGGGCTGGGCGCCCAGATGACCGCGGTGCTGCCGGCGGGATCTGGTCTGCCGGCACTGCTGGGCGTCGCGGCGGTCGCCGCGGTGCTGGCCAACGTGGTCAACAACCTGCCCGCGACGCTGGTGCTGGTGCCGCTGGTCGCATCGAGCGGCCCCCTCGCGGTGTTGGCGGTGTTGATCGGGGTCAACATCGGACCCAACCTCAGCTACACGGGCTCACTGTCTAACCTGCTGTGGCGCCGGGTGTTGCGCCGCTACGACGTTCCGGCCGGAGTCGGCGAATATACCCGCCTGGGGCTGTGCACGGTTCCGGCCACACTGCTGGTTGCCGTGCTGGCCCTGTGGGCGAGCGCGCAACTGCTGGGTGTCTAGTAGGACGGCGGCAACGGCATGCCCAGCTCGGCCAGCACCGCGCGCAGCCGGCTCGGATAGTCGGTGATGAGCCCGTCGACTCCGGCGGCGATCTGCTGTCGCATGGCGTCGGCATCGTTGACCGTCCACGGAATCACCCGCAGCCCAGCCGTATGTGCGCGTTCGGTAAATGCTCGATCCACCACCGAGTAGTCCGGGGACACGATATCGGCGCCGACCGCCACCGCACCCGAGATCGGATCAGACCCCTGCTCCCACAGCGCGACCAGCGGAATGGCTGGTTCCGCGGCGCGCACCAGCGGCAGCGTGCGCCAGTCGAAACTCTGGATTTCAACGAAATCGAGTTTGCCGGCGGCGCGCACCGCCGCCAGGATCACATCGGCGATCTGCTGCGAGTTGTCGCCGTCGACCTTGGTCTCGATGTTGTAGCGGACCGCTGTGTGACCGGCCAGCGCGAAGACCTCCGGCAAAGTGGTGATCACGTTGCCCGCCACCACTTCCGCGTCGGGGAATTCCGGCAACAGGTGTCCGCAGTCCAGGGTTCGGATCTGGGCGAGGGTGAGATCGGCTACTCGCTTGCTCACGTACGGGTAATCGGGATCGCCGGCGAAGGCCGGTCCGGTGTCGGCGCACTTCGCCGGCTCGATCACCGGGTCGTGCCAGACCAGCGGCTGCGCGTCGCGCGTCAGCACGATGTCCAACTCCAGGGTGCTGACCCCCAGCGCGAGCGACTTGGCGAAGGCGCGCAACGATTCCTCGGTGGTCTCGCCCCGGCCGCCGCGATGCGCCTGCAGATCAAACGTCGACGGTTGCGCGGCGGCCGTTGCCGAAGGACTCACCACCGCGCCCATCAGCCCCGCCGCAACCACCGCGCGGCGAATCACCTTCGCTGACGGGCGACCTCGGCCAGCACCACCCCGGCGGCCACCGAGGCATTGAGCGACTCGGTGGGCCCGGACATCGGAATCGACACGATGGCGTCGCAGTTCTGCCGGACCAGTCGGGACAGCCCCTTGCCCTCGGAACCGACGACCAGCACCATCGGGCTGGTGCCGTCCAACTCATCGACCATGGTCTCGCCGCCGGCGTCGAGCCCGACGATCTGCAGGCCGCGATCTGCCCATGCTTTCAGCGTTTGGTTCAGATTGGATGCCCGCGCGATCGGAACTCGCGCTGCCGCACCGGCACTGGTGCGCCAGGCCACCGCGGTCACCGACGCCGACCGACGCTGCGGGATCACCACGCCGTGTCCGCCGAACGCCGCGACCGACCGCACGATGGCGCCGAGATTGCGCGGATCGGAGATGTTGTCCAGTGCGACCAGCAACGGCGGCGCGACATCGCGCCGCGCGGCCGCGATCAGGTCGTCGGGATGCGCGTAGCTGTAGGGCGGGACCGCAAGCGCGATGCCCTGATGCAGACCGTTGGTGGTCATCTTGTCCAGATCGGACCGCGGCACCTCCAGGATCGGCAATCCGGAATCGGCTGCCCGAGTAACTGATTCGGTCAGGCGCTCATCGGCCTCGGCGCCCAGCGCCACATACAGCGCGGTAGCCGGGATTCCGGCACGCAGGCACTCCAGAACCGGGTTGCGCCCCAGCACGGTCTCGTTCTCATCGGTGCGCTTGGTGGTGCGGTAGGCGCGCTGCTTTGCCGCGCGCTTAGCCGCCTTGGCTGCGGGGTGGTAGTCGCGCTGATGCGCCGGCGGGGTAGCGCCGCGGCCTTCGAGCCCGCGGCGGCGTTGGCCACCAGAGCCGACCGTCGGCCCTTTCTTGGTGCCCGGCTTGCGCACCGCACCCTTGCGCTTGGAATTTCCGGCCATCTACTCAGACCCCTCCACCAGTAGTGACCATTGCGGACCATCCCCGGTGTCGGTGACGTCGATACCGGCATTTTTGAGCCTGCAGCGGATCTCATCTGCCAATTGCCAGTCCCGTTCCGCACGAGCGGTTTCCCGGCGTTGCAACTCGGCGCGCACTAAGACGTCGACTGCGGCCAGCGCCGCCGAGGTCTCGTCGCGCGATTCCCAGCGCTCGTTGAGCGGGTCGCAGCCCAACACGTCCATCATCGCCCGGATCGCACCGGCTGCGGCCAGAGCGCCCTCGTGGTCGCCGGAGTCCAGCGCCCGGTTGCCCTCCGCACGCGTCCGGTGCACCTCAGCCAGGGCAATCGGCACCGACAGGTCATCGTCGAGCGCGGCGGCGAAACGGTCCGTCCAGGTGCTGGGAACCACCGCGCCCACCCGGCTGCGCACCCGGTGCAGGAAGTCCTCGATGCCGACATAGGCGTTGACGGCGTCGCGCAGCGCGGTCTCGGAGAACTCGAGCATCGACCGGTAGTGCGCACTACCCAGGTAATAGCGCAGCTCGGCGGGCCGGACCCGTTGCAGCACCGCCGACATCGACAGCACATTGCCCAGCGACTTGCTCATCTTCTCGCCGCCCAGGGTGACCCAGCCGTTGTGCAGCCAGTAGTTCGCGAATCCGTCTCCGGCGGCGCGACTCTGAGCGATCTCGTTCTCATGGTGCGGGAAGACCAGATCCATCCCGCCGCAGTGGATATCGAATTCGGGGCCGAGGTAGGTCCGGGCCATCGCCGAACACTCCAGGTGCCAGCCCGGACGGCCCGGGCCCCACGGCGTGGGCCAGCTGGGCTCACCGGGCTTGGCGCCCTTCCACAGCGTGAAGTCGCGCGGGTCGCGCTTGCCGGTGGCGACCCCCTCGCCCTGATGCACGTCGTCGATCCGATGACCGGACAGCTGGCCGTAGTCGGGGTAGCTGAGCACGTCGAAGTACACGTCGCCGCCGCCGGCATAGGCGTGTCCCGAGTCGATCAGGCGCTCGATCAGCTCGACCATCTGAGTGATGTGCCCGGTCGCACGCGGTTCGGCCGACGGTGGCAGCACCCCCAGCGCCTCATACGCCGCGGTGAACTCACGCTCGTGGGTGGCGGCCCACTCCCACCAGGGCCGGCCCGCTGCAGCGGCCTTGGTGAGGATCTTGTCGTCGATATCGGTCACGTTGCGCACAAAAGCGACGTCGTAGCCGCGGGCGGTGAGCCACCGGCGCAGTACATCGAACGCCACGCCGCTGCGGACATGGCCGATATGGGGCGCAGCCTGGACGGTGGCACCGCATAGATAGATAGACACCTGACCGGGCCGCAACGGGACAAACTCACGCACGGCGCCGGTTGCCGTGTCGTGCAGCCGCAGGCTGGGGCGATCGGTCACGACGGGCCAGCTTACCGGGCGGTGCGCCCCGGACTGCCACGCCCGGCATTACCAGCGGCTTCCCAGGAACGGCTACTACCTGCCGTATCGGTGGACAGGGGGTGTGACGTGGCATATATTGCGGCAGTGAGTAAACGTCTGGTGGCAGCCTCTGGAGCGTTCTTGGCTGCGGTCGCATTCGCAGGTAGCGCAACCGCATACGCCGATGAGCCGAACAACAACAACCAGCAGCAGCCGCAGCCCGCAGAAGTCGTAGCTGCGGTTACTCCCGTGCCGGCTGAGCAGCCGGCGGCTGCGCCCGCCGCGCAGGAGATGGCGCCGGGCCAGCAAGAGGCGATGCAGGACGCCCAGGCCGAGCAACAGCGACAGCAAGCCGAGCAGCAGGCCGACCAGATGAGTCAGGGCGCCAGCACCGCCGGCGCCAGCGCCAGCACCGCCAGTATGGCTGCGATGGGTCCCCAGATCGGTATGCAGATGGCGATGATGGCCCCGATGTTGGCGATGTACGCGCCGATGATGCTCCAGCCGGCAATGAGCCTCTTTACCTCCCCAGGTAACGCCAGCGGTGCAAACGCCGCTGGCGATGGCGCTGGCGCCGGTTCAGCGGCGGCGAGCGACGCTTTTAGCGGCCTGGGGGCGCACGAACCCGGTTCGGCGGCGGGGTCACTGCCCTTCGACCTGGGCGAGCACCTGAACCTCGATCCTGAGCTTTTCGCCGGGGCGGGCGGGGATGTCCTCAACGGTGCGGCGGGTGACTCCGCTGGCGCAGCTAGTGATGCTGCGCTGGCTGCGTCCACCGCACTGCTCGACGGTGGCACTGACATGGGCACCAACCTCGCCGGCGCCGGCGCGGATGCGCCCGGCGCCGCCGCCGCGCCCGTCGGCAGCGACATCGCCACCTGCATCATCGGTGCCATCTTCGGCGGGAACTGCTAGCTCCCGCCGGACGGCTTAAGCAGGCACTACCAGCGCGGTAGCCACCGCGCCAGTCCCTCACCCCGACCGGTGAGCCCCAGGCCGTCGGTGGTTGTGGCCGACACCGAGACCGGTGCGCCCAGCAATTCCGACAGCAGCTGCTGCGCTTCGGCCCGGCGGGGCCCCACCTTCGGCCGGTTGCCGATGATCTGCACCGCGGCATTGCCGATCACGAATCCGCTCTCGGCGAGCAGCTCGCGCACGTGGCCGAGCATCACAGCACCGGTTACTCGGCCACTCGCCCCTTCCGGGGCGACGAAAGTCGCTGCGGCGCCGTGGCGTAGTCGTAGGCACGACGTTCAAGTAGCCCTGTCGTGTCAGCAACACATCCACCAGGTGCGGCCGTCTAGCCCATAATCTGTGAACTACCGTTGCATAACCTGGAATTTAACTGGGGCTTATTTCTTGTATTCAGACCATACGATTATGATAGATAAATGATATTTCAGGTTAAATCTCATGATTTCCCTATTGCAGGGCATCACGCGCCGCCCGCCCGTCGGCTTGGGCTGACCATGGTCGCAGGCAGTGCTATCGCGGGTTTGGCGGCCTTCTTCGGCGCGCCTGTTTCCCATGCGGATACCAAGGACGCGTCGCAATGGCTGGCGCAAGTCATTTTCGACTGGAACAATACGGTTGTCCCTGAATTTCAGGATTACAAGACAGGCATAACAGACTTCCACCAAGAAAATGGCCTATTCTCGGGACAGTACGGTCAGCTATCTACACTAACTTCGCTAACCGGGCAGATTGAACAAGCAGAATCCTATCTCCAAGATATGGGAAATAGTCTACCCTCAGCGAATCAGTACGGAACTGCGTTAGATTCCGATCTGAACAAATTGGATGCTGCGGAATTGAAGCTTGGGAACACGCTCCTTGGCTACAGTGATCCTACATATCTTGACAGCCTCTCCGGCTTACCCGGCGGGCCAAATTATGTCGACGCCATAATGATGGCGTACATATCGGGCCCTATCTTCGCAATAATTAGCGACGAGATTTCAGTGGTCACCGACGAATCTTACGCAAACCCCAACGCAGTGTGGGGCCTCTGCCCAATGGGATGTTTCGGGACCGAGGCCAGCGATTACTCGAGCTTCGTAAATGTAGTGGAAGCTCAAGCCGCAGACTATATTGTGTACATAGGGGTGATGGAGGCTTACTCATTTCTGGCTGGTGTTGATATGGACATTGAGAGCCCGGATCTCGATTTCCCTGAGTAATCTGGCAAATCGACATTTGCAGCCAGCAACCTGTTTCGGTGGGCCAGGTGGCCATTACGTTTCCAGGCTCCTCCCGAATGGGAGAGTGTAGCTGGATGCGCCGGGGATGTGGGCGGGGGCTGGGACGTGATGATGGAAGTTTCTAGACGACGCATCTAACGCCCACAGGACCCATGCCTAAGGCTACATACCCTTGTTGCTGGGTAAGTCCCCTGGGGTGGTGGGGTTTCGGGGTCGGGGTTGAGCTGGGCGGACACGTTCGGGGTGTGTCGTTGCCGGTGTGGGGGTGGGCCATCGCGTAGTGGTCAGTGAGTTACCTACCAAGTGACTCAACAGGAAGACACACGACGCGATGACCCAGGATCATTCTGCCCTGCTTGCTCAGCTTGATGCACTGAAGTCCGCTGATGGCGGCGCGGTGTTTGCCGAGCTGATCCGTGCTGGGCTGCAGGCGCTGATCGAGGCCGAGGCCACTGCTGCGATCGGCGCCGGCCGCTATGAGCGCGCCGATGGGCGCACGGTGCACCGTAACGGCCATCGGCCCAAGACGGTGTCGAGCACCTCCGGTGATGTCGAGGTGGGCATCCCCAAGCTGCGGGCCGGCTCGTTCTTCCCGTCGCTGCTGGAGCGCCGCCGCCGCATCGACAAGGCACTGCACGCGGTGATCATGGAGGCCTATGTGCACGGCGTGTCCACCCGCAGTGTCGATGACCTGGTGGCCGCGATGGGCGTGCAGTCAGGGGTGTCCAAGTCGGAGGTCTCGCGGATCTGCGCTGGCCTCGACAAGGAGGTCGAGGCGTTTCGGACCCGCAGCCTGGCTCACACGACGTTTCCGTACGTGTTCTGTGACGCGACGTTCTGCAAGGTCCGGGTCGGGGCGCACGTGGTCTCTCAGGCTCTGGTGGTGGCCACCGGGGTGTCCATCGAGGGCACCCGCGAAGTGCTGGGGACCGCCGTCGGTGACAGTGAGTCTTATGAGTTCTGGCGGGAGTTTCTCGCCTCGCTGCGCGCCCGCGGCCTGGCGGGGGTGCATCTGGTGATCTCTGATGCCCATGCCGGCCTGAAATCGGCGGTGGCCCAGCAGTTCACCGGTTCGTCGTGGCAGCGGTGTCGGGTGCATTTCATGCGGAATCTGCACACTGCGGTCTCGGCCAAGCATGCTCCTGCGGTGACGGCGGCGGTCAAGACGATCTTCGCCCACACCGACCCCCAGGAGGTGGCCGAGCAGTGGGACCGCGTCGCTGACACCCTGGCGGACAGTTTCCCGAAGGTCGCAGCAATGATGGGCGAGGCCAAGACCGATGTGCTGGCGTTCACCGCGTTCCCCAAGGCCCATTGGCAGAAGATTTGGTCGAACAATCCGATCGAGCGGTTGAACAAGGAGATCAAACGCCGCGCCGATGTCGTGGAGATCTTCCCCAACCCGGCTTCGTTTCTGCGCCTGGCGACCGCGGTGGTCATCGAAGCCCACGACGAATGGCAGGTCACCCGACGTTATCTCTCCGATGTCTCCATGGACGAACTACGGGCGGTCATCGCCAAGAAACACGCTGCGGAAGCACTTGCCAAACAACACCAAATCGCCTAGCGTTCAACATGACTCGTTGATCGCAACGCGTGAACCACGCCAGATCCGAAGTCCACCACTCAGCGGGACGCTATCTGGACATCATTCATCCGCGCTGCGCGGGCCTAGACATTTCGAAACGGGACGTCAAAGCCTGCGTCCGGATCAATGGGGCCGAGCGTGGTGACCGTTTCGGTGGTTTTTCTACGGCCGGTGAGCGAACACCCGCCAAATCATGACGATACGGGACCAGCTTGCGGCACTAAAGGTTACGTGCGTGGTAGCGCGCAGCAACACCGTCCGCAAACTCTAAGCCATGGGCTACCACGTGACCCTGGAACAAGCCTCCTGACCGAGCCACTCACCACGCCATACCAACATCACGCCAAACCTAGATGCTATCGCGGCACTACCAGCGCGGTAGCCACCGCGGCCAGTCCCTCGCCCCGACCGGTGAGCCCCAGGCCGTCGGTTGTTGTGGCCGACACCGAGACCGGTGCGCCCAGCAATTCCGACAGCAGCTGCTGCGCTTCGGCCCGGCGGGGCCCCACCTTCGGCCGGTTGCCGATGACCTGCACCGCGGCATTGCCGATCACGAATCCGCTCTCGCCGAGCAGCTCGCGCACGTGGCCGAGCATCACAGCGCCCGTTACTCGTGCCCAGCGGGGCTCGTCGACGCCGAACACCGACCCGAGGTCCCCCAGGCCTGCCGCCGACAGCAGCGCGTCACACAGGGCGTGTGCGGCCACGTCGCCGTCGGAGTGTCCGGCGCAGCCGTCGGCGTCGGGAAACAGCAACCCCAACAGCCAGCACGGCCGGCCCGGCTCGATCGGGTGCACGTCGGTACCCAACCCGACCCTTGGCAGCGCACTCACCGGTTCACCACGGCCTCGGCGAGCACCGCATCCAGCGGTGTGGTGATCTTGAAGGCCAAGGGATCGCCTTCGACGGTGTGGACCTGGCCGCCGACATGTTCGACCATTGCGGCGTCATCGGTGAACTGCGTGCCCGCACCGGCCTGCTGGTAGGCCCGCAGCAGCAGGTCCGCGGCGAACCCCTGGGGGGTCTGCACGGCCCGCAGGCCGGCCCGCTCGGGTGTGCCCAGGACTGTTCCGTTCGCGTCGACCGCCTTGATGGTGTCGGCGACCGGAAGCGCCGGGACGACGGCTCGGTACCCGGCATGCAATGCCTCGACCACCCGGACCACCAGTCCGGGCGGAGTCAATGGTCGGGCGGCGTCGTGGACCAGCACGAAATCGGGCTCTCCGGCGCTGGCCAACGCCAACCGAACGGAATCGACACGATCGGCACCGCCGGCGACGACGGTGGCAGTCCCACCGAGGATCAATTTGGCCTCGTCGGTGCGGTCCGGCGGCACGGCGACCACGATCTGGTCGATGACCCCGGACTCCCGCAGACCTGCCACGGCGCGCTCAACCAGCGTCACGCCGCCCAGCAGAAAGAACGCCTTCGGCATGCCGGCGCCCAGCCGCACACCCGAACCGGCCGCCGGCACCACGGCTACTGTGCTTGGCACCGGATCCCCGGTCGCTCAGAGAACGTCGCGGTCAGGACGCCGCGGCCAGCACCTCGTCGAGGATGGTCTCCGCCTTGGCATCATCGGTGTTCTCGGCCAGGGCCAGCTCACCAACGAGGATCTGACGTGCCTTGGCCAGCATCCGCTTCTCACCGGCAGACAGGCCGCGCTCCTGGTCACGGCGCCACAGGTCACGAACGACCTCGGCTACCTTGTGCACATCGCCGGAGGCGAGCTTCTCCAGGTTGGCCTTGTAACGACGCGACCAGTTGGTCGGTTCTTCGGTGTGCGGGGCACGCAACACCTGGAAGACCTTGTCCAGGCCTTCCTGGCCGACAACGTCACGCACACCGACATATTCGGCATTTTCAGCGGGAACTCGAACGGTGAGGTCGCCCTGCGCCACCTTAAGGACCAGATAGTCCTTTTGCTCGCCTTTGATGGTCCGGGTTTCAATCGCCTCGATCAACGCTGCACCGTGGTGTGGATATACGACGGTGTCTCCGACCTTAAAGATCATCTGATTTGAGCCCCTTTCGCTACCCCATGCTAACACGTCGCCACAACACACGACCACCAACGGTGCAGGTCAGGGGCACCGCGGCCCCAGCAGGGGGGTTGACACCGCGGCGGAAGCGTGCTGGGTCAAACCTGATCGGAGCCTGATCAGGGCTGGTCGACGGGGGTCACGGGCGACCGGTAACCCTGCGCTACCGCCACCGGATCGTTGCTACTACAGTGCATAGTCACAAGTCGCGACAGCCGAGCAGGAGACCACACGTGAACTCGTTCAACAGGGCCTTCAACAAGGCTGCGATCGCGCTGATTGCGGCGGCGGCGCTGGCCGGCTGCGGTACCGGACAGATCTCTCAGACCGCTGACCAGGCCTCTGCGGTCAACGGCGCCTCGGCCACCGTCGGCGACCTGGCGCTGCGCGACGTGCGCATCCAGGCGACGCAGACCGGCGACGCGTTGGAGCCGGGCCAGACCGTCGACCTGGTGTTCGTGGTCAGCAACCAGTCGGCCGACGCCAACGATGAGCTGAGCGACATCACGACCTCGATCGGCAAGGTGTCACCGACCGGCAGCAAGACCGTGCCGGTCGGCGGCGTCCTGGTCTTCAGCGCCCCGGCGGGCCCCGACCTGCCGACGGCTCCCGCCGCCCGGGCACTGCCGGAGGTGGCCAGCGCCAACACCGCCGCCGCGACGGTGACCCTGGACAAGGCGATTCGCAACGGGCTGACCTACGACTTCACCTTCACCTTCAAGAGGGCCGGCGAGGTGCGCGTGGACGTGCCGATCTCGGCCGGCCCGCTTTCGCACCACTGACGCACCCGTCGCGGCCGGCACTGTCGGACCCGGGCGATACGGTCGCCGAGTGGCCAAGGCACGTTCGCTCTTTCGCTGTTCGGAATGCGGGAACACCACCGCGAAGTGGCTGGGCCGCTGCCCGGAGTGCGGTAGTTGGGGCGGCATCGACCCGGTAGGCGAAGCGGCCGCACCGGCAGGTGGGCTGCGGCCGGCGACACCGGCTCGGCCCGCGGTGCCGATCAGCTCCATCGAGGCGGGTCGAGCACGGCCGGCGCCGACCGGTGTCACCGAACTCGACCGGGTGTTGGGTGGCGGGGTGGTTCCCGGCTCGGTCACCCTGTTGGCCGGCGATCCCGGTGTCGGTAAATCCACGCTGCTGCTCGAGGTCGCGCACCGCTGGGCACTGGCGGGGCGCCGGGCGCTGTACGTCTCCGGAGAGGAGTCCGCGGGGCAGATCCGGCTGCGCGCCGAGCGCACCGGATGCACCCACGACGAGATCTACCTGGCCTCCGAATCTGACCTGCAGACGGTGCTGGGCCATATCGAGGCGGTGCGGCCCACCCTGGTGGTGGTGGATTCGGTGCAGACCGTGACCGCCGCCGACACCGACGGGGTGGCCGGCGGGGTCACCCAGGTGCGGGCTGTGACGGCCGCTCTGACCGCTGCCGCCAAGAGTGCCGATGTGGCGCTGGTCCTGGTCGGACACGTGACCAAGGACGGCGCGATCGCGGGCCCACGTTCACTGGAGCACCTCGTCGACGTGGTGCTGCACTTCGAGGGGGACCGCAACTCGGTGCTGCGGATGGTGCGGGCGGTCAAGAATCGTTTCGGCGCTACCGACGAGGTGGGCTGTTTCCTGCTCCGCGACGACGGCATCGAGGGGATCGCCGACCCGTCCGGTCTTTTCCTGGAACAGCGCAGCGAGCCGGTGCCCGGCACCGCCATCACCGTCGCACTGGACGGCAAACGTCCGTTGATCGGCGAAGTGCAGGCACTGCTGGCCAAGCCGGCGGGCGGCTCGCCGCGCCGTGCGGTCAGTGGCATCGACCACGCCCGGGCCGCCATGATCACCGCGGTACTGGACAAGCACGCCGAACTTCCGATCGGGGCCGGCGACATCTACCTGTCCACGGTGGGCGGCATGCGGTTGACCGATCCGTCCGCGGATCTGGCCGTCGCCATCGCGCTGGCATCGGCCTACGCGGATCTGCCGCTGCCGGCAACCACCGTGGTGGTGGGCGAAGTAGGCCTGGCCGGTGACCTGCGCCCGGTCAGCGGGATGGACCGGCGGCTCGCCGAGGCGGCCCGGCTCGGATTCACCACCGCGCTGACTCCCCCGGGCGCGCCGGCCACCGTGGGCGGCCTGCGTACCGTGCCGGCCGCCAACATCGTTGCCGCGCTGCACCACCTGGTCGAGATCGCCGACCGGCGCGGCGGTCATGTGGCCCCGCCGCAGCTACTGGATCGAAACTAGCGACAACCCCGGCGGCTAGCGAGGCTCGACGCAGGAGAGGCGAAGCTGGGCCACCGAATCAACCCGGCGTTCAGTTGCCCGGTGGCGGCGCGTCCGGCGGGGGCACTTCCGGCCCCGGCGGCGGTCCCTCCGGCGAAGGCTCGACAAGCATGAATGGCACCGTCGCGGATCTCAGATTGCCGAGTTGGACGACGAGGTTGTAAGTCCCGGGTCCGATCGGCTGCCGCGGCAGCGGGCACTGTGGCGCCGAACCCATTCCGGTCCAGGTCACCGTGGTGGTCACCTGCTCGCCGGGGTCGAAGGTCTTCACCAGGGTCTCGTTGGACGGCGCGCAGTCCAGGTTCGACCACAGCCGCTGGTTGTCCAGCGAGTAGACGTAGGCAGCCAGTACCGCGGCACCCACGTCCCGCTTGCAGGCCACCAAACCGATGTTGGTGACAACCATGGTGAACTGAGGCTGCTCACCGACCGTGTACTGCGGACCGGTCAGACCCTTGACCGCCAGCGTCGAGTCGGGGCAGTCGTCGCCCTCCTTGAGCACCGGAGGCGGGGTCACCGCGGCGGTCGGGGTCGGCGCTTGGGGTGGCACCTGCTCCGCGGGAGCCACCACCGGCGTCTTGACCTCTTCAGGCGAGGGGTTCTGCGGCTTGGCGTGCTGCGCGGCGGTGGACTTCTTCCCGTCGGCACTGTCGGCACCGGCGCTGCTATGGACGACGCCGAAGATGATGGCCGACACGACTGCAATCACGATGAGGGCAATGCCCAGCGCGAGGCCACGTCGTCGCCAGTAGATCTGCGAAGGCAGCGGACCCTGCGGTTCCAAATCGAGCACCTTCTCACGGTAAAACGACCTCACCGCCAGTTGTCCGACCCTTCGCGGCGTGTCGTAGCCGCGTTGTGACCTCGCCCGAGTATTCACCGCGTCCGGCGCCGACTCGGGCCGGCCACCAGAACCAGCGCCCCAGCAGCTGCACCAGCGACGGCAGCACGAAGGTCCGCACGATCAGGGTGTCCAGCAGCAACCCGACGCAGACCGTCGTACCGACCTGGGCGATGTTCAGCACCGTGCTGCCGACCAGCGCGAACATGGTGATTCCGAAGATGATTCCGGCGGTGGTCACCACCCCGCCGGTGCCGGCGAACGCGCGGATCAGCCCGGTGGCCAGGCCGGCCCGGGCTTCCTCGCGGATCCGCAGCGCCAGCATCAGGTTGTAGTCGGCGCCGACGCCCACCAGCGCGATGAACGCCATGGGCGCGACAACCCAGTACAGCGGGAGCCCCAGCAGGTGCTGCCAGATCAGCACGCTGACCCCCAGCGCCGACGCATAGGAGGCGATGACGGTACCGACCACCGCGAGCGCGGCCACCGGGCTGCGCAGCATCACGGTGACGATGACGAATATCAGGGACAGGGTGGCGATCACCAGCAACTCGACGTCGCCGCGGGCCAGCGATTGCAGGTCGCGGGTGGCCGGACCCACTCCGGCCAGCTCCACCGACAGCGGGGTCACGGTGCCCTCTTTGGTGGCTTCGGCAACGGCGGCCTGGATCTGCCGGGCACGCTGCGCACCGTCGGCGCCCCATTCCTGCCCATCGCCGTACACCAACAGCTGCGTGGCGCGGCCATCCGGTGACATCAGGGTGCGCAGCACCTCTTGGTAGCGGGGGTCGGACAGCGCACGGTCTGGCAGGTAGAACCCGCCGGTGGCACTCGCCCGGAATCCGGTGTCGATGTCGTGCAGGTAGCCCGTCAGCTCGCGCAGCTGCGGAGCGAATCCGTCCAGTAGACCGCGCAGCTCGCGGGTGGCATCCTGCGCCTGACCCAGCCCGCCGCGCATCGACGCCACGGCCTGCGTCAGCCCCCTCAGCGCCGCCGTGGTGACCTCCGATCCCGAGGTGAGTTTTGCCGCGCCGGTAGTCAATTCGGTTGTGCTGTAGATCATTCCGTCGACGGGTTCGACGACACGCGCCACCGCTGAGCAGATCGGGCTCGCCGGGCAGTCGGTTTGCCCGGCGACGAAGCGGCGCAGCGGATCCAGATACTCCGACATCACGGCGGCGCTGCCGGCCAGCCCGTCCATGCCGGCGCGCATATCGTCGGGGGCCGGGCCGCCCACACCCATACCCGCGGCGCTGCCGGCCCTCCCCCCGCCCCTCCCGTCCAC
>CAXYUC010000111.1:0-14756 GCA_964292075.1 uncultured Mycolicibacter sp.
GCTCTCCCCGCGCAGCAGCGCACAGCCGCCCAGCACACACCCCTGGGCGATGCCGGACCCGACCGCGGCGACGCGTTGGGGCACGGTGCGCCCGACGGCGATGTAGTCCTGCAGGAACAGCGGCTCGGCTCCGCACACCACCAGGTCGTCGACGACCATGGCCACCAGATCGATGCCGACGGTGTCGTGCTTGTCCAGTGCCTGGGCGATCGCCAGCTTGGTGCCCACGCCGTCGGTGGTGGGCGCCAACAGCGGCTCACGGTAGGCGTTGCGCAGGGCGAACAGGCCGGCGAAGCCGCCGAGGCCACCCCGCACCTCCGGCCTGGTGGCCTTGGCGGCCAAGGGTTTGAACAATTCGACGGCCCGGTCACCGGCGTCGATGTCCACTCCTGCCGATGCGTAGGTAACGCCCTGGGAGCTTGATTCTGCTGAGGTCATCGCGCTAAAGGCTACCGGTCGCCGACGACGGACGGTATCGCGCTCGGCTTTGCGGCCTCAGAGCCGGTTGTGGCGCACCTGATTGAACGGCACGCCGCGGTCGGCGGCGTACCCGCGGGGCAGGCCCAGGACCCGTTCGGCCATCACATTGCGGGCCATCTCGTCGCTGCCACCACCCAGCCCCACGGCCTGCCGCGACAGCTACCGCCGGCCCGTCCTGAGCAGGTGCGCCGTTGGTCGCCGGGCGGGGTCCGTCAGCCGCCGATCGGCGCTCGGTCCGGTCGGCTCTCCTCGACGATCCGGGCCAGCAAGCCGCACAGCGTCTCCTGCTCGTCCGGCGTCAGGACGGCGAACACCTGGTCGTGGGCGGCGAGCGCGTCCGCGACCACCACCGAGGCCACCGCGCGTCCCTGGTCGGTCAGGTACGCCCGCAGGATGCGGCCGTGGTGGGGGTCCTGCTTGCGCTCCACCAAGCCGCGGCGCTCCAGCGCACTCAACGCCAGTTGCACGCCCTGCGGGGTGATGAGCAGCCGCCGGGCAAGTTGGGCGCCGGACAGGCCGGGTTCGCCGGAGAGTTGGCGCAATACACCGATCTGGGCCGTGCTCACACCGTGGTCGCTGATCGCCTCGTTCACCGTGGTCAGCGAGTAGTAAAACGCCTGTTTGAGCAGCCACAGGATGTTGTGGGTCAGGTCGGTATCCTGCGTGCCTGTCGTGGCGGATCGAGAACCGCCGAACCCGGAGTCGCGACGCAGCGACATTGACTAGGTCTGACTCAGCGCGGCGTCGTTGTCACTCTCGGCTTTACGTGCGGTGTTGGTCAACATCTGCTCGACGACGTTCTTGCCCAGGGCACTGTCATCGGGCAGCTCGATCGGGTAGCTGCCGTCGAAACAGGCGCAGCACAGCCGCGATTTGGGCTGCTCGGTGGCCGCGATCATGTCCTCTTGCCCGACGTAGCCGAGGGTGTCGGCGCCGATGGCGCGCCGCACCGCTTCGACCATCTCGGTCTCGTCCTCAACGGCGTTGGCGATCAGCTCTGCCGGCGAAGCGAAGTCGATGCCGTAGAAGCACGGCCACTTCACCGGCGGGGAGGCGATCCGCACGTGCACCTCGACGGCGCCGGCCTCGCGCAGCATCCGCACCAGGGCGCGCTGGGTGTTGCCCCGCACGATCGAGTCATCGACCACGATCAGCCGCTTGCCGCGGATGATCTCCCGCAGCGGATTGAGCTTGAGCCGGATGCCGAGCTGGCGAATGGTCTGCGACGGCTGGATGAAGGTCCGCCCGACGTAGGCGTTCTTGGTCAGGCCCTGCCCGTAGTCGATGCCGGACTCCTGGGCGTAGCCGACCGCGGCGGGGATGCCGGACTCCGGCACGCCGATGACCAGATCAGCCTCCACCGCGTGCTCACGGGCCAGCCGGCGTCCGATCTCCACCCGGGTGGCGTGCACCGAGCGGCCGCCGATCGTACTGTCGGGCCGGGCCAGGTAGACGTACTCGAAGACGCACCCCTTCGGGGTGGGGTTGGCGAACCGGGTGGAGCGCACGCCGTCGGCGTCGATCGCCAGCAGCTCACCGGGCTCGATGTCGCGGACGAACGAGGCACCAACGATGTCCAGCGCCGCCGTCTCGGAGGCCACCACCCAGCCACGGTCGAGCCGGCCCAGCGACAACGGCCGCACGCCCCACGGGTCACGGGCCGCATACAGGGTGTTTTCGTCCATGAAGGTCAGACAGAAGGCGCCGCGCGCCGTCGGCAGCAGCTCCAGCGCCGCCTGCTCCAGGGAGGTGTCCGCGGCGCCGTGCGCCAGCAGCGCTCCCAAGATGTCGGAGTCGGTGGTGGCCACGCCGGGCCGGCGGGTGTCGATCAGGCCCAGTTCACGGGCGCGGCCAGCCAATTCGGCGGTGTTGACCAGGTTGCCGTTGTGGCCCAGGGCCACGCCGGTACCGGCTGCCGTGTTGCGGAACACCGGCTGGGCGTTCTCCCAGGTGGTGTCTCCGGTCGTGGAGTAGCGACAGTGCCCGACCGCCACGTGCCCGGGCATCGCCAACAGCGTCTGCTCCTCGAACACCTGGCTGACCAAACCCAAGTCCTTGAAGACCAGCACCTGCGAGCCGTCGCCGACCGCGATCCCGGCAGCCTCCTGGCCACGGTGTTGCAGTGCATACAGGCCGTAATAAGTGAGCTTCGCTACTTCTTCACCGGGAGCCCACACTCCGAATACGCCGCACTCTTCACGGGGTGCATTCTCAAGGTCTACTACCTGCTGGTCCGGCACGTTTCAGCTGCTCCAGGGGGACGGGCCACAGTGACGGGATTCAGTCTACGGTCAACAAGCCTCAAGTTTCACCAACGGCAACCATTCGGCGATCTCGGCGGCTCGGGAACCGGACAGTCGCAGCTTTCCGGCGGCGGTCGCCTCGCCTGTCTCAAGCAGGCCGGCGGCCAGCAGCAGCCAGCTGCGCGGATCGGTCTCGACGACGTTGGGCGGCGTGCCGCGCGTGTGCCGCGGCCCGGCGATGCACTGCACCGCGACGAACGGCGGGACCCGCACCTCGACGCTGGCGCCGGGCGCCAACTCGGCCAGGGTGCGGGCGGTCAGACGGACCGCGGCTGCCAACTCGGCACGGTCGGGAGCCGCCAGACTCTCGTCACGCAGCCACGCCTCGAGTGCCAACACTGCTGCGCGGGTCTGCGCCGGGTCTGGCTTGGGACGTGCGACGCCGGCTGCCATGGGTCAGCCGATTGGGTGTGCGGCGAACCAGTCCAACAGCAGGTCGGCGAGCCGGTCCGGCTCGGTATCGGGGATCCAGTGCGAGACGCCGGGCATGACCTCGAATCGGTACTCGCCGTCGACATAGCGGGCCGTGTTGCGCGCCCCCTTGGGCTTCAGCGCGATGTCGTCGTCACTCCACACATACATCGTCGGCACCGAGATCCGCTGATTGCTGTCACGCAGATTCGACAGCGGCAGACCCCGGTACCAGTTGAGCCCGCCGGTCAACGCGCCCGGTTCGATCATGGCCTGCGCATCCCGTTCGGCCGCGGCCGCGGTCTGCCCGCTTCGCCGCAACGTCTTGGCGGCCACGGCGCCTTTCCCGCGCGTCAGCAACCACTCCGGCAGCCACGGCAGCTGGAAGAAACCCATGTACCACGACGCCAAGCCCTGACGGCTGGTGACAAACGACTTCAGGAAAGCGGCGGGGTGCGGCACCGACACCGGCGACACGGTGGCAAGCCGGTCCGGCAGTTCCGCCGCCACGGCCCACGCCACGCCCGCGCCCCAGTCGTGTCCGACCAGGTGCACGCGCGGCGCGCCACTGGCGTCGATCAGCGCGCCGACGTCGGCGACGAGTTCGGACATGCGATAGTCGCGGCGCCGCGGCGGGCGGGCGCCGGGTGAATAACCGCGCTGGTTGGGCGCCAGGCACCGGTAGCCCGCAGCGGTGAGCCGGTCGATGACGGCATTCCAGCTGTCGTTTCGCTGCGGAAAGCCGTGCAGCAATACCACGACGGGACCGTCGGGGGGCCCGGCGTCGCGGACATCGAAGACCAGGCCGTCACGGGTGTAGCGCTCCATAGGTGAAGCATGCCGTATCAGTGCCGCAACGCGCCCCTGATGCGCTCGGTGTTGGCCGCCGTCCAGCCATCGGGTGGCAGCACCGCCACCCAACCGTCCAGGATCGTGTCCGCGTAGTTGTGGCCGTGCCCGGCGGGCATCTGCTCACCGTGGAACAGATCCGCGCTGACCTGCCAGAACGTCACCACGGGGTACCAGCGCATGGATGCGGTGCGGTCCGGACCGGGTGCTTCGGTCAGCCAGTCCGGCCGCGCGAACAGCAGATCCGGCGACCACCACACCACCGGGTCGGAGGCGTGCTGCAAGAACAGCACTCGGGTGCCGTGCCATGGGGGCGCGGCGATCCGGGCGATCTCGGCCGGCACCGTGCCCTGGGCGAACCGCACCGTGCGGCCCCTGTCGTAGCGCGGCAACACGGCGGTACTGCCGGGGTCGCGCCGCACCAGTAGCGCGTGCCAGAGCGGGCTGGTCTGCGGTGGCCCCACCCACAGCACGGCCTGGTAGCCCATGTCGGCGATATCGGGCAGCCAATCGAACGCGGCTTGGCCGGCCATCGATCCCAGGCTCTCGCCGTAGAGCACCAGTTTGGGACGGTGCTCGACGGGCAGGCCTCGCCACCGCTGCGCAATGGTGCGCACCAGCAACCGCCCGGAATCCATCGATTTGCGTTGGTCGGCCAGGAAGGAGATCCAACTCGGCAGGTAGGAGTACTGCACGCCGACGATCGCGGTGTCGCCGTTGTAGAGCATCTCCAGCGCGTCAGCCGCGGCCGGGTCTACCCACCCGGTCCCCGTGGTGGGCACCACGACCAACACCTGGCGATCGAAGGCGTGGGTGCGATCCAGTTCGTCGAGCAGCAGCTGCATTCGCCCCTCGTCGTCGCCCGCACTGTGCAGCCCGGCATACACCCGGATGGGCTCGCGGGCGGGCCGTCCAGTGATCCGGGTGAGCTCGGCGGCGTGCACTCCCCCGGCGACGAAGCTGCGGCCCTGACTGCCCAGGGTGGCCCAGGGCGCCAACGACTCCGGGCTTCCGGATCGCTCCGGCTGCAGCGGCTGGATCGTCCCGGGCACGGTGGCGCTGTCCTCGGGCTGGAACACCGCGCTGGCGCCGGCGAAGAAACCGCGGATCAGCACACCGTTGATCAAGGTGGTCAGCAGCACGACCACGATCGCGCTGCCGATGAACATGGCGACTTCGTTGTGCAGGTGCCACCGCCGGATCAGCGCCCGCGCCAGTGCCCGACTGGCATCGATCAGCACCCGCACCGTCGCGATCAGCGCGGCGGCGACCCCGATCGCCACGCCGAGGGTGCGCAGATAGCCCAGGGTCGCCGGGCCTTCGATGCCCAGCAGTTCGGAGACCTGGCGCTGCCAGCCGGCCGCCGGGATCAGCATCACCACGCACGCGGCCGGTGCCGCCACCACCACAGTTGCCTTGAGCGCGAACAAAACCGGGCGCGACGGCGGCCACCAGCCGGCGCCGCGCAGTACGAACCGCTCCACCGCTGCGCCGATCAGCACGCCCAGCCCGTAGCCGAAGGCCGCGTTGATCCCGCCGATCAGCCCCTGGAACAGCCAGTCGCGCGGCAGCAGTGACGGGGTCAGCGACAGGCAGAAGAACAGCGCACCGAACGCCACCCCGACGAACGTGAGCCGCAGCAGGCTCCACGCCCACACCAGCAGCGGGTGTTTCGCCGGCGACGCGACCATTCCCATGCCGCTGGGGCTTTATCCGAACAGCCCCGGCAGCACCGCTTCGGAGGTGCTGCGCAGTTCGGTCAGCGACACACTGAACTGGCCTTGGACCTCTACCTCTTGCGAGGCCTGGTCCACCACGCCGACCCGGGTGGCCGGCAGGCCGCGCGCCTCGCACATGGCGCGCAACCGGCTCTCCTCGGTGCGCGGCACCGCCACCAATGCCCGGCCCGCCGATTCGGAGAACAGGAAGACGAACGGATCGGCCTCTTCGGGAAGCAAGATGCGGCAACCGGTCTCACCGGCGATCGACGACTCGACCACGGCCTGGATCAGCCCGCCCTCACTCAAGTCGTGGGCAGCCGAGATCAGGCCGTCGCGCGACGCCGCGCACAGCACCTCGGCGAGCAGCTGCTCGCGTGCCAGGTCGACCTTCGGCGGCAGTCCGCCCAGATGATCGCCGGTCACCTGCGCCCAGATGGACCCGTCGAATTCGTCGCGGGTGTCACCGAGCAGGATCAGCGTCTCGCCCGGTTCGACCCCGAACGCCGTCGGAATACGGCGGTCGACATTGTCGATGACACCGAGCACCCCGACGACCGGGGTGGGGTGAATCGGGGTGGCGCCGGTCTGGTTGTAGAAGCTCACATTGCCGCCGGTCACCGGAATCCCCAGTGCCGCACAGCCGTCGGCCAGACCGCGAACGGCCTCAGCGAACTGCCACATCACCGCGGGGTCTTCCGGAGAACCGAAGTTCAAGCAGTTGGTGACGGCGATCGGGGTAGCGCCGGTGACGGCCACGTTGCGGTACGCCTCGGCCAGCGCCAGCTGCGCCCCGGTGTAGGGGTCGAGCTTGGTGTAGCGACCGGACGCATCGGTGGAGATGGTGATTCCGCGTCCGGAGGTCTCGTCGATGCGCAGCATTCCGCCGTCGGCGTGCTCGGCCAGCACGGTGTTGCCGCGCACGTAGCGGTCGTACTGTTCGGTGATGAACGCCCGGCTGCACAGGTGCGGGCTGCCCAGCAGCGCAAGCAGAGTCGCGCGCAGCTCCGCCCCGGTGACCGGCCGCGACAGCGTGTCCGAGCGGTCGGCGTTGAGGGCGTCCTGGGTGTCGGGGCGCGCGACCGGGCGCTGGTAGACCGGGCCTTCGTGGGCCACGGTGCGCGGCGGCACGTCGACGACGGTCTCGCCGTGCCAGGTGATCTGCAGCCGGTCGCCGTCGGTCACCTCGCCGATCACGGTGGCGAGCACATCCCACTTGGCGCAGACGGCCATGAAGGCGTCCACGTTCTCCGGAGCGACCACGGCGCACATGCGTTCCTGCGACTCGCTGGACAGCACCTCGGCCGGGCTCATGTTCGCTGCGCGCAGCGGCACCTTGTCCAGCTGAATCGCCATGCCGCCATCGCCGGCAGATGCCAACTCAGAAGTGGCACAAGACAATCCGGCACCGCCGAGATCCTGGATGCCGACCACCAGCTTGGCGGCATACAGCTCCAGACAGCACTCGATGAGCACCTTCTCGGTGAACGGGTCGCCGACCTGAACCGACGGGAGTTTCTTACGGCCGGCACCACTCTCGTCCCCGCCGAAGGTGTCCGATGCCAGCACCGACACCCCACCGATGCCGTCCAGCCCGGTGCGCGCGCCGAACAGGATGATCTTGTTTCCGGCACCGGAGGCGAACGCCAGGTGCAGATCTTCCTTCTTCAGCACACCAACGCACAGCGCGTTGACCAGAGGGTTACCCGCGTAGCACGGGTCGAAGATGGTTTCGCCGCCGATATTGGGCAGCCCGAGGGAGTTGCCGTAGCCGCCGATACCGCGCACCACCCCGTCGAGCACCCGGCGGGTGTCCGGGGCGTCGGCGGCGCCGAAACGCAGCTGGTCCATCACCGCCACCGGGCGGGCGCCCATCGCCATGATGTCGCGCACGATGCCGCCCACTCCGGTGGCCGCACCCTGGTACGGCTCGACGTAAGACGGGTGGTTGTGCGACTCCACCTTGAAGGTGACCGCCCAGCCGTCGCCGATGTCGACGACGCCGGCGTTCTCGCCGATGCCGGCCAGCATCGCCTTGCGCATCTCGTCGGTGGTGGTCTCACCGAAATAGCGCAGGTGCACCTTGGAGGACTTGTAAGAGCAGTGCTCGCTCCACATCACCGAGTACATGGCCAGCTCGGCGTCGGTGGGGCGGCGGCCCAGGATGTCACGGATGCGCTGGTACTCGTCGTCCTTGAGACCCAACTCGGCGAACGGTTGCGGATGCTCGGGCGTTGCGGCGGCGTGTTCGACGGTGTCCAGCGTGGTCGGGGGCGTCACGCGCACAGTCTATGGCACCGATTTCGGCTCAGTCCGGCGCCAGGAATGCCGTCAGAGCTGCCGCGTAGGAGGCCACGTCGCGCGCGCCCATGAGTTCGCGCGCCGAATGCATGGCCAGCTGCGGGGCGCCCACGTCCACGGTGGGGATCCCGGTGCGCGCGGCGCTCATCGGGCCGATGGTCGACCCGCAGGGCAGGTCGGCCCGGTGCTCGTAGCGCTGCAACGCCACCCCCGCCTGGTCGCAGGCCAGCGCGAAGGTGGCGGCGGTGCGCCCGTCGGTGGCGTAGCGCAGGTTGGGCTGCACCTTGAGCACCGGGCCGGCGTTGACCGCGATCTGATGGCCCGGTTCGTGACGGTCCGGGTAGTTCGGGTGGGTGGCGTGCGCCATGTCCGCCGAGGCCAGCGTGGAGGCGGTCAGCCGGCGCAGGAAGTCCTCACGGTCACCGCCGGCGGCCAGCGTGATCCGCTCCAGGACGGTGATCAACAGATCGGACTGGGCGCCGTGATCCGACGTCGACCCGACCTCTTCGTGGTCGAACAGCACCAGCACCGGCAGGTGGCGGCCGGCCTTGGCCGCGATCAGAGCTTCCAGCCCGGCGTAGCAGCTGGCCTGGTTGTCCAACCGCGGCGCGCTGACGAACTCGTTGCCCAGCCCGGTCACCGCCGACGGCGCCAGGTCGTGGGTCATCAGGTCGAACCCCAGCACGTCGCGCAGTTCCACGCCGGCGCGCTGCGCCACGTATCCGAGGAAGTCCGGCGACCGGCCGTCTCCCCAGACCGCGTTGATGTGGCGTTGCGGGTCCAGCTTGACCGCGGCGCGGTCCTCGGCCAGGTGGATGGCCAGCTGCGGCACCCGCAGGATCGGCTCGTCGATACGGACCAGGTGGTCGGAGCCGTCACGGACCGACAGCCGACCGCTGATACCCAGGTCACGGTCCAGCCAGGAGTTCAGCCAGGCGCCGCCGTAGGGCGCCAGGGCCACCAGCTGCCAACCGGCGACCTCACGGGCCGGATGTTGTTTGACCCGCAGGTTCGGGCTGTCGGTGTGTGCGCCGATGATCCGGAACGGGGTGTGGCCGCCGTGCTCCGGACTATTCCATGCAATCAGTGAACCGGCCCGGACGGTGAAGTACCGCCCGGGCGTGGCTGGCCATCGATCGGTCTCGGACAGCTCGATGTAGCCGGCGGCTCGCAGCCGCTGCGCCACGGTTGCGCAGGCGTGAAACGGCGACGGTGAGGCGTCGATGAACTTGCATAGTCCGGTTGCGTTGGCCGCCATGGGCTCAAGTCTTTCGCATCCTGACGCCGATGGGGGCGTTAGGGTCGATACCGTGCCGTCCGTTCAGCCCGTCACCACTCCCCTGACCTGTGCAGCCATTTTTCTGGTCGTGACCATCGATGAGGGCGCAGAGCCCCAGGTGCACGACGCCTTGCCGGACCTGCCCGGAATGGCGTCGGCGATCAGCTTCCGCGATCCGACCAAACAGCTCTCGCTGGTGACCTCGATCGGCTCGGATGCCTGGGACCGACTGTTCGCCGGGCCCCGCCCAGCCGAGTTACATCCCTTCGTCGAGTTGACCGGTCCCCACCACACCGCCCCGGCCACCCCGGGCGATGTGCTGTTCCACATCCGCGCCGAGACCATGGACGTCTGCTTCGAACTGGCCCGACGCATCCTGCGGACCCTAAGCGGCGCGGTCACCGTGGTCGACGAGGTGCACGGTTTCCGGTTCTTCGACAACCGCGACCTGCTCGGCTTCGTCGACGGCACCGAGAACCCGACTGGTACGGACGCCGCGGTTGCCGTCCAGATCGGCGATGAAGATCCCGACTTCGCCGGCGGCTCCTACGTGCACATCCAGAAATACCTGCACAACATGGCCGCTTGGGATGCCCTGCCGGTCACCGAACAAGAGCGGGTGATCGGTCGCACCAAGGCCGACGACATCGAGTTCGCCGACGCGGACAAACCCGCCAACGCCCACATCAAACTCAACGTCATCACCGACGACGACGGCAATGAGCTCGACATCGTGCGAGCCAACATGCCCTTCGGATCGGCCAATTCGGGCGATCACGGCACCTACTACATCGGCTACTCCCGCAGCCCGCAGATCACCGAACGGATGCTGCGCAACATGTTTTTCGGCGACCCGCCCGGAGTCACCGATCGCATCCTGGACTTCTCCACCGCGCTCACCGGCGGGATGTTCTTCACCCCCACCGCCGACTTCCTCGACGACCCGCCACCGCTGCCGGGAGCAGCCACACCCATCCCCTCCGAGCCCGTCGAGACCACCGGCGTTCACGGCTCACTGAACATCGGCAGCCTGAAAGGAACCTCGCAATGAACAACCTGTATCGCGATCTGGCCCCGGTCACCGAAGCGGCCTGGGCCGACATCGAGCAGGAGGCGACCCGGACGTTCAAACGGCACATTGCCGGGCGCCGGGTAGTCGACGTCAGCGACCCGGCGGGCCCGACGGCGGCCGCGGTGGGCACCGGTCGGCTGACCGGCATAGGCGCCCCCGGCGACGGCGTCGAAGCGCATCTGCGCGACAGCAAACCGCTGGTGCGCCTGCGGGTTCCGTTCACCCTGTCGCGTGAAGAAATCGACGATGTCGAGCGGGGCTCCCAAGATCCCGACTGGGACCCGGTGAAGGCCGCAGCCAAGAAGCTGGCGTTCGCCGAAGACCGAATCATTTTCGGGGGCTACCCCGCCGCCGCGGTGGAGGGCATCCGCAGCGCCAGCTCGAATCCGGAGCTGACGTTGCCGGAGGACCCGCGCGGCATCCCGGACGTGATCAGCCAGGCACTGTCGGCCCTGCGCCTGGCCGGCGTGGACGGCCCGTACTCGGTGCTGCTGTCGGCGGATACCTACACCAAGGTCGCCGAGACCTCCGATCACGGCTATCCGATCCTGGAGCACCTGCGCCGGCTCGTCACCGGCGACATCATCTGGGCGCCGGCGATCGACGGCGCGTTTGTACTGACCACCCGGGGCGGCGATTTCGACCTGCGGCTGGGCACCGACGTCTCGATCGGCTACCTGTCACACGACGCCGAGAACGTGCAGCTCTACCTGCAGGAGACATGCACGTTCCTGTGCTACACGGCCGAGGCCGCGGTCGCCCTGACCTGCTAGGGCCGCAACGGGATAGGGCCTAGCATGAGCAAATGCGCGGCCCGGTTTCGCCTGACGACGCAATCCAAGCGATAAGGGGTGCCGGCGGCGCCAACCCGGCTGTCGCGCATTGCACGCCAACGGAATGTTGCACTGTGGCACGGTCAATACGACTCCTGAGGTTCGGACACTCTCTGGCGCAAAGCATCTCGGCGGGTCAACGGTGCCCAAATTGATCCGACATAGTGGTTTTCGACCCGACGCGGGTGGTCGACGGCATCGAGCTCTCCGATAACGCGGTGCTGGGGTTTCGCAGCCGGATTGATCCCGCTGCAAACCCTGCGAAAGTGGGCCAACAGCGCGTACTTTCAGACGATGCCAATCAATCGACGCAAAGTTTTGGGCGGGGCAAGCCTGGCCGGCGCCGCCGCCATGACCGGTGCGGGTGTTGACCGTGTTATCGCCACCGGCACTCCGAGTTTTCGCACTAGTAAGGAAGAGGCCATGACCGATGATGCGGCACGCTTTGGCAATCCCCGCATACCGTCCGAAACGATCACCTCGCAATCTCACCTGTTCCCACTAGGCGCGCAGCCCAGCAATACCTATGACGGGGGCTCGTTCAAGCAGGCAAGCGAAGACAACTTTCCGATACTCAAGGGTCAAGAAGCCAGCATCGTGCTGCTCACCTTGGAACCCGGTGGTATCCGGGAGCCGCACTGGCATCCCAGCGCGTGGGAACTCAACATCGTCACCAAGGGCGTCGCGGCGTGGGTCGTCATCGACGGGAACGGCAACCACGAGAGTTTCGACCAACACGTCAACGACGTCGTGTTCGCGCCGCAGGGTTCGTTCCACTACTTCGAGAACCGGGGCACCGAAGACCTGAGCATCTTGATCATTCAGAACACCAGCGCACCGGAATCCAAAGACAACATCGGCATCGGCGAATCCATCAGCAAGCTTCCACCCAGGGTGTTGTCCGCCGTGTTCGGCGTTCCCGCAGAGACGTTCAAATCCTTTAAAAAGATCGACAACACGATCACCATCCTGCGATCGCCCTAGCGTCATTCTTCGGGGAAGTGGTGGGGGGGTAGACGCCGAGTGCAGCGAATGCCGCCAGTGGGCCCAGGGATCACCTAGATGAACCTGTTGGCGTAGGGCGCTCCGGTGCGCACCACGGCTCTGTGCGCGGTCTACTCCGGAGCCACAACGGAGTTGACGGGGTCGCTGTAGCGGTGCACGTCGCTGCTGCTGGACTGCGCGATGGAATCCCCGCCTGCCCGAAGCCGCGGTCACGCTGCGCGGGTAACCGCGCAGCGTGAGCAGCGGCCGCCCTAGGAGCCGGCCTTGCCGCCCGCGCCTTGACCGCCCTGGTTGCCGGTCGCGCCTCCGCTGCCGGCACTGCCGCCGCTGCCGGCCCCGGCCGCGCCGCCCTGACCACCGGTACCGCCGCCGCCGCCACCACCACCGATTCCAGCCGCGCCACCGCTGCCGTTGTTGTCATTGCTCGACCCGTGGCTACCGCCATTGCCGCCGGTTCCACCGGTGCCACCGGTGCCACCGGTACCGCCCTGGCCGCCGTCGCCGGCCTGGCCGGTCACACCTTGGCCGCCTGCCGCACCGGCGGCACCACCCTGGCCGCCCGTGCCGCCCACCCCGCCCGTGCCGCCGGGCCCACCGGTTCCGCCGGTCCCACCGGTGCCACCGTGGCCCGGACCGCCGGTGCAGGTGCTGTGGCCCTCCCCGCCAGTGCCGCCAGTGCCGCCAGTGCCGGCCGTGCTGCCGGCCCCGCCGGTGCCGCCCTGACCACCAGTGCCGCCGTTGCCGCCGACCCCGGAAATCGGCCCCCCGGCCCCACCAGCACCGCCGACGCCACCTTGGCCGCCGGCGCTACCGGCAACCCCGGCCCCGCCGGTGCCACCGTTGCCGCCCAGGCCGCCGTTGCAATGCGCCCCGGCGACACCGCAGTAGGCGTATCCGCCTTGCCCGCCGTTGCCGCCGTCGGCGGCTACGCCGCCGGCGCCGCGGGCGCCGCCCACGCCGCCGTTGGAGGTGCCCGCGCCGACCTTCGCCGTGCCGCCGGTGCCGCCGGTGCCGCCGTTCTGCTGCAACCCACCATTGTTGGCGTTATTGCCGTCGGTGCCCGCACCGCCCGGCCCACCGTTCTGCGTTCCAGTCGCCACGGTGCTGCCCGCAGAGGAGCCGCCGCTGCCGCCGCCCGCGTTCGGGGACGACCCACCCGTGCCCGGGTTAACACCGCTGGTACCGATACCGCCCTTTCCGCCGCTACCGCCGTTGCCACCGTTGCCGATGTTGCCGCCGTCGCCGCCCTTGCCACCGGCGCCGCCGGTGCCGTTGACCGTGGTGGCGGCCGCGCCGTTGCCGCCGTCGCCGCCGTTACCGGCCGCACCGGTCACCATCGCTCCGGTATTGCCGTCGCCGCCCTGCGTCGAGCCAGCGCCGCCTTGGCCGCCCGCACCGCCCAGGCCGGCGTCGCCGCCGCGGCCGCCGTCACCGCCCTTGCCGCCGGGGGGGATGGCATTGGAGCCGGCACCGCCATCGCCCGGGGTACCGCCCGTGCCACCGTTACCGCCGGCCCCGCCAACACCCTGGTTGCCCGTGGTGCCGTGCGCGGCGGTGCCACCGAGACCGCCAACGCCTCCGGCGCCGCCAACGCCACCGGCGCCGCCGTTACCGCCGGCCTGCCCGTTCACCCCGTCGCCGGTGGCGTTCGCCCCGGCCATTCCGGATCCACCGGTGCCGCCGACTCCGCCCGTTCCGCCCGCGCCACCGGAACCCCCGTTGCCGGCGACCGAGCCGCCCAGACCGCCCTTGCCGCCCGCGCCGCCTGCACCACCGGTCAGACCGGTGGTACCCGAACCGCCGGCCGCGGTCGCATCGGTACCCGCCCCGCCGGCCACGCCGGTGCCGCCGTTACCGCCGGCACCGCCGTTGCCGTGGTCGCCGCCGTTACCGCCGTTACCGCCGTTGCCACCGGCCGCACCCGCCGTCGTCGACGTGTAGCCGTCGCCGCCCTTACCGCCGCTGCCGAACACACCGCCGGGTGTGTCACCGTCGCCGCCGTGCGCCCCGCTGTTGGCGCCGGCACCACCCGCGGCACCACCGGCAGCACCGCTACCGGCCGTACCGACGTTGCCGCCGGAACCGCCGTTGCCGCCGTCGAGGTGAGCGGCGGTACCGTTCGCGCCGGCACCGCCGTTGCCGCCGGCTCCGGCATCTCCACCAGCACCGCCGGCCCCACCCGAAGCGTTGGCGCCTGCGGTGAACCCGGCCGCCTGGGCTGCGCCACCGGCCCCGCCTGCCCCGCCGAGCCCGCCGGAAGCGCCGTTGCCACCGGATCCACCGTTACCGCCGGTGCCGTCGCCGCTGTTGTTGAACGAACCGGTGTCCCCGTCGATCCCGGCACCGCCGTTGCCGCCCTGGCCGCCGGCACCGCCGACGCCGCCGGCACCACCATTACCGGCGGCCGAGCCGCCCAAGCCCCCCTGGCCGCCGGCGCCACCAACGCCGCCGGGGGGGCCGTCGGGACCCGAAACGCCCACGGGGGTGCCGGTGGTACCGGCCGCG
>CAXYUC010000112.1:0-14726 GCA_964292075.1 uncultured Mycolicibacter sp.
CAGGGCATGGCCATGGTGGTCGAGCGCCTCTCCTAGTTTCGCCTTCGTCGTTGACTCTGCTCAGGGCGGGAAAGTTCGAGTAACCCCCGCCCTGAGCAGAGTCATTTTCACCTCAGGGCGTCCCATACCTGGCGGACGCGGCGGACCACGTCGTAGCCCCGGTGTTCGGCGAGCACCGTGACGTGCGTCCAGCCCACCTGCCGGATGTACTCCAGTCGCTCGATGAAGGGCTGGCCCATGTCGGCATGCTGCCCGGGGCCACCGACACAAAAAATGACTCTGCGCTGAGGGCGGGTGCTACTCGCACTTTTGCGCCCTCAGCGCAGAGTCAACGGGGAAAGCTAGCGGGTCACTGCCGCTGGAAGTAGCTCAGCAGCCGCAAGATCTCCAGGTACAGCCAGACCAGGGTCACGGTCAGGCCCAGGGCGATCCCCCAGGCGGCCTTCTCCGGCGCGCCGGCGCGGATCAGCTGGTCTGCTGCGTCGAAGTCGATCAGGAAGCTGAACGCGGCGATACCGATGCACACCAGCGAGAAGATGATGGACAGCGTGCCGCCGCTGCGCAGACCCAGGCCATCACCGCCGCCGACGCCGAACATCGACAGCACCAGGTTGCCGATCATCAGGGCCAGCACACCGAACATGCCGGCGACGAGCATCCGGGTGAACTTCGGGGTGACCCGGATGGCGCCGGTCTTGTAGACCACCAGCATGCCGCCGAACACCCCGAGGGTGCCCATCACGGCCTGGCCGATCATCGAGCCGGCGTTGCCGGTCCCCACCGTGAAGGCCGTCAGCACCCAGGAGATGGCGCCGAGGAACAGGCCCTCGAGCACCGCGTAGCTGAGCACCACCGCCTTGTTGTCCTGCTTGCGGGCGAACATGGCCACCATGACCACGGCAAGGCCGCCGAAGGCACCGATGAAGGTCAGCGGTCCGGCCAGCGCCTGATTGGCCGACACCAAGAAGAAGGAGACGATCGCCGACAGGCTCAGCACGCCGAGCGTGATGCCTGTCTTGGTGACGACGTCATCGATGGTCAGCGGGCGAGTGACCTCGCGCTGCTGGTACTGCGCCAGCGACGGGTCGACCCGGTAGGCCTGACCCATCTGCTGAGTCGCACCGGCCACGCCGGTTCCGAACTGCGCGTAGCCGCCCTGTTTGGGCAACGAACGAAATACCGGGTTGCTGGTCTCCCGCACCGTCCCGATCCTCTCCTGGGGCTGTGAAGCTAAGGGTTTACGAATACTGAATCAACGTTTCCCGACCCGCCGGAGTTCCCGACGGCGTTCGGGCCGCTCTGCTGCCAAACCTTACCCGCGGATCAGTGACCGCGCCTAGGGATCTACATTGCGAAGGCGTGACAGGCGAATCTGATGGTAGCCCGAGCCCCGACGTCCTGGCCCACGTTGACCACGGGGTCGGCCTGCTGACACTCAACCGCCCAAAGGCGATCAACTCGCTGAACCTTCCGATGGTGACCGCGATGACTGCGGCACTGTCTACCTGGGCCGACGATCCGGCGGTCACGGCAGTGCTGCTCGCCGGGGCCGGCGAGCGCGGCCTGTGCGCCGGCGGCGACGTGGTCGCGATCTATCACAGCGCCAAAGCCGCCGACGCCGACGCGCGCCGATTCTGGCACGACGAGTACCTGCTGAACGCGCAGATCGGCGGATTCGCAAAGCCGTATGTGTCGTTGATGGACGGCATCGTGATGGGCGGCGGCGTGGGCGTGGGGGCGCACGCCAACACCCGGGTGGTCACCGACACCACCAAGATGGCGATGCCCGAGGTCGGTATCGGTTTCATCCCCGATGTCGGCGGCACCTATCTGCTTTCGCGCTCCCCCGGCCAACTCGGTCTGCATGCGGCCTTGACCGGGGCGCCGTTCTCCGGGCCGGACGCCATCGCGCTAGGTTTCGCCGACCATTACGTACCGCACGCGTCGTTGGAGGCCTTCACCGCAGCGATCATCGCCGACGGGGTGGGCAGCGCCCTGGCCGCACATGCGGTTGAGGCGCCGCCGAGTCAGCTTGCCGCACAATGCGACTGGATCGACGAGTGCTATGCGCACGACACCGTCGCGGCGATCGTGGCTGCGCTGGCCGGCCATGCCAGCCCCGACGCCAACGCCGCGGCCGAACTGATCGGCACCCGCTCCCCGGTCGCCTTGTCTGTGACGCTGGAGGCGGTACGCCGGGCGAGCCGGCTCGCCAGCCTGGAAGAAGTTCTGATGCAGGAGTACCGAGTGTCGTGCGCGTCGCTGCGCTCGCATGATCTGGTGGAGGGAATCCGCGCCCAGTTAGTCGACAAGGACCGCAATCCGCAGTGGTCGCCGGCGACGCTGGCCGAGGTGACCGCCGCCGACATCGAAAGCTACTTCGTTCCCGCCGAACCCGACCTGACCTTCTAAGGAGTCACCATGAGCCAGAACAAATACGAGACCATCCTCGTCGACCGCGACGGCCGCGTCGGCACCATCACCCTGAACCGGCCGCAGGCGCTCAACGCCCTCAACAGCCAGGTGATGAATGAAGTCACCGCCGCCGCAGCTGAATTCGACGCCGACCCCGGCATTGGGGCGATCATCATCACCGGCAGCGCCAAGGCCTTCGCCGCCGGAGCGGACATCAAGGAGATGGCCGATCTGAGTTTCGCCGAGGTGTTCGCCGCCGACTTCTTCGCCGCCTGGTCCAAGCTGGCCGCGGTACGCACCCCGACGATTGCCGCAGTGGCCGGGCATGCCCTGGGCGGCGGCTGCGAACTGGCGATGATGTGCGACCTGCTGATCGCCGCCGACACCGCCAAGTTCGGCCAACCCGAGATCAAGCTGGGTGTACTGCCCGGCATGGGCGGCTCCCAGCGCCTGACCCGGGCCATCGGCAAGGCCAAAGCCATGGACCTGATCCTGACCGGTCGCACCATCGACGCCGCCGAACCCGACCGGCCGGCCCGGGTCCCCGGCGTGGTCCCGCCCGACGCCCTCCGGCCGGAGGCGGGCAAGGTCGCCGCCACCATCGCCGGGATGAGCCTGTCGGCCGCCCGGATGGCCAAAGAAGCGGTCAACCGGGCCTTCGAATCCACCCTGGCCGAAGGGCTGCTCTACGAGCGCCGGCTGTTCCACTCGGCGTTCGCCACCGACGACCAGACCGAGGGCATGGCGGCATTCACCGAAAAGCGCCCGCCGAATTTCACCCACCGCTGAGTAGGTCCAAAATGAGCGCGACAGCCACCGACACCGCCAACGCGGAAACGACCCCGGAAGCGCCGGCGCACCCAGCGTGGTGGGTCCGGCACTACACGTTCACCGGCACCGCGGTCGGCCTGGTGTTCCTGTGGCTGTCACTGACGCCGTCGCTGCTACCGCGCGGGCCGCTGTTCCAGGGTTTGGTCAGCGGCGGCTCGGGTGCCATCGGCTATGCCTTGGGCGTGTTCAGCGTCTGGCTGGTCCGCTACATGCGCTCGAAGGACACCAGCCCGCCGGCCCCGCGGTGGGCGTGGCGGGTGCTCATCCCGATCGCGGTGATCATCCATGCCTGGGTGATCCTGTCGATCCACGGCTGGCAGGACCAGATGCGCGACTTGATGGGTGTGCCGCGGCTGACTTGGTACAACTACCCGCAAGCCGGCGCCATCGCGGTGGTCACGCTGTTCGTGCTGGTCGAGATCGGCCAACTGATCCGGATGGTGATCGGCTTGCTGATGCGCCAGCTCGAACGGGTTGCCCCGCCACGGGTTTCGGCCGTGGTCGCGGTGTCGTTGCTGATTGCCCTGTTTGTGGCGGTGCTCAACGGTCTGGTGCTCAAGACCGCGATGCACGTCATGAACAGCACCTTTGCCGCGGTCAACGAGGAGACCAGCCCCGACCGGGCCGCCCCGTCGACCCGGCTGCGCTCCGGCGGGCCGGAGTCACTGGCCTCCTGGGGGTCCCTGGGCCATCAGGGCCGCATCTTCGTCGCGGGTGGACCCACTGTCGCGCAACTCAGCGAGTTCAACGGCACACCGGCCGCCGAACCGATTCGGGCCTATGCCGGCCTGCACTCCGCCGACGGGATCAAGGAGACCGCTGACCTGGCCGCGGCCGAACTTGCCCGCACCGGCGGGCTGAGCCGCGCGGTGGTGGCGGTGGCCACCACGACGGGCACCGGCTGGATCAACGAGGCGGAGGCCTCGGCGCTGGAATACATGTTCAACGGCGACACCGCGATCGTGAGCATGCAGTATTCGTTCCTGCCCAGCTGGCTGTCCTTCCTGGTCGACAAGGAGAACGCCCGCCAGGCCGGCCAGGCCCTGTTCGAGGCCGTCGACAAACAGGTGCGGGCGCTGCCGGAGGCGCAGCGCCCCAAACTGGTGGTGTTCGGCGAGAGCCTCGGATCGTTCGGTGGCGAGGCCTCGTTCATGAGTCTCAACAATGTGCTGGCGCGTACCGACGGTGCGCTGTTCTCCGGTCCGACGTTTCAGAACACCATCTGGACCGACCTGACCATCAACCGCGATCCCGGTTCCCCGCAATGGCTGCCGATCTACCACGACGGCCGCGCGGTGCGGTTCGTCGCCCGCCCGGAAGACCTGGCACGCCCCGACAACCCTTGGGGCGCACCGGACACACCACGAGTGGTGTATCTACAGCACGCCTCCGACCCGATCGCCTGGTGGCATCCGGACCTGCTGTACCACAAGCCGGACTGGCTGAAAGAGCCACGCGGGTACGACGTGCTGCCGCAGGTGCACTGGACCCCGATCGTGACGTTCCTGCAGGTCTCCGCCGACATGGCGGTGGCGATCGACGTGCCCGACGGCCATGGCCACAGCTACGTCGCCGACGCCGCCAATGCGTGGGCGGCGATCCTACATCCAGCGGCGTGGACCCCGGAGAAGACCGAACGGCTCCGCCCCCTGTTGCGGTCCAACGCTTAGTGCGGCGAGTGGGGCCGGCTCCACCAGCTCCCCGACGGCGGCCAGGGCCTCATACCCGCCGATCACGTCGGTGGCGCGGTGCAGCCCCAAGTCCACCAGCGCGGCCGCGGCCAGGCTCGAGGTGTAGCCCTGCGAGCAGAAGATGACCCACTGCACGTCGTCGTCCACCGCCTGCGGCAGCCGAGCGTCGCTGGTCGGGTCGCAGCGCCACTCCAGCACGTTGCGCTCGATCACCAGCGCGCCCGGAACCTGCCCTTCCCGCTCGCGCTGGGCCGCCGGCCGGATATCGACCAGGTATGCGCCGTGGCGCAGCGCCTCGGGCACCTCATCAGCGGTCAGCCGGTGCAGCTTGGCGCGGGCCGATTCGAGCACGTGATCAATGCGGCTGGTGACGTGGGTGATGGTCATGACGCCTCCGGGTGCTGGGTGAGTTCGGTGCGCTGCCTACGCAAAGTATGGTCCTGCCCGACGTCGTAGTAGGACATTTGCGCCAGTGGCGGCGAGTAGGCGTGCACGCTCAGCGTCGGGACGACCGGTTCGACTGGGTTTGTCGGCGGCGCCCAGACGACGTCGTGCACCCAGCCCTGGGTGAACGCGGCCTGGTCCCCTGCGTCTAGCCGTCGTTGCGCCAGCTCGCGACCATTCCAACGGAACTCATCCAATGAGCCGGACAGCACGGTCAGCGCGCCCAGCGAGTCGCCGTGATCGTGCAGCTCGGTGGCGTGCCCCGGCACCCAGCTGATCAGCCAGATGTCGAGCCGCTCGTCACCGTGGATTCGGGCGAACCAACGCTGGTCCTCGGGCAGCCCCGATGCGGGCAGCAGGTGGTTGTGGCGGCCCTGCAGCACCGCGTCGGCGACCAGGTCGGTGGTCTGTAAGAGGTCGGGCAGGCGCAGCGAGCGGGGCCGGGCGGCTGGGCGCCGCAGCGCAATGGGATCGGCGATAACCATGGTCAGAACTCCAAAGAGGATGGGGTGGATTCAACAAAGGGGTCGGCGGCAGCGTTCAGCTGCGGCAACAACAACCCTGGAATCGCACGTGCTCCATCACAGCGGCAATGCTAGGCGGGTGCGGAGTGCGATGCATCAGCGCGGCACTCTCCGGGGCGGCAGTTGCGGCCCTCCCGGCACGGCAATACCCACTGCGAGCTGCCCTTTCCTGTCGGTACTACGGTTGTAATCGCAATGACGGAAAGTACTGGCGCGGCGCTGCCCGCAAAATGGTGCACATGACCTCTGCAGCGGAATCCCGCGCGACCCGGGCACCCCGGGTGGCGCTGGTGCTGGGCAGCGGCGGGGCGCGCGGCTACGCCCACATCGGGGTGATCGCCGAGCTGCGCGACCGCGGCTACGACATCGTCGGGATCTCCGGGTCGTCGATGGGTGCCTTGGTGGGTGGTCTGCAGGCCGCCGGGCACCTGGACGAATTCGCGGAATGGGCCAAGTCGCTGACCCAGGGCGCGGTACTGCGCCTGCTGGATCCGTCGTTCACCGCGGCCGGGGTGCTGCGGGCGGAGAAGATTTTCGACGTCGTCCGGGACATCCTGGGCGATATCGATATCGAAGATCTGCCGATTCCGTATACCGCGGTGGCGACCGATCTGATCGCGGGCCGATCGGTGTGGCTGCAACGCGGCCGGGTCGATACGGCTATCCGCGCCTCGATCGCCATCCCCGGGGTGATCGCGCCGCATGTGGTCGACGGACGCCTGCTCGCCGACGGCGGGATCCTCGACCCGCTGCCGATGGCTCCGTTGAGCGCCGTCAACGCCGACCTGACGCTGGCGGTGAGCCTCAACGGCGGCGATCCGACCGCCGCCGGCCCGGCGCCCGCCGGAACGGTCGCTGACGACCCAGAGAAGGGCATGCCGGCTGGTCGGTTGAATCGCATGTGGCGCAGTACATCTGCACTGCTGGACACCAGCGGCGCGCGGTCACTGTTGGATCGGCCGACGGCACGGGCGATCCTGGACCGGTTCAGCAGTGGCGAGTCCGAACCCGGCGAGGACGAGGACTCCCTGACGCCCGAATTGCCCAAACTCGGCAGCTTCGAGGTGATGAACCGAACCATCGATATCGCCCAGGCGGCACTGGCCCGCCACCAGCTGGCGTCGCACCCGCCCGATCTGCTGATCGAAGTGCCCCGCGTCGCCTGCCGCAGCCTCGACTTCCACCGCGCCGCCGAGCTGATCGACGTGGGCCGAGAGCTCGCCGCCCGCGCCCTCGACGCCGCGAAATCGCCTTAGTTGCCAGCCAAGAACTGGGCGATGGCGCCGGCCTGCCGTCGGCCCTGTTCGCGTCCGGCCTGCGCCGACGGCAACCGGCACGCCGGGTCGAGCGGATTGCCACCGAACGCACGCAGCGCGTCATCGTCGGCCAGCACCGCGCACACGCGGCCGTCGAACGCCGCGATCTCGCCGTCGACGCCGCCACCGGTGGGCACCAGCAGCACGGCCTCGTCGCAATCGGCGGCCACATCGAGGTTGACCGTGCTGCGCACGCCGCCGTCCATGTAGCGGCCGGTGCCGAGCACCACCGGAGGCCACGCACCCGGCACCGCACAACTGGCCGCCACCGCGTCGATGAGTTCCACGCCCGAGTCGCGGTCGAAGACCATCAGCTCCCCGGTGTCGATGCCGATCGCGGTGATCCGCAGTATCCGATCCGGCCAGTCGTGGGACGGCAGACGGTCGGCGATGATGCCCCGCCGCACCGGTGCGGCAACCGTCTGCGCCGCCAGGGCGACCGCGCCGATGCCTTGCAGCTTCTGCGCGGTGGTGGTGTTGGGCTCGGTGATCGCCGCCACGAACAGCTCGGTCAGCGCATCGGTGCCGACACCGGGATCGATCTCCGAGGAGGTCTCTGCCACCTGCCGGGCGAACAATTGCTCCAGCCCCAGCCCGCTGCCGATCTGGGCGGCCACCGCCGAGCCGGCCGAGGTCCCCACCAGCACCGCGGATTCCAGCAATTCCCGTGCAGCGTCGGGCGATTCGTCGGCGATTCCGCACAGCACACCGGTCTCCCAGGCGATACCGGCTACCCCACCACCGCCGAGCACCAACGCACGTTTCGTCATCGGATTCATACCACCGGGTGTTGGGCCGATGCGGCCATCGGGTTCAGATCTTCGCGCCGCAGTTGCCGCGCGGGCGGATCGGGCAGCACCAATCGGCTGGTGATCCGCAGGCCCGCGTCGACGTGCACCAGGTGGCCCGGCTCGATCGGTTCCCAACGGGTGTCATCGTCCATCGGTTCGGTGGCGAACACCACCGCGGGTCTGCCGCGCAATTGCGCGGCATCGGCTCGAATCCGCTTGGTGCGCAATGACAAACCTCCGGGTGCTGTGCCGTCTCGCCGGTCCAGGATGTAGAGTTCGTGGGTCTCGGGGTAGCGCAGGGCCCACATGTCGGTGGCGGTGCTCAGCAGCAGGTTGAGCGCGTAGATCGGCACGTTGGCGGCGAGCCACCGTACGGTGTCGACCAAGCCCCCCGTCACGTCGCCGCGCCGCGCCCGGATCGCGGCGGTGATCAGGGCGAAGATCCGTTCGGAGTCGGTATCACCTCGTACCAGGCCGTAGCCGTCGACCTCGCGCAGCCGCTGATCAATCGCGGGAAGATCTTCGACGACGCCGTTGTGCGCGAAGATGCGGTCGTCCTGCAGGAATGGGTGCGTGTTGGCGATGCTCCGCGCGCCGGTGGTGGCGTAGCGCACGTGCGCGACGAAGGTGGTGCCGGTCAGTTCATGCGCCGCGGTGGCGAATTCGGTGTCCTGCCACGCCGCGATCGGCTGCTTACGCAGCAGCGATTGCCCGTAGGCGCCGAACACGCCCAGGCCCGTACCGTCGGGGTTGCGCCGGCTCTGCTCGGCGAGGCTGTCCGCGGCGTCGAGCAGCCAGAATGTTGAGGTCACGACGCTGGTCCCGGCGTGCAGCCCGAAAAGTCGGCACACGGCGGGGCTCAGCGCGCCAGGTGCGGAGCGGCCCGGCCGGTGATGAGCGGCAGGTCGAAGAACCCGGCGATACCGGACGCGGCGGCACAGGTCGCCGGGATGGCGTTGACGCAGTGCGCCGCGGTTGCCACCACGCCTGGGTTGCTGATCAGGCCCTCTTCGACGGTCTCGGGCTGCCAGCCCTTGACGGTGACGAACGTGTCGGGGTTGCCCCGCACCTCCATCTCGTAGCGCTCGCCTGCGGAACCGAAACTCCATGGCGGGTCGAGGTTCTTCTCGCCCATCTGCCAGTTGACGGTGACCCTGACCACCACCTGGTCCCCGACGGTGGCTTCCCAGTGGAACCGGCGCCCGGCCACCTGGCCGGGTTCGATCGAACCGATCGGCGAGTCGATCGGCGCGGTGGCCACCGCCACCTCCTGCGAGGAGCGGATGTGCTCGTCAGCGGCGAAGCCCAGCCGGTCCACACACAGCCGCACCGATTGGCGGAACCCACCGTCGAGCAGCTTCTGCATCGGGCCGCTCAGCGCCTGATCGGGAGTACCGCCGAAGCCCATGACGTACCGCAGCACATCCGGAGCGTCGTAGGTGCGCAGGTCCGAATACTCTTCGCCGCGAATGAATGTCACGCCGGTGGACATCACCGACAGCAGCAGTGGGAACAGCTCGAAGGCTGCACCCGGGCCGATGCCGGCGCCGTGCAGGGTGACGCCACCTTCGCGCGCTGCGGCCTCCAACGGTCCCACCTCCTTTTCGGAGGGGTAGAACCACCCGACCGGGGTGATGACGTTCTTGCCGGAACGCAGCAGCGTGGCGACCTCGTCAGGATTGGGCATCAGCGGCGCGTAGATCACCGCGTCGGCGTCCAGAGCCAAGATCTCCTCGACGCTGTCGGTGGCCGTCACACCCACCGGGTCGGTGCCGATGACCTCCCCGACGTCCTTGCCGCTCTTGGACTTCGAGTGCACCCAACAACCGACCAGCTCCAGGTCGGGATGCTCGAGTACGCCCTTGATCGCGGCGACTCCGACTCCTCCGGTTGCCCATTGGATGACACGCAGGCTCATCAGTCACGCACCTCACTTACTTGGTATTGGTCGTCGGCGTACCGGGCACGGATGGTCTTCTTGTCGTACTTGCCGACACTGGTGCGCGGGATCGCCTCGACGAAGGTCCAGCGTTCCGGAAGCCACCAGCGGACGACCTTGTCGGACAAGAAGGCTCGCAGTTCGGCACCGCTGACCGAAGCACCGGCGCGGGCCACCACGACGGCGAGTGGCCGCTCCTGCCAGCGCTCGTCGGGCACCCCGACCACCGCGGCTTCGACGACATCGGGGTGGGCGATCAGCTCGTTTTCCAGTTCCACCGAGGAGATCCACTCCCCGCCGGACTTGATCACGTCCTTGGCCCGATCGGTCAGCGTGATGAAACCCTGCGCGTCGATGCGTCCCACGTCACCGGTGCGCAGCCAGCCCGAGGAGAACTTGGACTCGTCCTGGCCGCGGAAGTAGGCGCCGGTGATCCAGGCGCCGCGCACCTCCAGCTCGCCGACCGCCTCGCCGTCGTTGGGCAGCACCGCGTCTTCGTCGTCGACGATGCGGGTCTCAACACCGCACACCGGCCGGCCCTGGGTGCCCCGCAACGCCCAGTGCTGCTCAGCCGGGGTGCCCGGCGGCGGCCAGGCCATGGTGGCCATCGGCGAGGTCTCGGTCATGCCCCACAGTTGCCGCACCTGCACGCCGTGCCGCTGCTCGAACGCCTGCATCAGCGACACCGGCACCGCCGACCCGCCGCAGGCCACCAACCGCAACGACGAAATGTCATGGCCGGGTTCGCGTTCCAGGTAGTGCAGGACGTCGTTCCAGATCGTCGGCACCGCACCGGCCACGGTGGGCCGCTGCGACTCGATCAGGGCGACCAGCGACTTGGCGTCCAGATGCCGGTCGGGCATCGCCAGATCCGCGCCGGCCATCAGCGCCGAATACGGCAGCCCCCAGGCGTTGGCGTGAAACATCGGCACGATCGGCAGCACGCAGTCGATCGCTCCGATCGCGGTACCGTTGGTGGTGCATCCGGCCATCGCGTGCAGGTAGCTCGACCGGTGGCTGTACACCACACCCTTGGGATTGCCGGTGGTGCCGCTGGTGTAGCACATGGCGGCCGCCGAGTTCTCGTCGATGACCGGCCAGTCGAACTCGTCGGACTCGGCGGCCAGCAGCTCGGCGTAGCCCAGCACGGTCTTGCCGGAGGCCTCCAACGCCGCACGGTCGCCGTCGCCGACCAGGATCACGGTGTGCACCGTCTCCAGCTGCGCCAGCACCGGCGCCAGCAGCGAGACCAGTGACGCATCGACCAGGACCACCCGGTCTTCGGCCTCGTTGGCGACGAAGACGATCTGCTCGGCGAACAGCCGGATGTTGAGCGTGTGCAGCACCGCACCCATCGCCGGGATCGCCAGGTAGGCGGCCAGGTGTTCGGTGTTGTTCCACATGAAGGTGGCCACCCGCTCGTCGCCGGTGATCCCGAGGCGCCGCAGGGCATTCGCCAGCCGGGCCGCCTGCCCGCCGAGCTCGCGATAGGTGGTGGCCCGATAGCCGCCGTCGTCGGCCATGGTGGTGACGGTGCGGTCACCATGGACGGCCGTGACGTGATTCAAGATGGCGCCGACCGTCAATGGCCAGTGCTGCATGGTGCTGTGCATCGACCTATTCGATCACGCCACCATTCCGGACGTGGTGTGGGTTACACCGCGGGTTCGAGTTGCAGCATGCGGGTGACGGCGTCGTCGAGTTCCAGCTGCTCGTGCAACGACGCCGAAGGCGCCGGCAGGTCAGCCAGCGACGCGATGGTCACCTTGCCGTCGAATCCGGCGATGTAGAGCCAGCTGCCGTCCGGGCTCTCCGCGGCGCAGGATGCCTCGGTGACGCCGGCGAGCGTGCCGAGGGTCTCGCTGGTGCGGGCGCACATGACCAACACGGCCCCGTCGGTCACCAGGTAGATGCGCTGGCCGTCGCGGCCGGCGATCAGCTGGATCAGCTGGGCCTCGATGGCGCGGCTGGAGCTGACCGCGTGCGTGCGGGTGTCGACAACGTGCACCCGGCCGCGACCGTCGGGACCCGACGTCGCCACGTACAGTCGGGCACCGTCCGGGCTGACCGTCACATCGATGATGGTGGCGCCGACCTTGACGGTGTCGACGATGTTCAGGTCGCGGTCCAGCACCACGACGGTGTCGCCGCCGGGCTGGCGGACCGCGGCATACAGCCGCCGGCCGTCCGCGCTGATCCGCAGGCCGGCCGCTGCCGCCCCGGGGTGCCCGGACACCGCGGCGGACGCGGCGGGGCGCATGGCCGCGTCGAGCGCGAGCACGTCGACGCCGGCCGATCCGGTACGGGTGAGGTACACGCGGCTGCTGGTCGGGTCGGCGACCAGGTCACCGATGTCCATGGCCACGGGGTAGCACCCGGCGACCTGCGCAGTGTCGACGTCGATCGCCAGCACGGCGTCCAGAGCGGTCGAACCAGCGGTGACATAGGCCCAGCCGGTGCCGGCGGGGCCGGCGGCGATCGAGAACGGCTCGTTGGCCTGGAAAACCGTGTTCACGATCTTGCAGGTGGCGGCGTCGATGATCGAGACGGTGTCGTCGCCGTAGTTGGTGGCCAGCAGGCGTCGGCCGTCCGCGGTGACCGCGATGCCGCCGATCGGGCCGCGATCCAGTCTCACGGTGTTGGCGACGCGGGATGCAGAGTTGGCCAATCTATAAGCCGGCACTTCGTCCACATCGCTCCTATCGACCACTGTTCGTATCGCTCACGTTCGTCTCGTCACTGCCCTGGTACCCCGCGGCTGCCGCAGTGCGGCCCGGTCGAGACCGGGATGCCGAGGCGGGGCATCCGGTCGATCCTAGCGGTGAATTCGAAGTAACAGGAAAATGTCGTAATTATTGTGATCGAGGTCGCAGGTTAATCCCAGCAGTCTCACGTCACACCGGCCGAAACTGCCGGATCTGAGACGGTCCAGCAATCCGTTTAATATCTTGCTACCAGGCATATTCTTCCCTGCAGACAACTTGTGATCCGCGTCGCGATTAGCGTTGAATAAGAATTTAAGAGATTTCTGCAGGTCAATTCGCCGTTTTTCCCAAGCCCCTTGCAAATTTACGGGCGGGCGAGTAGGGGCTGGGGGTACCTCGCCGGCCCGGGACGTCCTACGGCTCGTCGACAGCGGCGACACCGACTTCGCGGCATACGGTGATCAGCCGCTTGTCGCGCGTCCACAGTCGCGATCCGCCCGTGAGCAACACCGAGCCCAGCAGGTGCGCATCGACCGCGCTCAGGCCCCGGCCCCAGAGCCGGCGTTCGTCGACGAACGTCATTGCCTCGGCGTGACTGAGTACGGGAAACTGCCGCAGGTTTTCGAGAAGCTCCACGACCGCGTCGCGCTGCTTGATCGATCCGAGAGCCAGCTCCTCGATCACGAACGGGTGACAGCCGACCTCATCGTTGTGCAGGCGATCGACGAGGTGCGGCTCGGTCCGGTGGAGATGGTCGATCCAGACCGAGGCGTCGACCAGTATCACGGTGTGGACGTACGCCGCCGCGGCGCCGCCGCGGCCCGGGGATCGGCCCCACCAAGGGCAATCAGTCGACGGGCGCTCTCGACGCGAATCAGTGTCCGCAAACCATCGCGCAGGAGCGCGGACTTCTCGGTGATCCCGGTCAGCTCGCTTGCCCGAGCCAGCAGGTCATCGTCGATGGTCACCGTGGTCCGCATCGCCGGCTCCTTGCATCAACTACTGCATCATTTGATGCCATTAATGATGCCAGCATGGTGTGGCTTCGACAAGGAGCGGGACGCGCTGCCGTGTTGGGGGCAAGGTTCTGTGCTTTCGATGTCCCGTGACCGGCTGCACTTGGGTACCTCAACCGTCGAGACGGCAGCGCCCGAAAAGGCCAAGGGCCTGGTGCGGCCGGGTCGGATGAGGCCCAGCGGACCTAGGACTCGCAGCCCACGCCGTTGCCGTCTCGATCAAGTCCGTAGACGTCTTTGCCGACAACTGTGACGGGGCCTTGGACGTACGCCGGGCCGTTGCCACCCTTGCCTAGACAGTCGACATCACGTGCGATCGGCACACACGCGCCGGAGTAGTTGGAATCGCACTGCGGGTCTTGCTGCTGCGACATTGATGCGGCGTTGGCCACTGGAGCGAGGGCAAGCCCCACAGCGAACCCGACTGTCAGGACGATCCATTTCCACACGGCGCAAACAGTAACCGGCGGAAGTCGTTCACCGGGTAATCCAGGTCCCCTGGCGTGCCCCCAGTCGGACTCGAACCGACACTGTGCGGATTTTAAGTCCGCTGCCTCTGCCAATTGGGCTATGGGGGCGTTGCAGCTCAGAGCATCATTTAGGCCGTTTCAGCCCTTTTTGACGCTTCGAATACCGCAGTGATACCGCAGTGATACCGCAGTGATACCGCAGTGCTCTCGATCGCCTTGCCCAGCGCATCTGCCACACCGCTCAAATCATCGTTGAGCAGGTGCCCGTATCGATCGAGCGTCATAGCCGCCGTTGCATGCCCAAGGAGTCGCTGCACGACCTTGACGTTAGCGCCTGCACTGATCGCCAGTGACGCCGTGGTGTGTCTCAGGCCGTGAGGTACGAGCCCGCACGACACACGGTTGCCGAGCTGACACCAGGGGCGCCGCCGCGCCAGCACTGTGGTGTCGGGAGTGGGCAACGCGATTCGACTCCGGTGATGCATACCGGCACGAGGAAGAACCCAGCTGACACGTTGCCCGAGCGAACCTAGTGTCGTGAGTCGTTAATTCGAGTTCAGACGTTAGACTAGGGTGTGCCGAGT
>CAXYUC010000113.1:0-14674 GCA_964292075.1 uncultured Mycolicibacter sp.
TTCTGTTTCCGGGCGGCAGCAAGTTTCTGGTTCTCCACATACCGGCGCACCACTTCCAGCGGCGCGCCGCCCACGGTCGAGACGAACCAGCGCGTTGAATCGCCTTTTATGCGCGCGAAGTGGCTATTCGTTGCCTCATTCAAAATGCGCGCTTCGGCGTGCCTTCTGGGGGGATCAGTTGAGGTCTCGGTAGGCCCAGGCGATGGGGTTGACGTTGGCTGAGCGACGGGCAGTGACCGAGATGACCGCGATCCGCTACGTGGTGGCGGATAGGCGAGTCAAGAGCAGGATTCTGGACGAGTTGTGCGCCAACACGGGTTGGCATCGTAACCATGCCCGCAAGGCCCTCAGGGCGGCGTTGCGGCCCAAGGTGGTGACACCGCGGCGAAGTCCGCGTCCACCCCGATATGGGCCGGATGTCATTGCTGCGCTGACGGTGTGCTGGACGGTGCTGGGGATGCCGGCCGGCAAAAGGCTGGCGCCGATGCTGGATGAACTGGTGGCGGTGTTGCGGCACTTCGGCGAGCTGGTCATCGATGACGAGACCGCAACACTGTTGGTGTCGATGTCGGCGGCCACGATCGATCGCCGCCTGGCAGGTGAACGGGCCAAGCATCAGATCAAGGGGCGTCGCACGACCAAGCCGGGTTCGCTGCTGAGAAGCCAAATCCCGATCCGTACCTGGGCGGATTGGGATGATGCGCAACCGGGATTCGTGGAGATCGATCTGGTCTCCCACGACGGCGGCAACGCCATCGGTCCGTTCGCTTTCACACTCACCGTTACCGATGTCGCCACTGGATGGACCGAGAACCGCTCGGTGCCCAGCAAAGAGGCCAAATGCGTCTTGCGGGCCTTGGAATGTATCGCCGAGAGGATGCCGTTCCCGATTTTGGGCGTGGACTCCGACAATGGAGCTGAATTCATCAACGTCTATCTGTTCATCTGGTGCAGAAACCGCGAGATCACCTTTACTCGGGCGCGGCCGACGAACAAGAACGACGGCTGTCACGTCGAGCAGAAGAACTGGGCGGTCGTGCGCACCGTGGTCGGCTACCACCGCTACGACACCGCCCCGGAGTTGTTGCTACTCAACGAGATCTGGCAGCTGCAATCCCAGCTGACCAACTACTTCTACCCGCAGCAGAAACTGATATCCAAGGTCCGTGACGGCGCCAAGGTGACCAAGAAATACGACAAAGCGGCCACCCCATTCCACCGCGCAATCGATCACCCCAAGACCACCGCCGATCGCATAGCCGCTCTGGCCAGAACCCACGCCCTGATCAACCCGGCCGCCACCCAGCGCCAGATCCAGGCCTTGACCGGCCGACTCCACAAAATGACCACCAGCAAGCCCGGGGCCACCACCAGATCCCGAGTCCCCAAGCGCGCACAATCACATGAGGCAACGAATCCACCCTCGCGCGCATCTTGACATGAGGCAACACGCCAGGACGGCGACCACAAGCACTTCATCCGCGCCAGATGCGGGAACTCCTGCCGTAGGCGACGCGAGGAACGGCCCTCGAGAGTCTGCACAAGTTTGGACACCGCCACCTGCGGCGGCAGCTCGACCAGCAGATGCACGTGATCGGGCATCGTCTCGACCTCAATCACCATGCCGCCGAACTCGGCCACCACCTCGCCGATGATCTGCTTCAACCGCACCTCGGCTGCGCCACCCAGCACGCCGCGGCGATACTTCGGGCACCAAATCACGTGGTAATTCACCGAAAACACCGCTTTACGCGTCGACCGGTACCCCATGAACCTCACGATAAACCCTGCCCCCGACAACAACGGTCCACTACGCGGACCAAAGAACCGGGATCGGCTACCCCCCGACTGAAGTCGAGGGCTTGCGCCGAAGAAATTTCGGTCATGTCGGTTCCATCGCCTACAGGAAGACCGTTCGATCGGTGAGATTCTCCCCGCGGACACCTCCAATCGCGACGGCCAGCAGCGGGATTCCGGCCGGGCGCCGTGAGAACCGCGACGACAGGGCGATCAACAGCCCGTGATGATGACGGCCACCGGCAAGGTGATCGGCCGCAATACGCGCGAAGTCACCAACGTTTTCGGTCAAGACCGCGAAGCCGCCGGCAACCGCCTGCCCGAACACATCGTGGTCATCATGTCCGGCAAGCCCGAGTTCCGCGACTGTAGTGGCCTCGATGTCGGCCGCGGTCAGGCGCGCGGCCAGCGCGGCTGGATACATCTCATCGAGCAGCAGCTTCACCGCTGATCGGCGGTGGCGGTTGCGCTGCGGTGCAGATCGATGCGGGCTGCGATCTCCTCCGGGTACGCGGCGCGATAAGCCAACGCGGCATCGATGTGGGCGTGCGTGACGGTTCCGTCTGCGGCCAGTTCAGTTGCAGCGTCATCTGCCGGCTCGAGATCGTCGATCCACATGGCGATCTCCCAAACATCCGGTCCGCCGACGACTCCGGCACGTCGGCCGGTCGGGCCGTCACGGAACGTGATCAAGGGGTGTTCGTCCCGTCGCGCGCCCTCTTCGGCGTAGCGGCGCAACCGATCCGACAGGCTCTCGCCCGCAGCGCGCGCACGCAACCGCAAACGTTCGGCCAGCCGGTCATCTAGGCGCACGGAAACGTTAACGGACATGCAGTACAGTGTTGCACATTGTCAACAACCCCGCCACCAACTGATTCCTGCGGCGCAAGCAGCACCTCCCCGCTCAAGGTGTGTGCTCGGCGTCGGCAGGTTTGCAACCCGTCTATCTCAACGGATGGTGCCCGCTCCCGGGATCAGCGGCAGGTCCAGTGCCGTCACCCAGCCCGGCGGAAGTTCGTTGACCGCCGGCACCGCATTCAGCGCACGCATCCCGGTGGCCAGGCAGCCGGCCGTCGCCGCGTCGCGCCCCGAACCATCGGTGAAGTGAAACGCCGTCTCCTGCGAAATGCTCGGCGTCCCTTCGATATCGACGCGGTAGACGTCGTCCTGGGTGCCCGCCGGCCAGTCCGGCGCGGCGTCTCGACCGATCCGGTTGACGTGCTCGAGTTGGATACGGGTCTCGCCCCGGTAGATGCCGTTGATGGTGAACCGCACCGCCGCGACCTGGCCGGGGGCGATCACGCCTTTGGCGGTCGTGCGTTCGTTCGGGGTCACCCAGGTGTCCCAGGTGGTGGTGATCTCATCGAGTTCGATCCCGGCGGCGTGCGCGATCATCGGCACGGTGCCACCCCAGGCGAAGATCAGTACCTCGGGGATCTTGAGCACGGGCTGGAAGTCCGGGTCGCGGCCGATCCCCATCTCGTTCTCGTAGTCACCGGTGTAATTGGTGTAGTCCAACAGCTCGGAGGCGCGCACCTTGCGCACCTCGGCGCAGACCCCCATCAGGGTCATCGGGAACAGGTCGTTCGCGAAACCGGGGTCAATGCCGGTGGTGAAGCAGGACGCTCCGCCGTCCTCGCACGCTTGAGTGATCGGCTTCAGCAGTTCGGGCGGGTTGAGCTTGAGGTCGGGCCACACCCACGGGGTCATCGCGGTGGAGCAGACATCGATGCCGGCCCGCAGGAATCGTGACATCAACGCGATGTTGTCGGCTGCGTGCGCGGCGGTCGGGCCGTAGCGCACCAATGCGTCGGGCGCCAAGGCGATCAGGGCGTCGACGTCGTCGGTGGCGGTGACGCCGACGTGGGGGATCCCGCAGATCTCACCGACGTCGCGCCCCACCTTGGCGGGGTCGCTGACGCCGACGCCGACCAGCTCGAACAGCGGATGTTTGACGATCTCGGGGATGACCAACGTGCCGACAAACCCGGTGCCCCAGACGACGATCCGCTTAACCATCTGACATCCTCTCGTCCCCCGGCGTCGCTTCAGGCTACGGGGTGAGCAGCACCTTCACCACGTCTCCGGACCGCGCCGCCACGGCACGATAGGCGTCGGCGGCGTCGTCCAAGGGCATTTCGGTGGTGAAGATCCCGTCAACCGACAGCCGCCCGGATTGCAGCAGCGGCACCAGCTGCGGCCAGGTCTGTTGCACGGGCGCGGTGGTCATCCGCAGGGTGACGCTGCGCAGCAGTGCCGGCAACGCCGGGAACGGGAACGGCTGCAGGTCATGCACGCCGACCACCGACACCGTCCCGCCGGGCCGCACCGCGGTCAGCGCGTCGGACATGGTGGTGTCCGAGCCGACGGCGTCGATCACCGCATCCACACCGCGCCCGCTGGTCAGTTCCATCGCCGCAGCTGTGGTCGACGGCTCGACCGGGGTCATCCCCATCGTCGCCGCCCGGTCACGTCGCTGCGCTACCGGATCGATGCCGAGAACCGTTGCCGCACCGAGGAACAGCGCGCTGATCCCGGCACACAGTCCGACCGCACCCAGGCCGGTCACCGCTACCGTGCCGCCGATCGGGATGTCGGCGCGCAGCGCCGCCGCCCACCCGGTGGCCAGGTTGTCGGTGAGCAGCAGGGCTTGCTCGACGCCGATGCCGTCGGGAATGCGGGCGAGCTGAAAGTCCGCTCCCGGCACGGCAAGTAGCTCGGACTGGGCACCACCCAGCATGCCCGAACCGAAGATCTGCGGACCCGAATGGCACCGGATCGGGTCGTGGGTGCCGCAGCCGGCGCAGTGTCCGCAGCCCGCGACCGACGACACCATGACCCGATCTCCGGCTCGTAGCGAGCTCACCTCGGACCCGACTTCGACGACGGTGCCGATCGCTTCGTGGCCCAGCGGTACCGGGTCGAAGATGGGGTAGTCACCCTCGTAGAAGTGCAGGTCCGAGCCGCAGATCGCGGTCGCGGTCACCGCCACAACGGCGCCGTCGGCGCCGGGCAGCTCGGGGTCGGGCCGGGTGTCGACGCGGATCGATCCGGGCCCATCGATTACGACACTGCGCATGTCACGATCCTTCAGCTAGGGCTTGTACTTTGCCGAGCACGTCGGGGTAGCGCTTCAGATGCGCGCCGCCATTGACGTCGAAGGCGGAGCCGGTGATCCAGCCGGCCCGCTCCGAGGTCAAGAACTCCACGGTCTGCGCGATGTCGTCGGGGATGCCGGAGCGCCCGAGCGGGGTGTTTTCGATGTACTCGTCGGTGAGCCCGGGCACCATCGCCAGGCCGGCGACCAGGGGAGTGTCCACCAGGCCGGGGGACACCGCATTGACCCGGATGCCGCGCGGGCCCAGCTCCAGCGCGGCCACCTGGACCAGCATCAGCACTCCGGCCTTGGCGCTGCAGTACGCGGCCATGGTGGTGCCGGGCTGGCGCCCGTTAAGCGAGGAGATCGCCACCACGCTGCCGCCGTCTTCGAGGGTGCGGGCCGCATGTTTGATCACCAGCATGGTGCCGGTGAGACAGACATCGATGGTGGTCTGCCACCCGGACAGCTCGATGTCGGCGATGGGTCCGATGATCGACAGGCCGGCGCAACTGACCACGGTGCGGACCGGTCCGACGGCACGGGCGGCCGCGAAGGCCGCGGCGACACTGGCCTCGTCGGTCACGTCTGCGGCCACGGCGGTTGCCGCGTCACCCAGTTCGGCGGCGCGGGCGCGGGCGGCCTCTTCGTTGATGTCGGCGATCACCACGTGGTCGCCGCGTGCGACCAGGGCGCGCGCGGTGGCCAGGCCGATCCCGGATGCGCCGCCCACGATCAGGGCCACCGGTTTTTGAGCTGTCATGGTCACGCTCCTGTCGTCGTGGTGGTTCGGTAGCTGCGCTCTCGGTCGGGACGGGCCCACAGCGTGTCCGCACCGACGTCGGTACCGTCGGCCACCAACACGCGTTTGAGGATCTTGTTGGTGGCCGTGGCGGGCAGCTGCGCGGTCACCCGGACATAGCGCGGCCAGGCCTTGGGGGAGAGGTCCTCTTGGGCGGCAAGGAATTCGGCGAACTGGCCCTCGGTCAGCTGGGCGTCGTCGCGCAGCACCAGCGCGGCCATCACCTGGTCGCCGACGTTACCGTCCGGCACGGCGTACACCGCGGCCTGGTTGATGTCGGGGTGGCGCATCAGGATCCGTTCGATCGGCGCGGCCGCCAGGTTCTCGCCGTCGACCCGCATCCAGTCGGCGGTGCGCCCGGCCAGATAGATCCAGCCGTCGGCGTCGGCGTAGGCGAGGTCGCCTGACCAGTACATGCCCTCGCGCATCCGGTCCGCGGTGGCCTGCTCGTTGTTGTAGTAGCCCGAGAAGAATCCCGACCCGGCGGTGTTGACCAGTTCGCCGATCGCCTCGTCGGCGTTGATCAGCGCACCGTGCTCGTCGAAGACCGCCGGCGGGCATTCGGCTTTCGTGTCGCTGTGGTAGATGGCGACGCCGGGGAATCCGCGGCCCACCGAACCGGGCGGGGTGCCTTCATCGCGGGTGATGGTGACGGCGTTCTCGGTGGAGCCGAAGGCGTCGACCACGTGAACACCGAACCGGCGGGCGAACTCGCCGATATCGCGTTCGGAGGCCTCATTGCCGAAGGCGACCCGCAGCGGATTGTCGGCGTCATCGGGCTGCTCGGGATGTGCCAGCAGGTAAGCGAACGGCTTACCGACGTAGTTCATATAGGTGCCACCGTAGGCACGGATGTCGGCCAAGAACCGCGAAGCCGAGAACTTCGCCGGCGCCATCGCCGCACCGGCGGCCACCGCGGGGCCGAAGCCGGCCGCGATCGCATTCGAATGGAACAGCGGCATCGACAGGTAGACGACGTCGCCGGCGCCCAACTCGAATCGCTCGGTGAGGTTCTGCCCGGCGACCAGCACCATGAAGTGGCTCACCAGAACCGCTTTCGGGTCACCACTGGTGCCCGAGGTGAAGATCAGCATGAAGGGGTCCAGCGGCCCGACCTGCCGATGCGGCTGGAGTTCCCCGGCAGCGTCGCACTCCGTGGCCCAGGCCGGGTCGTCGACGTCGACGATCGTGACGCCGGGCAGGTCCAATCCGTGCAGCAGTGCGCGGTGCTCGGCGTCGACGAGCAGGATCTGCACGTCGGCGGTGCGCAGGTCGCCGGCCAGCGCCGAGCCGCGGCGGGTGTCGTTGACCCCGCACAGCACGTAGCCGCCCAGTCCGGCGGCGGCGAGCGCGGTGAGCATCGCGGGGGTGTTGCCCAGCAGAGCGCCGACGTGCATCGGCCGGCCGGGATCGGCGCGCGCGATCACCGCGGCACTGTGGCGGGCCGCACGGTCGAGGTATTCCCGCCAGGTCCAACGGGTCTGCCCACCGTCGGCGTCGTTGTGGAGCACCGCCAGGCCGGTGTGGCCGGCGCGTTCGGCGAGCAGTTGCTGCATGGTTTCGGCCATCAGACCTCCTAACCCGTGACCGTAGCGGTCGCGCCGACCAGGTGCCGGGTCAAAAACGCGATCTGGTGCTCGACGACGTGATCGAACCAGTCGCCGCCGGCGAAGACGTCGAAGTGATCGCAGGGGTAGTGCCGCACTTCGGCGCGGGCGGCGAAGGCCGCTTTGGCGGCAGCCTGCGGGGGAGCGCCGCGGTCGAAATCGGCTATCTGCACCAGGATCGGGCACGCGATGGCCTCGGCATGCTTGGCCGCCGGCCGGTAGCCGCCGAGCTGCACGCCGACCTGGGCGTCGATCTCGTTGCGCCAGGTCGGTCCGGCCATCGCCGTGTAGGCGGCGTGGTAGCCGTCGGCGGTCAGGGTGGCCAGTTCGCCGGGGCGGCCCACCAGGGGGATGGTCGCGGGCGGCCCACCGAAGCGTTGGGCCAGCGCGCTGCGCCAACCCGTTGCCGTCGAATGCAACATCGTGGCGGGGCGGTGATGCGGCAGTGCCGCGACCGCAGCAGCCGGGCCGCTGACCAGTGGCGTCAGCGCGATGGCGGCGGCGACACCGGGCGTGGTGGCGGCCACCTCGAAGACATGCCCGCCGCCCAGCGAGACTCCCCACACCACGATCCGGCGCGGATCCACACCGGGCTGCTCGGCCGCCGCCGTGCAGGCCGCGCGGAAGTCGTCGATCTGTTCTTGCATGGAAATCCGTTGGCGCGGTTGTGCTTCTGAAGCACCGAAGTACCGGTAGTCGAAGGCGAAGGCGGCGAAGCCGGCTGCGCTGAGTCGTTCGGCGAACGGGATGAGGCCGGAGTCGACGGTGCCGCCCAGGCCGTGTCCGAGCACGACGACCGGGGCGCCGTCGTCGTCGCCGTGCGCTGCGGGGAAGAACTGCCCGACGCAGGTGGCTTTGTTGCTGCCGAATCGGATCGTCGTGCTCATGCGGATGCCTCCATCTCGCGCACGCCGGCCCAGCCGGGCGCACCGAGTTCGGTGGCGCGTCGGGTGCCGCGCGGGATCTCGGCGGTGCGCATGTCGTGTTCGTACAGGAAGCAGTCGAGTTGCTGGGTGTGGCGCGGGGTGTCGAGCATGTGGCCGGTGTACTTGCGCCGGTCCGCGTCGATCACCCGGCGCATTTCGGTAGCCGACGGCAGCCGGTAGCGGCCGGCCGCGTAGGCGCCGATGAGGCGGGCCTGGGACTCCACGAACGGGAACAGCGTGGGGGTGGCTTGGGCGAAACCGGCGAACACCAAGTCGTCGATGCCGGGATAGAACATCCGCTTGTACAGGTCGATCCGATTGTCCGGTGCGCTGATGAACTCCGGGTCGAAGAAGGGGAAGGTGATGTTATAGCCGGTGGCGTAGATGATGATGTCGAATTGGCCGCTGGTGCCGTCGGTGAAGTGCACCGTCTCGCCATCGAGCCGGCTGATGTTCGGCTTGGGGATGACGTCGCCGGATCCCAGGCGCAGCGGCAGTTCCACCGATTGGGTGGGGTGCGCTTCGAAGAACTTGTGGTTGGGGGTGGGCAGCCCGAGGTCCTCGGGTCGCCCGGCGATGATCGGCTGGGCCCATTGCGCGACCTTGCGCTGCCAGGAGAACGGCAGATACGGGCTGGTCCGGAAGTACTTGTCGGCGGGCTTGCCGGCCAGGTACTTCGGCACGATCCAGGCGCCCGAACGAGTCGACAGGGTCAGTTCGTTGTCCAGGGCCTTCGACGACAGCTCGACCGCGATGTCGGCGGCGCTGTTGCCGAGGCCCACGACCAGGATCCGCTTTCCGGAGAAGTCCAGCGGTGTCTTCGGGTCGATGTAGTGGTGCGCGTGCAACGTCTCACCGCTGAAGTCGCCCGGGAAGTCCGGGAGGCGTGGATCCCAGTGGTGCCCGTTGGCGACGACCAACAGGTCGAACCGGCGGCGCCCGCCGCCGGCCAGCTCCAGCTCCCAGCCGCCGCCGGGAAGCCGCTGGGCGTGGGTGACCTCGGTGTCGAACTCGATGTTGCGTTTGAGCTCGAACGCCGCCGCGTAGGACTCCAGGTACTCCTTGACCAGTGTGTGGTGCAGGAAGTCGGGGTAGTGCTCCGGCATGGGGAAGTCGCGGAACGACAGCTGGTGCTTGGAGGTGTCGATGTGCAGCGACCGGTAGGCGCTGGAGTGCCCGTTCGGGTTGCCGAAGGCCCAGTTTCCGCCGATCCGATCCGAAGACTCGAAGCAGGTGTAGTTAACCGCGTAGTCGGACAACATCTTTCCGGCAGTCAGGCCGCTGATACCGGCACCGATGATCGCGGTGCGAGGGGTGGACATGGGGAACCTCCGAGATCCGGGGTAGACATGTTTGCAGAAGTGTCTACGGCGCGTGGCAATAGTACACACATCTGCGAATGTGTCTACCCCTTGCTAGGCTTACCAGCCAGGAGGTGGTCGTGAACGCAGCGTCAGGGTCGCCCGCATCCCCGTCGACCACCGACCGGCTTCTCGATGCGACTGAGAAGCTACTGGCCGACAAGGGGATTCGAGCGACGACGATGATCGACGTCGCTCAGGCGGCGGGGGTTTCCCGGGCCTGGCTGTACCGGAATTTCCCGGACAAGCCGACGCTGGTCGGCGCGGCGATCATTCGGCTGATCGAGACCAGCTGGGCGCAGACCCGCGCCGAGCTGTCGACGCTCACCGACTTCGAGGACCAGCTGGTGGCCGGCGTCCAGATCGGCCGCCGCGCCTACGACGATCCCGGCACACTACTGATGCGACTGCGCACCGCCGAACCGGATGAGTTCACCGCGTGCGCCGGGGCCGGCGTTCGCGGCCTGGTGCCCGACCTCGCAGCGTTCTGGCAGCCCTTCGTGCAGGCCGCCGTCGACGGCGGAGACATCCACCCCGACACCGACATTCCCGAGGCGAGCGAATGGGTCGCGCGGGTGATGATCAGCCTGGGCAGCGTGCCGGGAAACCACATGGACCCCGACGACCCGGCGGCCGTGCGAGGACATCTGCGCCGCTACGTGTTGCCGGGACTGCGGCAGGCGCCCACGACCGCGACACCGAAGGGCAAGCGATGACCGAGTGGTTCTTGTACCTCCCGCAGACCAGGATCGACCTCGACGACCTGGTGACACGCGCACGGGTGGCCGAGGCATCCGGTTTCGACGGCGTGGCTTTCCTCGACCACCTGGACACCCCGATGGATCCCGCGTCGCCGCTGTGGGAGGCGATGACCGTGGCCACCTGGGTCGCCGCGCATACCGAACGGATCAAGGTCGGCCACGTGGTGTTGTGCGCCGGGTTCCGGCACCCGGCGGTGCTGGCCAAGCAGGCGACCACCTTGGCCGCGGCCAGCGGCGGACGCTTCGAGCTGGGCCTGGGTTCCGGCTCGATGCCCGACGAGCTGGTCAAGTACGGGATCAGCACCGCCGGCCCGCGGCAGCGCGTCGACGCGCTGGGGGAGACGCTGGCGCTGTTGAGTGAGTACTGGAGCAGCGAGGGGGAGCGGGCCCAGTTTCCCGTGCCGACCGCGCCGATCCCGCTGGTACTGGGCGGGGTCGGCCCCCGCATGCTCGAGCTGACCCGTCGGTACGCCGACTGGTGGAATCTGCCGGCGACGCACGTGCACAAGTTGCCGGAGTTGCTGCCGTCGATCGGGTCGGCGCGCGCCTCGGTGCAGCAGATGGTGGGTTTCGCCCGACACGATCAGGACGTGGCCGCGGTAGCGGAGACCGCCCAGCGGCGATTCGGTCGGCTGGGATCGGGCCTGGTGTGCGGTGATTGCGCCGCGCTGGTCGAACACTTCCGTTTCCTTGAAAGCCAGGGGGCACAACGGTTCTACGTCTGGTTCGCTGATTTCGCGCCACCGGAGTCCATTGCCGAGTTCGCCGAGACCGTGATCACGGCGGGTTGCTAAGCGCCTCAGCGTGATCGAGGCGGCGGGTTCCAGCGGATCTCGATGTCGTCAGCGTCGGTCTTCGGGCCGTCCAGATCGTCGGTGACGCGTACGCCCACCCGGCGCTGGGTGGTCGCATCGACGAAGCTCAGTGGCGGCGTTCCGTCTTGCAGGTACTTGTCGCCCCACTGGGTCAAAGCCAGCATCACGGGCAAGAGATCCTCGCCTGCGGGTGTCAGCCGATACTCGTCTCGGGCCCGCTGCCCGGCCTCCTGGTAGGGGACCCGCGTGATGATTCCGGCGGCCTCGAGCTGCTTGAGTGCGCGCGACACCGCCGGTGCTGAGGCGCCGATGCGCGACATGAAGTCCTCGAATCGACTGGTGCCGTAGAAGCATTCCCGCACGACCAGGAACGCGGTCTTGGTGCTCAGCACATCGAGCAGCCGGGCCACCGAACACGCATCGCCGGTGGACCAGCGCGCTCGGTCGCGCAACCGGGGTTCGAACTCCATGTGGTCCAGCTTACGTGACTAACACTTGCGTTATCCAGCGTGGAGTGCTTTGCTCTTACTAACGAAGTCGTTAGTCAGTAAGAGAGGATCGGGAAATGGTTGCAGTACAGGGAAAGGTCGCGGTGGTCACCGGCGGACGGCGCGGACTGGGCGCAGCCCTGGTCGACGAACTCTTGGCGCGCGGAGCCCGCAAGGTCTACTCGACCGCACGCACCGCATTCACCGATGAGCGGCCGCAGGTGGTGCCACTGGAACTAGAGGTCGGGTCCCCCGAGTCAGTCGCGGCCCTGGCCGAGGCGGCCGGCGATGCCGAGCTGGTGTTCAACAATGCGGGCGTGCTGCTGCCGGACCCACTGCTGAGCGGCTCCTTCGAGCGGATCACCGAAACCTTTGACGTCAACGTCTTCGGGCCGCTGCGCCTAGCGCGTGCGTTCGCGCCGATCCTGGCGGCCAACGGGGGAGGGGCGCTGGTGAACATGCACTCGGTGCTGTCCTGGATGGCCGGCTCCGGCGCCTACGGCGCTTCCAAGGCCGCCGCCTGGTCGGTGACCAACTCGCTGCGCATCGAACTGGCGGCGCAGCACACACAGGTGGTCGGCGTGCACGCCGGCTTGATCGACACCGACATGGTCTCCGACATGTCCGGACCCAAGGTGACGCCGGCCGAAGTGGCGCGGCGGATCGTCGACGGCGTGGAATCCGGTGCCGTTGAGGTGCTGGCCGACGACGTGTCTGTCGGCGTCAAGGCCGCGCTGTCCGGTCCGGTCGAGAACCTGTCGTTCGCTCTGTCGCACTGAGCACGCCCGAACCAACCAAGGAGTACTGAACCGTCATGCCACTGTGGACAATTCACCACACTCCCGGGATCTTCGACGCCGAGGAGAAGCGCGCGCTGGCGTCCCGCATCACCGACCGCTACGAGAGTGCGGGCTTGCCGCGCTTCTATGTGGTCACCGTCTTCCACGAGATCGCACCGGAGGACTTCTATGTCGGTGGCGAGCCGACTCAGGTCGGCGTTCGCGTCGTCATCGACCACATCGCCCGGCACGCCGTTGACCCCGAAAGCCGCCGGCGAATCACCGAATGGATCAACCAGATCCTTACTCCCACGCTCGAGCGGCACCCGGGCGTGCACTCGGAATTCCACGTCGACGAGACCAGCGAGGAACTGTGGATGATCAACGGGCTCGTTCCGCCGCCGGGCGGATCGGACGCCGAGAAGCGCTGGGCCAAGGAGAACGTGGCGACGGTGTACTGAGGCGGGCGCCCACCGGTACCGCGCCCCCAGCGCGGTCCCGATGGCGGCCAGCTGGTCACGTACGCCCTGCGGACCGGTCACGTCGAGCCATTCGACCAGCCCCGCGAGCTGGCCGGCGAGGGCGTATTCACTGTGGCCGCGGATCACCACCTCGATCCGGCCATCGGGCGTGGAGCCGCCCACCTCAAGGCGGCCCCCGAGCATCATCCGGAGCAGGCCGAGCCCGTCGGGAACGCACAGGGCCTGGATTTCGATCGGGGTGCGTTTGCGGTCGACCTCGTCGGCGATCTCGCGCCAGCTCTGCGCAAGGTCGAATCCCTGCGGCCGCTGCACGGGGTCGTCGGTGAACTCGACCGACGAGACCCGGTCGATCCGGAAGGTCCGTCGACCGGCCTCCGTATGGGCAACCAGGTACCAGGTCGGGCCCTTGGCGACGATGCCCAGGGGGTGGACAGTCCGCTCGGTCTCGGCGCCTTGGCGGTCGACGTAGCCGAGCCGTATCTGGACGCCGCGGATCACTGCCTCTTGTAGGTCGTCGAGAAACTGCGGTGGCCGCGGCACCACCTGACTGGCCCCCCAGTGCCGTGGATCCACCACCACTGATGTCGCGGCGGCCTCGGCCTGCGCCCGGAAGGGCTCGGGCAGCGCGCGGACGAGCTTGCGCAGAGCGGCCTTGACTTCCGGGGTTGCCGCCGACGCGGGTCCAGCGACCAGAAAGAGGGCGCGAGCCTCGCTCGCGGTTAAACCCGAGAGGTCGGTACGAGCGCCGCCCAGCAGGCGCCACCCGCCACCTCGGCCCTGCATGGAGTACACCGGGACCCCGGCGACGCTGAGCGCTTCGAGGTCGCGGCGGGCGGTGCGCTCGGACACCTCCAGTTCCCGGGCGACCTCCGGCGCGGTGACCTGCTTGCGTTGTTGCAGCAGCAGCAGGGTGGCTAGCAGCCGATCAGCTCGCACCCCAGCAGACTCGCACATAAAACTGGCCACAAGATGTCCGGTTATGGCCGCAACAATGGCGCCATGACCAAACCGACCAGTTCTCCCGCAGCCCCTCCCACCGACCCCCGGCCCCTTCTCGACCGCGCCGTTGCCACCGCTAGCGCCGTTATCGCCGGCGTCCGCTCTGACCAGTTCGCTCACCTGACGCCCTGCACCGAGATGGACGTGCAGACCATGCTGGCTCACCTGGTCGCCGTTCTTGACCGCATTTCCGCGCTCGGCAACGGCGAGGACCCCTTCGCCGTCGCCGAACCACAGGTCTCCGACGATCGCTGGGCCGATGCGTGGCAGGAGTCCGGCAGACGCGCCACCGACGCCTGGGGCGACGACGCCGTCCTCCACCAACCCATGGCGCTGCCGTGGATCCAAGGCAGCGGCGCCGAGATTCTGGCGTCCTACCTCTCCGAGATCACGGTCCACACCTGGGACCTTGCGGTGGCGACCGGTCAGCAGCCCGACTGGGACGACACGGTGATCGCCGCCGCGTTGCAGTCGGCGCACCGGATCCTGCCGGCCGAGAATCGCCGGGCGCTCTACGCGCAGATCTCGGCCGCGATGGGCCTGGAAGAGGTGGCCATGCCGTTCGCCGAAGCTGTCCCCGTTCCCGACGACGCCCCCGCCATCGACCGGCTCATCGCCTGGAACGGCCGCGATCCGCTCTGGTGATCCGAGGGACAAAGCGCGAAGGGAAAAAACAACTTTTTGATATTTGGCTTCCTGGCCGCCGCTGGGGATAACCCACATCAGGGGGGGGGGGGGGGTGGGAGCCCCCCGTCCCCTG
>CAXYUC010000114.1:0-14633 GCA_964292075.1 uncultured Mycolicibacter sp.
TTTGCCTGGGTTGCCCCAGCGCATGGATCGTTAAAAACCTGATTCACTGTGATGTTTACAGTAGCAACATCACATACTTCAGGTGCGTTTGAACATATTTGGTAGGTAAATTGATCGCTGCCGAAGAAACTTCCGTTTGGAAGGTAAGTTATTTGTCCGTTGGCCCCAATCTGAAGTGTTCCGTTTTGCGGATAGGATTGGATAGTTAATGAGGCCGGATTAATATCGCACAAATCATTGGCTAACACATTAACGATGATCGGGTTTCCCTGGTCGCCGGAGGCGGTGTCATCAATTGCAACGATAGCTACAGTAGATGCCGAATGTGTGGCAGTGGCCGGGCCATTGCATCCTGCTGCGCGGTGGCTCCGCTGCCCTTCACCGTTTCCCCGCCCCCGCAGTTCCCGCCGGCGCCCGCCGAGCTCGAGGTGGTCTTCTCGGCGGTGTCGGAGTTCTTGTCGCTGCCGCACCCGGATAACACCAACGCGCCGGTCGCCATAATGCCCAGTGTCGCGCCAATTCTGTTCAGTTTCACATTGCCCTTTCGCAGACAAATTAGGGTGATGACCGCGGGTGGCGATATCACCGAATCAACCCGGCCGATAATTCGGCAGCGATCACGTGCGATCCGGGTCACTTCTCTATTTAATGCGGTGAACTGAGGTTGCGGTAGGGTGAACGGCCATGATCTAACGGTGGAATTCTGGTGGAATTCTGATGATGCCGATATGGACCGGCTAAATGCCAGATGACAGGTCGGTCGGCCCGGCCCGTATGCTTCGCGAAGTGGTCGAACCGTCCGTCGCGCAGCTGCGCACGCTCCTCGACGAGCTGACCGTCCGGGACGCGGCCTACTTCGGGCGGCGGCTGAAGGACCTGCGCGGCGGAAAGCCTGAGCAGTTGCGAAAACTGGCCGAGCGGATGGGCGAAGCGCAAGCACTGGTTGCCGCACGGCGCGCTGCGGTGCCGGACGTTCGCTATCCCGACCTGCCGGTCAGCGGCCGCCGCGACGAGATCGCCGCGGCGATCAGGGACCACCAGGTCGTGGTGGTGGCCGGCGAGACCGGTTCCGGTAAGACCACCCAGCTGCCCAAGATCTGCCTGGAGCTCGGCCGCGGCATCCGCGGCACCATCGGTCACACCCAGCCGCGGCGGCTAGCTGCCCGCACCGTTGCTCAACGCATCGCCGACGAATTGGCCAGCCCGCTAGGCGATGTCGTCGGGTATGCGGTCCGGTTCACCGATCGGGTGTCCGATCGGACCCTGGTCAAACTGATGACCGACGGCATCCTGCTCGCCGAGCTCGAACGGGACCGTCGGCTGCTGCGCTACGACACGCTGATCATCGACGAGGCCCACGAACGCAGCCTCAACATCGACTTCCTGCTCGGCTACTTGCGGGAGTTGTTGCCGCGCCGCCCTGACCTGAAGGTCATCATCACCTCGGCCACCATCGAACCCCAGCGTTTCGCAGCCCACTTCGGCGGCGGAGTCGGCGCGCCGATCGTCGAGGTGTCCGGCCGCAGCTACCCGGTGGAAATCCGGTATCGCCCGCTGGAGTTGCCGGTCGGCTCGGATGCGAGAGATGACCCGGATGACCCGGATCAGGAGATCATCCGGACCGAGACCCGCGATGAGATCGAGGCGATCGTCGACGCGGTGCACGAGCTGTCCGCCGAACCGCCCGGCGATATCTTGGTGTTCCTGTCCGGCGAGCGCGAGATTCGCGACACCGCAGAAGCTCTCGGCGGGCTGCCCAATACCGAGATTCTGCCGCTGTATGCGCGGCTGTCCACTGCCGAACAGCAGAAGGTGTTCACCCGGGCGCGCGCCGGTCGGCGGATTGTGCTGGCCACCAACGTGGCTGAGACATCGCTGACGGTTCCGGGCATCCGCTATGTGATCGACCCGGGCAACGCGCGTATCTCCCGCTACAGTCGCCGGCTCAAGGTTCAGCGGCTGCCGATCGAACCCATCTCGCAGGCCTCCGCCGCGCAGCGCAGCGGCAGGTGCGGCCGCACCGCGCCCGGGGTATGCATCCGGCTCTACAGCGAAGTCGACTTCGACACCCGACCGCGCTACACCGACCCCGAGGTGCTGCGCACCAACTTGGCCGCAGTGCTGCTGCGGATGGCGTCGCTGCGGCTGGGTGCGGTGGAAGACTTCGGCTTCCTCGACCCGCCCGATTCGCGCAGTATCCGCGACGGGGTCACGCTGCTGGTCGAGCTGGGCGCGTTTACCGCGCAGGGCACCATCACCGATGTCGGCCGCCGGCTGGCCAGGCTGCCGGTGGACCCGCGGATGGGCCGGATGATCCTGGCTGCCGAGACCGAGGGCTGTGTGCGCGAGATGCTGGTGCTCGCCGCCGCCCTGACCATTCCCGACCCCAGGGAGCGGCCGGTCGATCAGGAGGTGGCGGCCCGGGCCAAGCATGCCCGGTTCGTCGACGACGATTCCGACTTCACCGCCTACCTCAACCTGTGGTCGTATCTGTCAGAGCAGCGGAAATCTCTGAGTGGCAGTGCGTTTCGCCGAATGTGTCGTAACGAGTTCCTGCACTATCTGCGGATCCGGGAATGGCAGGACCTGGTGGGGCAGCTGCGCAGCATCGCAGCCGATATCGGCATCCGGGAATCCGGCGAGCCGGCCCAACCGGCAGCCATCCACGCTGCGCTGCTGGCCGGGTTGTTGTCGCACGTCGGGATGCGACGCGAAGACAGCCGGGAGTTCGCCGGCGCACGCAACTCGAAATTCGTGCTGGCGCCCGGTTCGGCGTTGGCCAAACGGCCGCCACGCTGGGCGATGGTGGCCGAGCTGGTGGAGACCAGCCGGCTGTTCGGGCGTACCGCTGCGCGCATCCAACCGGAAGCCGTCGAGCGGGTCGCGGCAGACCTGGTGCAGCGCAGCTACAGCGAACCGCACTGGGACGCCAAGCGCGGCGAGGTGATGGCCTTCGAAAAGGTAACGCTCTACGGACTTCCGCTGGTGGCGCGCCGCAGGGTCGGCTACGCCCGGGTGGAACCGATGGTGGCCCGCGACCTGTTCATCCGCCATGCGCTGGTGGAGGGCGACTGGGTGAGTCGGCACCGGTTTTTGGCCGACAACGCCGCGCTGCGCACGCAACTGCAGGAGCTGGAGGACAGGGTCCGGCGTCGCGATCTGATCGTCGACGACGACACCGTCTACGACCTGTACGACACAAGGATTCCCGCCGAGGTGGTCTCGGCGCGGCACTTCGACGGCTGGTGGAAGAAGCAACAGAAGGCCACGCCCGACCTGCTGACCTTCACCCGCGACGAGCTGCTGCGGACCGCGGAGACACTCGGTGCCGACCGGCCGGACAGTTGGGCGACCGCGGATCTCGCCTTGCCGCTGACTTATCGCTTCGAGCCGGGAGCCGCCGACGACGGGGTCACCGTCCACGTGCCGATCGATGTGCTGGCGCGCCTGGGTGGCGACGAGTTCGCCTGGCAAGTGCCGGCGCTGCGTGAAGAGCTGATCACTGCGCTGATCCGTTCTCTGCCAAAAGATCTGCGGCGTAACTTCGTCCCGGCCCCCGACACTGCTCGCGCGGTGCTATCGGCAATCGGGCCGGAAGGGGAGCCGTTGCTGGAGACGCTGGTTCGCGAACTGCGCCGCCGCACCGGCGTGCTGGTTCCGATCGATGCCTTCGACCTGACCAAGGTGCCGGCGCATCTGCGGGTCACCTTCGCCGTGGAGGCCGCCGACGGCGCCGAGGTGGCGCGCGGCAAAGACCTGGGCGCCTTGCAGGAACGACTTGCGGCGTCGGCCCGCGAGGCCGTCGCCGATGTGGTCGGCGCGGAACTGGAGCGCAGCGGGCTGCGCAGCTGGCCGGAAGACCTGGACACGCTGCCGCGGGCCGTACAGCGGATGGTGGCCGGACGTGCCGTCCGTGGCTTCCCGGCTTTTGCCGATGCCGGCGCCACCGCGGAGCTGCGGGTGTTCTCCACCGAGGCGCAGCAGCGGTCCGCGCTCGGCCCTGGGATCCGCCGACTGCTGCGCTGTGACATTCCTTCGCCGGTCAAAGCGGTGGAGCGTCAGCTGGATTCGCAGACGCGGCTGATGCTCAAGGCGAACCCGAACGGGTCGCTGACGGCGCTGCTCGACGACTGTGCCGACGCCGCGACCGATGCGTTGGCGCCGGCACCGGTGTGGACCCGCGACGAGTACGTCGCGCTGCGCAGCCGGGTAGCCGCCGCGCTGGTGCCCACCACCGCTGAGGTGGTGACGCGAGTTGCCCAGGTACTGGCCGCGGCCCGGGACACCCAACTGGCGCTGCCGGCGCAGCCGCCGGCCGGCCAGGCCGAGGCGATCGCCGATATCGTCGGCCAGCTGGACGCGCTGCTGGCGCCGGGGTTCGTCACCGCCGCCGGGCGGGCCCATTTGGCCGACCTCATCCGCTATCTCACCGCGGCCAGTCGCCGGTTGGAGCAGCTGCCCCGCGCACTGCAGGCTGATCGGGACCGGATGGCCCGGGTGCAGGCGGTGCAGGACGCTTACCGTGACCTGCTGGCGGCCCTGCCGACGGCGCGCCATCGCGACAACGACGTGCGTGACATCGCCCGCCAGATCCAAGAGCTACGGGTGAGTCTGTGGGCTCAGCAGCTGGGCACCCCGCGCCCAGTCAGCGAACAGCGCATCTACCGGGCAATCGACGCACTACTCGCCTGACGGCAGGGTGTGCTCGTCGGGGAACTTGCCGGTGGCCTGGAAGATCACCCGACGAGCGACCTCTACCGCGTGGTCGGCGAACCGCTCGTAGAACCGGCCCAGCAGCGTCACGTCCACGGCGGCGGCCACTCCGTGCCGCCACTCCTTGTCCATCAGCACCGAGAACAGGTGCCGGTGCAAGTCGTCCATCGCGTCGTCTTCTTCGCGGATCCGGGCGGCCTTCTCCGGGTCGCGCGACAACAGCACTTCTTGCGCACTGTTGCCCAACTCGACTGCAAGCCTGCCCATTTCAGCGAAGTACCCGTTGACCTCTTCGGGCAGTGCGTGTTGCGGATGGCGACGACGGGTGATCTTGGCGACGTGCAGTGCCAACGCGCCCATCCGGTCGATGTCTGCCACCATCTGAATGGAGCTGACGATGGCGCGCAGATCCCCGGCGACCGGGGCCTGCAACGCCAGCAGCACGAAGGAGCTTTCCTCGGCGCGGGTACTCATCGCGGCGATCTTCTCGTGATCGGTGATCACCTGCTCGGCCAGCATCAAGTCGGCTTGCAGCAGGGCCTGAGTGGCGCGTTCCATTGCTGCCCCGGCCAAGCCGCACATCGTGCCGAGCTGTTCGGCCAGATCCGAGAGTTGCTCGTGGTACGCGGTTCGCATGCCCTCAAGACTAACCGTGGACCGCGATTCTCGCGGGTTGGGCGGGAGCGGGCGCTACTCGCAGGTGGTGTCGGCGGCGTTGGTGACGGTCAGATCGTCGGGCAGTTCGGTCGGCTCGACGCTGGTGCCGCGGGTGAGTTGCACGCTGACCTGCGAGCCGCTGGCCGCGGGTTTGGTCACGGCACGGAAGTCCGACCCCAGGACAACGCGCACGATGCTGCCCAGTCCGCTGACCCGCTCGATAGGTGCGCCCGACAGCGCCGAGGACACCGTGGCGGCGGCCTGCTCGTTTCCGGGGGAGTACAACACTTTGGTGGACTTGACGGTGCCGGGGTAGTCGTCGGCGTTGTCGACGTTGAAGCCCCACTGCTGCAGGCCTGCGGAGGTGGCGCCGGCCAGGCCGGACTGCTCGGTGGCGTTGGACACCCGCACCGTGACATCGGCGGGGGAGGTCGTCACCGCGTGCACTTGCTCGCTGAGCGGCTTGGCCGCCGGGCTGGCCGGTGATCCGGGCAGGGCAGTGGACGGGGTTGTGGGGCTGGCTGCCGCCGTGGTCGGGACCGAGGTCGCGTTGTGGTCGTTCTCGCCGGGCAGGGGGTCGTCGTTGATGATGGCGTCGAACAGTGCCCGCACGTCGTCCATCCGGGGGACCTCGTCACCGTTCTCATCGGTCTCACTGGTCGGCACCGTGACGAAGGTGATGTGCCCGGCGGCGACTTTCTGCAACGACTGGCCGAGGTTCACCAGGTCTTTGGTCGTGACGTTGTCCACCGAGCTGTCGCCGATGAACATGTTGACCACGTTGTTGAGCTTGGTCGGTGAGAAGAAGGTGTTGGTGGAGATCAACGAACGCAGCAGCGACGACAAGAACAGCTGCTGGCGTTTGATGCGGCCGTAGTCGCCGTTGTCTTCGGTGGTGACGTGACGGGCCCGCACGTAGTTCAGCGCGGTTCCGCCGTTGACTCGCTGGCGTCCGGTGTCCTCCAGGACGCTGCCCAGCACAAGGTCGTACAACGGGCTGGGGGTGCACACCTCGACGCCGCCCAGCGCGTCGACCATCTTGCCGAATCCGACGAAGTCGACGGCCATGAACCGGTTGATCGCCAGGCCGGACAGTTTCTGGATCTCCTTGACCAGACACTTCGGCCCGCCAAAGGCGTAGGTCGAGTTCAGCTTCGTCTCGGTGTAGACGATGTCGTCGCTGTAGGTTCCGGTTTCCTCGTCGTAGATCGGGCCGTAGGCGCCGGTCACGGAGTTCCAGACCTCGCACTGGATCGGAGTGATCGCCAGGTCGCGCGGGAACGACACCACCACCACGCGTTTACGATTCGCCGGGATGTTGACCAGCATGATGGTGTCGGAGCGGGCGCCGTCGGCGTCATCGGTGCTGCCGGCACCGATCTCGCTGTTGGCACCGGCTCGGGTGTCCGCACCGACGATCAGGAAGTTCTCGTCACCGTACTGGCCGGCCGCATCGAGAATGTCGTGCGAGTTGGGGTCCAGCGCACTGACGTGGTTGAGGCTGCGGTTTTTCGACGCACTCCACTGCCAGGCCGACCCGGTCAGCACCAGAGCCAGAATCGCCATCATGGCGGCGACCGCCCGGCCCGCGAGCTTCGCCCGGTGGTGGGGTGCGTGCGGGTGCGGTTCGACGTCTGCCGGGCCGGTGCGGCGAGGCGGGTCGATGCGCGCCGGCGGCATCTCGGGCGCCGGTGGTTCAGCGAGGCTCGACGGAGGAGAGGCGAAGCTGGGGCCGCCGTACAGACCCGGCAGCTCGGTAGTGGGTGCCCACTCGTCTTGGTCTGGGGCGTCTTGGTCTGGGGTGACGGCCGGAAGGAGTGACGTGCCGTGAATACGGTCGAGGTCGGGCACTTCCGACGGGTAGGCCACTTCGGCGATGTCGGGTATCTCGGATGCTTCTGAAGGTACGGGGGAGTCCGGGACGGTGCGGTGCTGGTTGCGCCCGCTGGACGGCGGGGCGTCGGCGTTGACCCTGGCGATTAGTTCAGCAACGCTCACCGAGCCGTTGCCACCGTGGCGCCGCGACCCGCGCCGGCGGGGGCTGGGGTCCTCCGAGGACGGGTTCTTCCAGCGTTCCCAGGGTGCGGGGCCGGACGGCGTCATCGTCATCAGCTGATGGTCGCCGTCGTCCTGGCCCTCCGGTGCCCAACGGCCAGGAGTGGCGTAATCGCCGTCACTCATGTCCTCAGGGGCCTCCGAGTCCTTGGTACGGGCGCGCGTCCATCGCACGTCGGCGCGGTGTGGATGATCGGCATTGGTCTCCGCGCCTGCGTCTGCCCTCGCAGGGGCAATCCCTGCCTGGGGTAATAAGGTACTTAGTCTACTGAGAACTTTCCAGACACGCGATGTCGACAAAGTCTCATTTCAGCCACCTGAGTGCATAATGTCCGCCCCGGTTGGCACCGCACAGTCGTCGGGGTCGTCCAACCACCCTTCGGGCAGGGTGACCTTGGCCGGAGATCCCTGGCGTCCGCGAGGGCCGGTGGCAGCCGCGGGGAAGGGGATCGATCCGTCCAGCTGCGTCAGCAATTCGTCGAGCTCGGCCAGCGTGGTCACCATCGCCAGCTCGCGCCGCAGGTCGGAACCGGCGGGGAACCCGTGCAGGTACCAGGCCACGTGCTTGCGGATCTCGCGCATGCCCTTGTCCTCGCCGAAAGGCTGGGCCCGCAGCTCGCCGTGGCGGCGGATGATGTCGGCGACTTCGCCCAGCGTGGGAGGCGTGGGGGCGGGCCGGCCCGCGAAAGCCGTCGAGAGCTCGCCAAACAACCACGGGCGCCCCAGGCAGCCGCGGCCGATCACCACACCGTCGCATCCGGTGGCTGCCATCATGGCCAAGGCATCGCCGGCCTCGAAGATGTCGCCGTTGCCCAGAACCGGAATCGAACGGACCTGCGCCTTGAGCGCCGCGATCTGCTCCCAGTCGGCGGTGCCGGAGTAGCGCTGCGATGCGGTCCGGGCGTGCAGCGCCACCGCCGCGGCACCTTCGGCCTCGGCGATGCGCCCGGCGTCCAGATGGGTGTGGGTGGCGTCGTCGATGCCGATCCGGAATTTCACGGTCACGGGAATGTCGGTGCCGGCCGTGCCGCGCACTGCTGCGGCGACGATATTGCCGAACAGCCGGCGCTTGTAGGGCAGTGCCGACCCGCCGCCGAGGCGGGTCACCTTGGGCACCGGACAGCCGAAATTCATGTCGATGTGGTCGGCGAGACCTTCATCGGCGATCATCTTCGCCGCGGCGTAGGTGGTGTCTGGGTCGACGGTGTAGAGCTGAAGCGAGCGCGGTGATTCGCCCGGCGCGAACGTCGTCATGTGCAGGGTGGCGGGGTGCCGTTCGACGAGCGCGCGTGCGGTCACCATCTCGCAGACGTAGAGCCCGCTGACCGTTCCGGCCCGGGATTGTTCCAGCTCGCGGCAGAGCGTGCGGAATGCGACGTTGGTGACGCCGGCCATCGGGGCCAGCACCACGGGGCTGGCGAGCTGAAGCGAACCGATCCGCAGCGCGGGCCGCGCCGCCGCCAGACCTACGACGCTGATGGCTCCAGCACCTTCTTGGCGGCGCGCTTCTCGGCCATCTTGGCCTCCCGCTCGAGCCGGCGTTGCTTGGCCAGCTCGAATTTCGCGCAGGTGTCGTCCAACTCGGCGACGATCTTGCCGATCTCCTCCTGGTAGCGAGCCGCTTCGCCGGTGAAGGAGCGTTCGAGGATGCCCCACTTCTTCAGCACCGGCATCACCACGTCGTCGCGGTGGATCATCGGGTCGTAGACACCGCCGACCGCGATGATCACGGCCTTGCGGCGGAATTCCGGGACGACGAATCCGGGCATCTGGAAGTTGGCCAGCACCCGGTGCAGCGAGCGCATCGCCTGTTCGGGCGCGAGGTCGAAGCCGACGGCGCTGATGTCGCGGTAGAAGATCATGTGCAGGTTCTCGTCGTGCGAGATCCGCGCCAGCAGCTGGTCGGCGATGGGATCGTTGCAGGCCTGGCCGGTGTTGCGGTGCGAGATCCGGGTGGCCAGCTCCTGGAAGCTGACATAGATGACCGAGTCGAACAGGCTCTCTGCGAACAGGTCGTCTTGGACCTGGTGGTTCTGGCCCGGGCTGAAACCGCGGTTGACGGTCTCCATCCGCAGCGTCTCCAGTTCGATGGGGTCGCAGTTGCGGGTGACCACCAGGTAGTCGCGCAGGGCGATACCGTGGCGGTTCTCCTCTGCGGTCCAGCGGTTGACCCAGGTGCCCCAGGGGGCGTCCATGGTGAAGTTCATCGCGATCTCGCGGTGATATGAGGGCAGGTTGTCCTCGGTCAGCAGGTTCTGCACCATCGCGGTACGGGCGACCTCGGACAGTTTCGACTGCTCAGGATGCCAATCCTGCCCGCCGAGCGCGTAGTAGTTCTTGCCGTCCGACCAAGGGATGTAGTCGTGGGGGTTCCAGTCCTTGGCCATGGAGAAGTGTCGGTTGATGAGTTTCTCCACGACAGGCTCGAGCTCGTGCAGCAACTCCACGTCGGACCATTCCCGCGTCATGCCAGCTCCCCAGATATCTGTGTCGACTAGTTGCAGGCAATATATCTGTGTCGGTCGGTAGCATCAAGTTTTTCACGGTGCGTGTTTGGGTGGTTGTCCCCGTCCGGTCCTACCGTTGGGCCCGTGCGCTGAGCAGCATGTCGACGCAGAAATCAATGAATTGGGCCCGGCTGGCCGTGAGCTGGCCGTTCAGATAGGCGGCGAACAGGGTGGTCAGGGCGCCGATCAGCCCGGTCGCCACCATCTGCTGGACAGCCGGTTCGCTGATTCGGGTGAGGGTGTTCTGCAGCATCACGATGAAGTCCGGCATCCATCTCGCTCCGGCGCGATACAGGATCGGTTCACTCTCCGGGGCGAGTAACAGAACCCGGCCGCGGGCCGGGTCGTCGACCATCATCGTGACGAAGCATTCCACCGCCTCGCGAGGGTCGTGGGCCGACAGCAATGTCGCCAACGCGCGAGTGCATACGTCGTCGTATATCTCGCGCACGAATTCGTCGCGGTCGGTGAAGCTCTCGTAGAAGTAGCGTTCGGTCAGCCCAGTCGCGCGGCAGACCGACCGGATGGTCAGGGTGGGACCGTTTGCGTCGCCAAGAAGCTGTACGCCGGCGGCGATGAATTCGTCGCGGCGCAGGGCCTGACGCTCGGCCAGTGGGACCCCCGACCAGCGGCCCCGGCGTTGACCGGACGGCACACCATCCTCTAAGGCTTTTCTTGGCAACATAAGCAGTCAATATGCCCGCCGTCGATGTGAATGTCCATCAAGGCGCGGGTCGTCTCGGGCACGTGTTCGCGCCCCGTGGCGCATTCCCTGTGGCGCGGGCGGCCGTCGGCGCCATGTGTGACGCAGGCTACGGTCGCATGGTGTTGACCTCGTCGATCGGCGGAATCTATGGCACCGCCGACGTGGCCGACTATGCCGCCGCGGCGGCGGTGACCCGGATGATCGCCCCGGCTGGGCGGCTGACGCGGGCGGCGCTGCTCGCGCAGTAGTCGAAGGAGTGTTGTGATGCGCGAATACACCCAGTTCTACATCGGCGGCCGGTGGGTGAACCCGGCCGAAGCGAAGACGCTCGACGTCGACAACCCGGCCACCGAAAAGGTCTGCGGGACGATCGCACTCGGTACCGCGGCAGACGTCGACCTCGCGGTGGCCGCAGCCCGGCGCGCCTTTGGCAGCTGGTCGCAGAGCAGCCGCGCGGAGCGGCTGGATCTGCTGCAGGCGATCCTCGCCGAGTACCAACGGCGCAGCGGCGACCTGGCCGACGCGGTGAGCGAGGAGATGGGGGCGCCGCCCAGCCTGGCCGCCGGAGTCCAGGTCAACCTCGGGGCCGGTCATCTCGTCACCGCGATCGATGCGCTGAAGAACTTCTCGTTCAGCGAGCAGCGCGGAGACACCCTGGTCGAACGCGACCCGATCGGGGTATGCGGGCTCATCACACCGTGGAACTGGCCGCTGAACCAGATCGCGGTGAAGGTCTACCCGGCGTTGTCCACCGGCTGCACCATGGTGCTGAAGCCCTCTGAGGTCGCGCCGTTCTCGGCCCAGATCTTCACCGAGATCATGGCCGCCGCGGGCGTCCCGGCCGGCGTGTACAACATGGTCAACGGCGACGGACCCGGAGTGGGCGTGGCGCTGTCGCGGCACCCGGACGTCGACATGGTGTCGTTCACCGGCTCCACCCGCGCCGGCGTCGCGGTGGCAGAGAACGCCGCGCCGACCGTGAAGCGGGTGACCCAGGAGCTGGGTGGCAAGAGCGCCAACATCGTGCTCGACGACGACGCATTCGTCGACAGCGTCACCGCCGGGGTGTCGACCATGATGGTCAACTCCGGGCAGAGCTGTAACGCGCCGTCCCGGATGCTGGTGCCGAACTCGCGGATGGACGAGGCCATCGCGATCGCTCATGCGGTCGCCGAACAGGTGAAGGTCGGCGACCCCGCCGATCCGAAGGCGATCGGCCCGGTGGCGTCAGCGGCGCAGTTCGCCAAGGTGCAGGGCCTGATCGAGCAGGGCATCGCCGAGGGTGCCACGGTGGCTGCCGGCGGCGCCGGCCGGCCGGCCGGGCTCGACACCGGCTACTTCGTCCGACCGACGGTCTTCGCGCATGTGACGAACCAGATGACGATCGCGCGCGAGGAGATCTTCGGTCCGGTGCTGTGCATCCTCGGCTACGACGATCTCGACGAGGCCGTCGAGATCGCCAACGACACCGAGTACGGTCTGGCCGGCTATGTCTCGGGCGCCGACATCGACGCCGCGCGGGCAATCGCCCGCCGGATCCGGGCCGGCTGGGTCGCGATCAACCACGCCTTCGACCTGAACGCACCGTTCGGCGGCTACAAGCGCAGCGGCAACGGCCGCGAATGGAGCGACGCCGGATTCCACGAATACCTGGAGACCAAGAGCACTTTGGGCTACGGGGTCGGCGTCGCCGGCTGAGAGCCGCTGGCCGGTGCTTATTCGTAGGGCACGGCGTTGTCGTGATGGAGGCCTAACGAGCCCTTGCGGACGAAGCCGGCGCGGCGCCACGCCGTGCCGGCTTGGTGTTCTTCTCGATCAGCCGCTCGGCTTGATCGAGGATGCAGTTGAGACCGTATTCGAAGTTGGCGTCGTCGGCTGCGCCGACCCGACGACCCTGCTTGGTGATCGCCGCCAGCAGCGGGGTCGCTACTGGGTCGATAACGGGAGCCTCGTCGAAATCGGACGTCCCCCGGGCATCCGATAGCCGGGTCTTCTCGTAGAGGCGCTGCAGGACCACCGACCCACGGGTGTGCACCGAGACCGTCGAATAGGTGTCGAAGGCGTCCTGGGGCGAAAGGCCGGCCTCCACCAGGCTGGCGATCGCGCGCTCCACTTCCTGGGCGCTGCGGCGTGCGGTCCGCGGACTCAATGCGGCCCGAATCAGGATGAGGTCGCACAGGATCGGGTTCTCCAGAAACGTCGCTCGCATGCTGTGTGCGTGATTGCTGAGCGTGCGGCGCCAGTCCGTGGCCTCCACGTACGGGGTGGCGAAGGTGTACTGGCTCAGGGCCCGGGTGGCCATCGCATTGAGAAGGTCATCCTTCTTGCGGAAGTACCAGTAGATGCTCGTCACGCCGACGCCGAGCTGCTTGCCGAGCAATGGCATGCTCAGGTTGTCGACCCCGATCTGTTGGGCGAGCTTGAACGCGCCCTCGATGATGTCATCGGGGTTGATCGATCCACGTTCGCGCCGTTGCCGTTTCTGGGCGACTGGCTGCTTTGCCACTGCGGGAAGTTCCTTTCTGGTCTGACGACCGGTTCATTGCCGTCGAAGCTACCTGCATCTTTTGGCGTCGGTTCGTTGACATCTCACTGCCGTAAAGATCACGGTAAGGCGCCCCTAAGTATGTGCGCGACCAGTGCTGCGCGGTTGGGGGCCGGCTAAGGCGACTGCTAGGTTTGCCAGCGTCGACTATTCGACGTAGGTTTCGAAAGTATGACGGCAGCGACAGGTGGGGGCGGCGCGGTTCGTGCGGTCTCTTCGCCGCCGACCGAGCGCGTGATCCGGATCCTGGAGCTGCTGGCCGCCGACCCGGAACGGCATTTCTCCCTCTCGGAGATCTCGCACACCCTGGGCATCAGCCACGGCACCAGTCACGCAATCCTCGCGACCTTGTCCAACCGGCAATGGCTGGTGCGGGACCGGCATTCGGGCGGCTATTGCTGGGGGCCGGCCCTGGCCGCGTTGGCTCGCCCGGTCAACCGGAAGGCATTCCGGCCGGAGTTGCAGCGGCTCTTCGACACGGTCGGCCGACAGGTGATCCTCGGTGTTCGCCAGGGCACGACGGTGGTGGTGACCGATTCGGTCGGTGAGTCGATCGTCGGGCTGCGGCTGGGCGCCGGATTCCGGATCCCGCTGGTGGCGCCGTTTGGCCGTGAGTTCCTCGCCGGGGCCGGCGAGCAGGTCAAGAAGGAATGGCTCTCCGGGCTGGGCGCGCCGTCTCCGCGGCTGCGGCGCCGGCTGGCTGCCGTACTCGAGGAGGTCGGTCGGCGCGGCTATGCGATCGACCGGATGAGCCGCGAATATGTCCGGGTGTACTCGGCGTTGCAGGCGCTGGCCGCCGACGGCGAGCCCGATGAGATCACCGCCCGGGTGGCCACGGCCTTCGCCGATCTCACCGAGGTCGATTACCTGCCCGACGAGCTCGGTGGTACCGAGCGGCATCCGATCGCCAGTGTCTCGGCACCGGTCCGCGACATCGACGGGGCGGTCGCGATGTCGGTGGGAGTTGCCCCGTTCACAGCCCTGACCGCCACGGAGGTCGCCGATCTCGGTGCGGCCGTGCGAGAGACCGCCGCGGGTATCCAGTCCCAGTGGACCGCGCGTGGAGAACATGAGGAGAGCTCGTGAGCGTGACGCTCAGCGCCGAACAACGTCAGCTCGGCGAGTCGTTGCGGCAGTTCGCCGGCCGGCACGCACCCATGGCCGACACCCGCAAGGCCTTCGACGCGCTGGCGGCCGGGGAACTGCCGGCATGGTGGGACGAACTGGTAGCCAACGGATTTCACGCGATTCACCTGCCCGAACAGTACGGCGGACAGGGCGGGGGGTTGCTCGACGTCGCCGCGGTCTTGGAGGCCGCGGGAACGGTGTCCCTGCCGGGGCCGCTGCTGCCGACGGTGACCGCCGGCGCGGTCCGTCTGCTCGCCGTGGCCATGCCGGCGCCGGAGGAATATCTGCGTGCCCTTGCCAGCGGTGCACCGGCCGGCGTGCT
>CAXYUC010000115.1:0-14474 GCA_964292075.1 uncultured Mycolicibacter sp.
GGGGGTTCGGGGGCGGGTGGCGGCGGCGGCGTCGTCCCACGGCGGCGCCCTGGTCACCGATGCCGCCGACAGCCCGCACCTGCTGGCCGACCGGATGGCGGCCACCGTTTATGTGGCCGGCGCCGAGAACGACGCATCGTTCACGAAAGCGCAGGCCGCGACTCTGGACGCGGCGCTGGGTGCCGCCGGCGTCATGCACAACGTCGAGTTCTATCCCGCCGCGCACGGGTTCGCGGTTCCCGATAACGCGTCCTATGACGCCGACGTCGCGGCCCGGCACTGGGCGGCGATGCGTGAGCTGTTCGGTGGGGCGCTGGCCGAGTAAGCCCCATTTATTGCCTAAAAGGCATTTTTGCCTGATGGGCAATATTCCTGTACGGTGGCGGTATGACCGGGTTACGGGAGCGCAAGAAGGTCGACACTCGTCGTGCCCTCTCCGACGCCGCGCTGCAACTGACGCTCGAGCGCGGCCTGGAGAATGTCACCAGGGAAGACATCGCCGGCCTCGCGGGCGTGTCGCCGCGGACCTTCAGCAATTACTTCGCCACCAAGTACGAAGCGCTCGCCTATCGCCAGACCGAGCGCCTGCGCCGCAGTGTCGCCCTGTTGCGTGAGCGCCCCTACGACGAGCCGCTGTGGACGTCGATCACCGAAGCGATCGTCGGACCGGTCCAAGACGATTTCGCCGCCGCCAAGGGCGACGCGTACGGTCCGCCGGATCGTGCTCAGCTTGCCGTGCTCCGCTCGGCGCTGACCGACCGCGACCTCCGTAACTCCTTCCCCCGCAGCCTGTTCGATGACTTCGCCGCGGCGATCGCCGAACGTACCGGCACCGATCCGCAGCGCGACACCTATCCGCGCCTGGCGGTAGCCGTGATCCACGCGGTCATCGAGGCCACCATCGACAGCTACGTGACGGTGGATCCCCCGGTCGCCTATCCGCGGTTGTTGCGTGCCGCGTTCGCCGACGTCGCCGCCGGACTTCCGGCACCCGCCGATAGGAAGGACTGAGCATGACCGCTGCACCGCAGGACCCCGTCGTCATCGCGGGCGCCGGACCCAACGGGCTGATGCTGGCGTGCGAGCTGGCACTGGCCGGAATCCGGCCCGTCGTGCTCGACGAGTTGCCCGGCCCCACCTCCGAGCCGAAGGCCAACGGCCTTGTCGGGCAGGTGGTTCGGATGCTCGACCTACGGGGGCTCTACAACAGGTTCAGCGGCGCCGACGGACCACCGCAGCCCGTACCGGCATGGATGTTCGCCGGGATGGCACTGGACCTGTCGCTCAGCTTCACCAGTGCACGGGCCAATCCGATGTACCTGCTGCCGGTGCCGCAGCCGCGATTGGTGCGGCTGCTCCTGGAACGGGCCGGCGAGCTGGGCGTAGAGGTGCGCTGGGGACACCGGCTCACCGGACTCGATGCCCGAGACGACGCGGTGGTGGCTACCGTCAGCTCCGTCGATGGCGACTACGCCCTGACGGTCGACTATCTGGTGGGCGCCGACGGGGGCCGAAGCATCGTGCGCAAGGCAGCCGGAATCGACTTTCCCGGGATTACGGCGCCGACGGTCTCACGGTTGGCGCACGTGCAGATCCCCGAGTTCCTGCGCGCCGCCGACCGGAGTCTGCAAATACCGGGTGCTGGTCGGATTTCTTTTGGCCACAACAGGTTCGACTGCGGGATGGTGGTGTTCGGCGATCTGGACCCCGACCGGTCGCTGCTGGGAACGCTGGAATTCGGCCCGTCAGACGAGTCAGGCCCGATGACGCTTGCCGAACTCCGCGAAAGCCTGCAGCGCATCCTGGGCGTCGACGTCCCGTTTGACGAACCGTCGGGCCCGGGCCCGCATGCGCTGCGCCGGATCGACGGGCAGAACAGCCGGCAGGCCGAGCGCTACCGCGCCGGCCGGGTGTTGCTGCTCGGCGACGCCGCTCATGTCCACAGCGCGATGGGCGGGCCGGGGCTCAATCTGGGGTTGCAGGACACCGCCAACCTCGGCTGGAAGTTGGCTGCCCAGATCAATGGCTGGGCGCCCGACGGATTGCTGGACACCTACGAGTCGGAGCGTCAGCCGCTGGGGCAGCGGGTCATGATGCATTCGATGGCCCAGACCGCACTGGTATCGCCCGGGCCGCATGTCGCCGCGCTGCGAGAACTTTTCGCTGAGCTGACCGCCATCCCGGCGGTGGCCGAGCATCTCGCCGAACTGCTCGCCGGCAGCGATGTCCGCTATGACGTCGGAGACGGCCACCGGTTGTCCGGGTGGCACGTGCCCGATCTCAGATTCGACGACGGCCGCCGGGTCGCCGAACTGCTGCACCGCGGGCGCGCCGTGCTACTCGACTTGGCCGACGGCACCGCGGCAGCGGAGGCGCGCCCGTGGGCCGATCGAGTCGACGCTGTCACCGCTGCGATGCCCGAGCCCCCGGCGGCGGCCATGCTGATCCGCCCCGACGGCTATATCGCCTGGGCGACAGATGAGTTCAAACTCTCCGAGCAACCGGCCCTGGAGGCCGCGTTAACCCGCTGGTTCGGCGCGCCACGCCGTTGACGTCGTCAAGGCACCGCATCCAGCTCGGTATCCCGAGTCTCCCGCATCGCCAGCAGCGCCGCGAACGAGCACGCGGCCGCAATCGACAGGTAGCCGCCCACCCAGGTCACGCCGTGGCTGGTGACCAGCCAGGTGGTGATGAACGGCGCCACCGCCGCCCCCAGAATGCTCGCCGCGTTATAGGCGACCCCCGAACCGGTGTAGCGCACATTGGTCGGGAACAGTTCGGGCAGCACCGCACTCATCGGGCCGAACGCCAAGCCCATCAACGTCATCCCGATGATCAGGAAGGCCAGCATCACCCCGACGGAGGCGGTCGGCTTCAGAAATACGCCGAAGGTGGCTCCGTACACCATGATCCCGGCGGTAAAGAACAACAGCAGTGGGCGGCGGCCGAAATGGTCGGCCAGCCTCCCCACGATCGGCAGCACAGCCACGAAGAACAGCACGGCGATCAGCTGCAGTCCGAGGAATTCGGCGTAGCCGTAGCCCAGCCCGAAGCCCTCGGGCGGGCGTTTGGCGGTCCCGTAGCTCAAGCTCCAGGTCGTCACGGTGTAGAAGAGCGTGTAGGGCACCACCATCACCAGCGTGCCGATGATCAGCCGGCGCCAGCTGCCCCGCAGTAGCTGGGCGATCGGAGCGTTCACCTGCGCACCGGCGGCCTTCGCCTGGGCGAAGACCGGGGTTTCGGTGAGCCGCAGCCGCACATACAAGCCGACCGCCACCATGACGGCGCTCAGCAGGAACGGAATGCGCCAGCCCCAAGTGAGAAATGGCCCGGTCCCGTCCGCACCGGCGGGCAACCACGTGAACAGGATCAGGAAGATCGTGGTGGCGAGCAGATAGCCCAGCGGCGCACCCAGTTGCGGCCAGATTCCCGCCGTCGCCCGGCGGCCCGGTTTGGCGGTTTCGGTGGCCAGCAGCGCCGCACCGCTCCATTCGCCGCCGAGCGCCAAACCCTGGCAGAACCGCAGGGTGGCCAGCAGCACGGGGGCGAGCAGACCGATGTGCCGGTAGGTGGGCAGCACGCCGATCAGGAACGTAGCGACACCCATGAGCAACAAGGAGGCGACCAGGGTGGATTTGCGGCCCAGCCGATCACCGAAGTGACCGAACAGGATCGACCCCACCGGCCGGGCCACGAAAGCCAAGCCGAACGTCGCCAACGAGGCCAACAGCGCCGCCGTGGGGCTGCCCTTGGGGAAGAACAAGTGCGGGAAGACGGTGACCGCGGCGGCCGCATAAACGTAGAAGTCGTAGAACTCGATCGTGGTGCCGACCATCGCCGCCACCGCTATACGCCGGCGCGGAACTCCGTCGACCAGATCGGGTTCTCGGGTTCGGGTCATCCGATGACGATGTCAGATACCCGACTCGTCAGCGACCCCGCGGGCCTTGTCCACCAGTGCATCGATCCAGGCGGTGATCGGAGTGCCGGCGGCGGCCTTGTTCGCCGGGTTGTCCAGCACCCGCCGCACGATGCCCTCGGCAATGATCGCGACCTTCCAGAGTCCAAGCGCATGCCAGTACTGCAGCGACGCCGCGTCGCGACCGGTCTCGTCCAGATACACCCGGGCCAGCTCTGCCCGGTCCGGGAAGCCCTCCAGGGTGCTGATGACAAACTCCCCGGCGATGTGCTCTTCACCGACCTGCGGCCAATACGCCAGCAGGCTGCCCATGTCGGCCAGCGGGTCACCGAGGGTGGACAACTCCCAGTCCAGCACCGCGATCACCTCGCCGCTCTCCGGTGAGGTGATCACGTTGCGCAGGTGAAAGTCCCCGTGTACCAGGGTCAATTCTTGCTGCGGCGGGACGGCGGCGGTCAGGCGCCGGGTCAGATCATCGAGTGCGGGTAGCTCGCGTGTCTTGGATTTCTCCCACTGGCCGGCCCAGCGTTTGAGCTGACGCTGGGCGTAGGGCTTGTGGCTGGCCAGATCATCCAGGCCCACCGCGGTGATGTCGACGGCGTGAATCTTGGCCAGGGTCTTGGGCATGGACAGCCCAATCTGTCGGCGCCGCTCGGGAGCAAGCGACTGCGCCACCGACATCCGGTCGGCCACCACACCGTCGACGAACTCCATCAACAGCAGCGGCGTGTCGTCTGGGTCCCGGGTCAGCCCGTACACCTTCGGGGTGGGGACGCCGGTGTCGCCCAGCGCCGCGAGGATGCGGGCTTCCCGGGCCACATCGTGGGCCGAGGCCAACAGCTTTCCCAGCGGGGGCCGGCGCAGCACCCAGCTGTGGCCGGCCTCATCCGATACCCGGTAGGTCAGGTTGGACTGTCCAATTCCGATCCGCTCGAAGCTCAGCGGCCCGCGCACGGGCAGGCCCAGTTCGGTGATCCACACGGCCGCAGCCGCCGGGTCGATCCCCAATGGCTCGTCAGTCACGCCAGACCTGCCCGGAAACCGGTTGCGCCACCAAGGATCTGGCCACCATCCATGACCAGGGTTTGACCGGTGATCCAGCTCGCCGCATCAGACGCCAAGAACAGCACCGCATCGGCCACGTCCACCGGTTCGCCGATCCGCCCCAACGGCAAGGTCGCCGCCAGGCCCTGCTCGTGTTCCTTCCACAGCACCTCGGCCAGCTTGGTGCGCACCACACCCGGGCAGATCGCGTTGACCCGAATGCCCGGGGACAGTTCCAGCGCAAGCTGTTTGGTGATATGGATCAGCGCCGCCTTGGTGGCGTTGTACATGCCCATCAGCGGCGCGAAACCCATCCCGCCGATGGAGGCCGTGTCCACCTCCACCCCGCCGTGTTCGCCCATCCATGCCCTTCCCGCGCAGGAGGTCCACAGCAACGGCCCCCAGAGGTTGACGTCGAAGATCTTGGCGAACCGGGCGTGATCCTGGTCGATCAGCGGTCCGAACGCCGGATTGGTGCCGGCGTTGTTGACCAGAATGTCGATGCTGCCGAACCGTTCCAGGGCGGCCTCGATGCAACGCTGGGCGGCCTCATCGTCGGCGACGTGGGCGGCCACGCCCAGCGCGTTCCCGTTGACCTGGGCCGCCGCCGCGTCGGCACTTTCCTGATCGCGTGAGGTCAGGACCACGTTGGCGCCTGCTTCGGCCAGTCGCTGGCCGATCGCCAGCCCGATCCCCCGCGATCCACCGGTGATGATCGCGGTGCGTCCCGCGAAATCCTGTGTCGTCATCGGGATTCCTTGCGGTATTTGCCCAGTTCCTGGCGGGCGATGGCACGCTTGTGCACTGCGTCGGGGCCGTCGGCGAGCCGCAGGGTGCGCAGGTGGGCCGAGAAGCCGGCCAGCGGGAAATCTTCGGTAAGCCCACCGGCGCCGTGCACCTGCATGGCCCGGTCGACGATCGTGAGCGCGATGTTGGGCGCGGCGACCTTGATCGCGGCGATCTCGACCTGCGCCGCTTTGTTGCCGACGGTGTCCATCAGATACGCGGTCTTGAGGGTCAGCAGCCGGATCATCTCGATGTCGATGCGCGCCTCGGCGATCCAGTCACGGATGTTGGCGTTGTCGGCGATCGGCCTGCCGAAGGCCACCCGGGTCTGCGCGCGCTTGCACAGCAGCTCCAACGCTCGCTCGGCCATGCCGATGGCCCGCATGCAGTGGTGGATGCGGCCCGGGCCGAGCCGGGCCTGGGCGATCGCGAATCCCTCACCTTCACCCTTGAGGACGTCTTTGGCGGGCACCCGAACGTCGTTGAAGTCGATCTCGGCGTGACCCTCGCGGTCCTGGTAGCCCATCACCGTCAGCCCCCGCATGACGGTGACCCCCGGGGCGTCGGGGGGAACCACCATCATCGACTGCTGCCGGTGAGTGGCCGCGTTCGGATCGGTCTTGCCCATCACGATCATCACTTTGCAGTTCTGATGCAAGGCGTTGGAGGCGAACCATTTCCGGCCGTTGAGCACGTAGCCGTCACCGTCGCGCACCATCGACAGTTGCACATTGGTGGCGTCGGAGCTGGCCACCTGCGGCTCGGTCATCGCGAAGGCCGACCGGATGGTGCCCTCCAACAACGGCTTGAGGTATTTCTCCTTGTGCTCGTCACTGCCGAACAGCGTGAACACTTCCATGTTGCCGGTATCGGGGGCCGCACAGTTGGTCGCTTCCGGTGCCAGATGTGGACTGCGGCCCATGATCTCGGCCAGCGGCGCGTACTCCAGATTGGTCAGGCCCGGCCCCCATTCCGGGTGGGGGTGAAATAGGTTCCACAGTCCGCGCTCACGCGCCTGCGCCTTCAGCTCCTCCAGGATCGGGGGCTGGAAGTGCGGGTTGCCGGATTCGGCCATCTGCTTCTCGTAGACCGGTTCGGCCGGGTACACGTGTGTATCCATGAACTCCAGCAGGTCGGACTGGTATTTCTGTGCGCGCTCGGATATTTCAAACAGGGACATACGGGCTCCTCACCTAGGACATTTCGGAGTCGAGCAGGCCGCGCTGGTAACGGCGCATACCGCGCAGCCAGCGGTCGTAATCGCCTGCCTTGTGCCGGAACATCTCCAGCACCACCGGGTGCGGCAGGATCAGGAAGCACTCGTCGTCGATGGCGGCGAGCACCTGTGCGGCGACGTCGGCGGGTTCCAGCACCTCGCCGGCGGTGGTGACCGCACGGGTGGCCAGATCGCCGAGCGGGTCGCCGGATTGCTCACCGGCGTAGAGCAACTTGGTGTTGACGCCCATCGGGCACAGGCAGCTGACCCGCACACCCTGGTCGCCGTAGGTGATGTTGAGCCACTCGGCGAACCCGACGGCCGCGTGCTTGGTGACCGCGTAGGTGGCACCGCCGAGTTGGGTGAGCAGGCCGGCGGCCGACGCGGTGGAGACGAAATATCCTTCCCCGCGGCGCACCCAGTCCGGAATCAGCAGCTGCGCGGCGCGGATGTGCGAGCGCAGATTGACGTCGATGGCCTGGTCCCAGTCGGCTTCGCCGGGCAGGCCGGGGGCACCGGTGATCCCGGCGTTGGCGAAGTAGAAGTCGACCGGGCCGTACCGCTCCTGCGCCAACGCGATCAGTTCCCGGATGGTTTCGGTGTCGGAGACGTCGCCGCCGCGACCGATCGCGGCGCCGGGATGCGCGGCGTTGATCTGGTCGGCTACCGCCGCGGCGGCGTCCGCGTCGAGGTCGGCCACCACCACTTTGGCTCCGGCCGCGACCAGTGCCGCGGCCAGTGCTCCACCGATGCCGCCACCGCCGCCGGTGACGATCGCGACCCGCTCGGCAACCTTCATAAGCAACGTCCCCGTTCTTCAGTTCGCAACAGCAGCGACACTAGTTGAATCCGATCTCATGTTCGATTGTTGACAGTGCGGAATTGCAGGGCGTTGGCCCAGAGTCGGGTGACCGTGGCGACCAGGGCTTCGAAGTCGGCGCCCGAGCCCTGAGCGGCCTCCTCACCCACGAAGATGCCGTACGCCAGGCGGCTGACCATTCCCGACAGCGCCCGCGACGCCAGTAGCGGATCGACGTCGGCGCCGGCGATGCCCCGCGCCTGCAGATCGGCGATGCCCGCGGCATTACGTTGGACGAATGCGTCGGCTCGTCGCGTGCGGAAAGTACGGAACTTCGGATCGATCTGGGCCACCTGTTCGAGCAACCCCATCAACTGGGCATTGCGCCGATACGCCTCCAGGTAGGCGCGATTGCTCGCCTCCAGCACCGCATACGGGTCGTCGGAATCGCTCACCCGGCCCATACCCGGATGCATCATGTCCTGCTGAGCCTGCTCGAGGACCGCGGCGAAGATCTCCTCTTTGTTCGCGAAGTAGGTGTAGAACGACCCGGTGGCACACCCGGCGGCCTTGGTGATGTCGTTCAGCTTGGCGTCGAGGTAGCCGTCGCGCTCGAAGACCTTGCGGGCCGCGGCGACCAGCCCCGCCCGGGTGCGCGCCCCCCGCACCGTCGCCGGCAACTGGCGGACCGGGGCGGCGGGGACGGCATCCATCCGGGCAGACTAACTGAATTCGATGTCAACTTCACTGATTTCTTCGGCGCTGGGGCCGAGTTCGCCGAACATCGCTTCGGCCTCCGATTCGGGCAGTGACTCCACCCCGCGCAGCTTGCGTTCGATGGCACGGGTTCGGACTCCGGCGGTGTCGATGGTGTTGCGGGCGGTGTCGAGTTGCTTGCGGGTCTTCTCCAGCACCGCCGCGAACTTTCCGAACTCGGTCTTGACCGCTCCGAGCACCTGCCAGACCTCGCTGCTGCGCTGTTCGATCGCTAGGGTGCGAAAACCCATGCGCAGGCTGTTGAGCAGCGCAGCCAGCGTCGTCGGGCCGGCCAGGGTGACGTTGTACTTGGCCTGAATCTGCTCGAACAACCCCGGCTGGCGCAACACCTCGGCATACAGACTCTCGGTGGCCAGGAACAAGATCGCGAAGTCTGTGGTGTGCGGCGGCTCGAGGTACTTGTCGTGGATGTCACCGGCCTCGGCTTCGATCCGCCGGATCAGTGCCTGGCGTGCGGCGGCCTCCCCCGCGGTGTCGGTGTGTTCCTGTGCGTCGAGCAGGCGCTCGAAGTCCTCACGCGGAAACTTGGCGTCGATCGGCAACAACACCTCGCGGGCGCCGGTGGCGCCGGGCAATCGGATCGCGAATTCCACCCGGGCGTTCGAACCCGGCACGGTGATGACGTTGGTGGCGTACTGCTCGGGCGTCAGGGTGTCGGCCAGCAACGCCGCCAACTGCGTCTCGCCGAAGATGCCGCGAGTTTTGACGTTGGTCAGCACCCGCTTCAGATCACCCACCCCGGTGGCCAGCGTCTGCATTTCACCCAGACCCCGCTGCACAGCCTCCAGGCGCTCCGAGATCTGCGTGAAGGACTGCGCCAGCCGGGTTTCCAGCGTGGCCTGCAGCTTTTCGTCCACCGTGGCGCGCATCTTCTCCAGTTGCGCGGTGTTCTCGGTCTGCAAGCTCCTGAGCTGCCGATCCAGCGTGGCGCCCAGTTTGTCCTGTGTTCCCTGCAGGGTCGATCCGAACCGATGCAGGGTCAGCTGCCACTGGTGAAAGGCCTGGGCGAGCTCGGCCCGCCCGGCATGCTGCTCTTCGCGCAGGGTCCGCTCCACGCGTTCACTGTCGCCGCGCAGCGCGGCAAGCTGCGCAGGCGAGATCGCCCCACCGGCGGGGCGCACCAGCACCACCACCTGGAGGATCACCGCCAGCAGCGCCAGCGAGGTGAGGAGGATCAGCAGGGCTGTGTCCATGCCCGCAAGGTAACGCGAGGTACTGACAGGTCCCGGTCAGCGCAAGCCGCCGCAGTGCGGCAGATCCACGCGCACAGTAGCGGCAGATCCGCGCGCTCGATAGCGGCAGATCCACGTGTTGACGCTGGTCACCGCAGCGGCGGGCCCCACCGCACCTGGTCCCGCAGCTGCGCCTTGAGCAGTTTGCCGCTGGCGGTGCGCGGCAGCGCTTCGGTCATGACGGTGACGTACTGCGGCACCTTGAAGTCCGCCAGCTGGCCGCGGCAGTACTCGAGCACCGCGGCGACATCGATCTCCTGCTGGTCGCCGAGCAGCACCGCGCCGACCTTCTCCCCCATCACCTCGTCGGGCACTGCGAGCACACACGCGTCCGCCACGCCGGGAGCCGACAGCAGGGCGGATTCCACCTCGACACTGGAGACGTTCTCACCACCACGGTTGATGATGTCTTTGAGTCGGTCGATGATGTGCACCCGGCCGGCGTCGTCGACGCGCACCACATCGCCGGTGTGCAGCCAGCCGTTGACGATCGTGGCGGCGGTCGCCTCGGGCCGGTTCCAGTAGCCCCGCATCACATTCGCGCCGCGCACCACCAGTTCGCCGGTGGCGGGGTCTTTACCGAGCGGGACGACACCGATGTCTCCCGACGGCACGGCGTAGCCGACCGAGTCCGCGTGTGCGACCGCGTCGGAATCTGGCAGCACCGTCATCAGCGAGGCGGTCTCGGTCATGCCGTAGCCGTTGAACACCGTTGCCGCACCGAATTCCTCGCGCAGCGCGCGCACCAAAGCGGGTGCCGTCGGCGCCCCGCCGTAGCCGACCCACCGCACCCCGCTCACATCAATCGTGGCAAAGCCGGGATGCCGCAGCAGTAGCGAGTAGATCGCCGGCACCGTCACTATCGATGAGATACGTTGCGCAGGAAGCGTTGCCATCAACTCGGGAAGATTCAGCGACGGCATGACGACCGCCGTGCCGCCGGTGTAGGCAGCGACCAGCAGTTGGGAGTTGCAGCCGGTCACATGGAACAGCGGGACCGAGATCAGCGTGCGGTACTCCTCGCCCAATGCCCGAGTCCGACCCAAGGTGCGCATCATGTTCTCGGCGTTGGTCACAAACGCCTCGTGGGTGGTGGGCACCCCCTTGGGGCTGCCGGTGGTGCCGGAGGTGTAGAACAGCGCCGCGGTGTCGCCCGCTTGGAGCCCGTCCACCACATACGGTTGGCCATCGGGCAGTGCGGCGCCGGGCGCCAGGTCCACCCGAACCCCGGCATCGGTGAGCACAAAGTCGACTTCCGGTGCGGCCGAACGGGTGTTGACGGCCACCGGTATTCCACCGGCCATCAACGTTCCCCAGAACGCCAGCACCCAGTCCAGTCCCGCCGGGTAGCGCAACGCGACCCGGTCACCGCGCGCCAGACCGTCGGCCCGCAGCCCGCCGGCCACCCGCGCGGCCCGCTGCCACAGCTGCCGGTAGGTCAGCCGGCCACCCCCGAGTTCCACCACGGCCTCACTGTGGGGCCGCTGCGCGGCCTGTTCGGCCAACACATCGAGCAGCGTCGCGGGCAGTTGCCCGTAATGCGCGACGCCGTTGTGGTCGCGGATCACCCCGGTCGCCGGAAAAGGGTTGTGGTGCCGGGTGATTTCGACGACGTGCGTCATGAGCGGCCCGTCATCGCCGGCGCCGCCAGCTGTGCGTCACCACCCGGAACGTCCCGCGCAGCGCTCTGGTGCGATCGGAGGCCACGACCAAGTCGTCGATGCGCTCGTCGATGGTGCGTTGCAGGTCCGCTCGACGCTGCGTCTGTTCCGCGGGAAGCCGGTCGAGCAGGTCCAGGTCCTGTTTGATCAGGCCGCGTACGTCCGGTCCTTTGAGCTGTCCGGCCGCCGCCGTCAGCAGGGCTCCGCCGGAGATCGGTGCCGCGCCCAGCGCCGCACTTAGCAGTGAGGGCATCGCGTGGGGTTCCTTTCCCGTTGCTCCCGGTCACCCTACGACGTCAGCCGAGGCTTACTGTGCCATCGGGCGCGATCTGCCAGCCGGGGTGGTGGGCCAACGGGCTCTATGACCATCACCTACGCGCGCAACATGCGCATGTCATGCGCATGTGATAGTTTGTGGCCATGGCAGTTGCGATTCAGATCAAGGACGTCCCCGAAGAAGTTCGCGACGCGCTGGCGGCCCGCGCCGAGGCGCGCGGCCAGTCCACCCAAACGTATCTGCGCTCACTGTTGGAACGGGAGTACCAGGCGGGGCGCAACCGGCAACTGTTGGAGACGTTGGCTGGTCATCGCAGCCTCACCATGACGGCCGAGGAAGTAGCGACCGTCATCCGCGCCGACCGCGACGGGTGAGTTTCCTCCGGTGATCGTGGTGGACGCGGGCGTTCTGGTGTTGGCTCTCACCAGCGGCACTCCCCAAGGCGACGCGGCACGCGCGGCCATCAACGGCGACGACGGCTGGCTCGCGCCGGCCCACATGCCGGGCGAGGTGCTACGCACCCTGCACAAGGCCGTATTGCGCAGGCAATTGGAACCTGAGGACGCCGACGCCGCCGCCGACGCCGTCACCGCACTCGCCATCGAATACGTTCTTCCTGATGCACTACTCCTGCGCACCGCCTGGACCTGGCGGCACAACATCTCGATCTACGACGGCTTGTATGTCGCTGTCGCCGCCGAACACTCCGCCACCGTGATCACCCTCGACAGCCGCTTGGCCAGTGCCACTGATCAGCTCGGTATACCCGTCGCGATCACTGTGCTCTAGGTCCGCCGGAGATACCGGGAGAGACAACTCGCACGGAGGTAGGCGGCCGAGGTCGCCGAGCGCCACGCGGTTCCGGCCCGATGTCGGTTAGGCGCGCACCGCTCTGAGGTCCAGATTCCACAGAGATTTTGCAGGCAACCACCAGTCATCTCCCACTGTATCGGCGGCGAAATTGCTTCAGCACGAAACAATTTCGCTCTGGCACGACCCGCTGCGGCGTGATATCGTCGGGCGCCATATCGCTGATGAGAAGCGATGATTTGCATGGGGGTTGTGAAATGTCCGCTCAGGGCGTGCGCCGGTTCGGCACCGGTGCGACTCTTGTCGGCGGGGCCATCGCCACGGCGGTGGCGCTCGGGTCGGGTGCCGCTCACGCTGCCCCGGGTAGTGACGTTGTCGATATCACCAGTGCCACAAGCAGTTCGGGCCTGGGCTGGCTATGGGCCGATGTGGAGAGTCTGCTCGGCGACCCGTCCACCAGCGGGTCGGCGACCGCCAGCGACACCGCCAGCCCGACTGATTTGTTGAGCACCGCCGTCACGGATTTCACCGAAGAAAAGTCCGTGCTCGCCGGCATCGACGTCTCCGACGCTCCGAGCGACCTTCAGTCCTCACTTACTCAGAACATCAGCGACAACGTAGCCATAGCGAACACCGAAATCCAGCTCTTGAATAGTTCCGTTGGGCCGGTCGAGTCCACCGTGTTGGCGGACACCGGCCCGCTGTCGAGCGTGATCGACCAATGGTTTTTCGAGCCGGTCAACCAGAGCTGGGCCAACGATGCTCAGGCCTTGCTCGCCGCCGATCAAGGACTCGCCACCGCGGTCAGCAGCGGTTCGGAATCTGGCATCACGACTGCCCTGCAACAGCTAGTCGGAGCCGAAGCCAATGTTCTCCCCGCCGAGTTCGAATCGATACCGTTCATGGTCATCGCGGACCTCATGGGGGACGGCGGGGCTGGTGATGCCGCTGCCACCTCGGGTCTCTTCGACCTTCCGTCCGGGTTATAACCCCTGGCGCTGGCGAATTCGCAGGGGAGGGGCGCGGGTGAATAAGCGGTGAATAAGCATGGTCGCCCGACGCGGGCCGGGGAGATTCGCCGTCAGGCCGGGGCGGTGGCCACCGCGGTCAAGACCGAGGACGGGCTGTGCTGGCAGGTGCGCCGTGAGCGTGACGGCTTGGTGCGCATCACCTCATGTCTTGCCCACACCGACCATTGGCACCGGCGGCCGTGACGCTGTTCTACCCCGATTGCAGCAACAACAACTGGTCATCGAAACAGGACGCCATCGATTTCCTGGAACAGCTTGTTCCCGAAGGCTTTAGCGGCATCTGCCACAAGGTCTCCGAAGGCAGCTACTACGAAGACCCCTACTGGCCGCCTGTGCAGCAATGGTGCCAGCACAATGATCTGCCCGTCATCGGCTACCACTACGTCACTACCGATAACCCGGCTGCCCAAGCCCACACCTGGGCGGCCAACAACGGCGGACCGGTCGCGATGCTGGACTGGGAAGCCAACGGCGGTAACCTGGCCAACCTGACCGCCGTCGTCGACGCGTTCAACACCGCCGGCATCACCGTACAACTGGGCTACTACCCGCACTGGTATTGGCAACAGCAGGGAGGGGGCACGCTGGCGGGACTGGCCACCTACCTGGTCTCCTCGGGCTACCCCGACGGCGGCGGATATTCCTCCACCATCTACGCCCACTCCGGCAGCAACACCGGAACAGGCTGGGCACCCTACGGCGGCGCCACCCCAGCCGCCTGGCAGTTCACCGACCAAGCCCGCATCGCCGGACACACCGTCGACTGCAACGCCTACCAAGGAACTGACCTGCGAAACCTGTTCGGCACTCAAGCTGTCGCCGAAGCTGCTGCCGCGGCGCTGTAGATCGCCGTCGACTACGGGTGCCGGCCGCTAGCTGTATTGACCACGGACGTTAGGTACGGCGTGGCGTGGTGACATGA
>CAXYUC010000116.1:0-14432 GCA_964292075.1 uncultured Mycolicibacter sp.
CCGCCAGCCACCCACGTGTGCATCAACCTAGGCCCCGCCGCCCCCGGGGGGTCCTCCCTCTCGGTCCACCTGGGCGTCCAAATCCCCCCCCAGGCCTCGGCCGTACCGCGTCAGCAGGCGCCGAGGACCGCCGTGGGCATGTGCGCCACGTAGCGCTGAGCACGCAGCTCACGACGCAGTTCACGACGAGCGGCCAAGCGGTTGCGCAGCCGGCTCACCATGCGGTTGCCCGCCTGGTCGTCCGTCGAGCCGTCGAGGGCCAGAACACTGATGGTGATGAAAGCCATGATTTTCTCCTGCCGGGAAACTCACCGGCCGGCACAACCCGTACGGGTCGGCGGAACTCGTGGTTCAGGCCTTGGAAAAAACTGAAAAAACTGAAAAACCTTTAGCGGAGGCGCCGGAACCGGTGAGGAACAAATCGATCGTGGAACACGGATACGGATGCGGACCGTCACTAGAACTCACTTCGCCCTCACCTCCTTCCGGCCGGGACACACGGGCATGTCGTGGCAATGTCCACCATGGTGGCATCGAAATACGGGGCCGTCAACCGCAAACGGGGCGGAACGGTGCCGGACGCCTAACTGACGGCGGCCAATACCGTCCCGAAACCCCTTCGCGGCAAGCGCTATTCAGCGCTCGACTCAAAGCAGCCCGAGCAGTTGCAGATCGGTGACGTATTTGACGATCACCGCCGGCGTGACGTGCGGGATGTCGGGGTGCTCGGGGTCAGGCCCGATCCCGGCCGACTGCACCGCAGCCCGGAACCTGTCCGTCGGTGCGATCGACCCGCAGATCGGCGCCTGCGGCTTCTGGTAGTTGTGCAGCAGCGGCAGCAGGGAGGCCTGCCGCTGGTTTTCCGGCAGCGCGCGCAGCGTGGTCTCGAACCGCTGCAACCAGTCGCCGTAGTCGGCGATCCGCCGGATCGGGTAACCGGCCTCGATCAGCCAGTCGACGAATTCGTCCATCCCCAAACCGTCGTCGTACGGGTTCATCACGTGATAGGTGGTGTACCCGCCGGTCGCAAAGGACCCCAGCGTGGTGGACGCCTCCGCGATGAACTCCACCGGCAGGCCGTCGTAGTGGGCGCGCTGCCGCTGACCGTCAGCGCTGAGTTCGTAGAACGAACCGGGCGCCACGCCGGCCGCAACCAGGCTGAACATCATCCGGGTGAACATGTCGGGCAGGTTCAGCTGGCCGGCGTAGCTGGTGTCGGCCAGGATCATGTCGCAGCGGAACACCGCAACCGGCAGGCCGCACAGATCGTTGGCCTCACGCAACAGCACCTCACCGGCCCACTTGCTGGTGCCGTAGCCGTTGGCGTAGCCGTCGTTGATCGCCCGGACCGCACTCATCACCCGCACATCGGCGTCTTCGGTGAACTCTCCCAGCGGGATCTGGTCGCCCACGCCAATAGTGGAGAAGTAGGTGAACGGCTTGATCTTGCTGGTGAGCGCGACCCGGATCAGCTCGGCAGTGCCCAGCGCGTTCGGACCGAACAACTCGCTGTAGGGCAACACGTGGTTGACCAAGGCCGCCGGGTCGACGATCACGTCGACAGTGTCCGCCAGCCGCTGCCAAACCTCTTGGTCCAGACCAAGATTCGCCTCACCCTTGTCCCCTGCGATCACCTCCAGGTGGTCGGCGGCCAGCGCAGTGTAGTGAGCCAGCAGCTGCTCGTCGCCGCTGTCGAAGACGCTGTCCAACCGTCGACGGGCATCCTCGTCGGACTTCGCACGCACCAGGCAGATCAGTTTTCCGTCCACCGGGGCCAGTCGCTGTAACCACTCCAGCGCCAGGTAGCGACCGAGAAAGCCGGTCGCACCGGTCAACAGCACGGTGCGCACCTGCTCGGAGGGGCCGGCCAGTGACGGAGCCGCGGCCAGCGTCGCCTCGTCGAGGAACTTGTCCAGGGTCAGATCGGCCGCAGCCACTTCGACCGCGTCGCGGCCGTGCACCGAGGCGAAGGTCGGCCGCTTGCCGGCACCTTCAGCGCCGTTGCGCTCGGCGGTGATGTAGTCGGCGATCGCGGCCAGATCGTTTGCCGGGCTGACGATCACGCCCACCGGCACGTCGACGTCGAAGATGTCACGCAGCAGGTTGCCGAACGTCAGCGCCGACAGGGAGTCGCCGCCCAGATCGGTGAAGTGGGCCTCTGGGGCCAAGTCCCCGGCCGAGGCTCCCAACAGCGCCGCGGCGGCGCGACTGACGGTCTCCAGCGCCGGGCGCTGCGCTCCGTGCTGACGCAGTGCACTCAACTCACTGGCTTGCCCTTCGGCCAGCTCGGCGTAGCGACGCTCAAGGCGGTCGCCGTAGTGCGCCTTCAGCTTCGGCCAGGCCAGCTTGCGGATCCCGGTCAGCAGTCCGTTCTCCAGCGTGAACGGCTCGGTCTCGACGAGGAAGTCAGGCGGAACTTCGTAGGACTGCAGATCGGCGTCTTTGGCCACCTGCTGCAGTGACTCGGCGATCCCGGCCTTGAGGTCGGCGTCGGAAGCGAAGCGGGCCTGAGCTTCTGGGGTCGGGACCACCACGGCCAGCAGGTAGGGCTGTGCACTGTTGCCGTAGACGTAGATCTGGCGCACCAGTGGGCTGTTGCCGAACACCGCCTCCAGCTTGGCCAGGGTGACGAACTCGCCCTGGGCCAGTTTGAGCACGTTGTTGCGCCGGTCGACGTAGACCAGGTGGTCCGGCGCGATCTCGGCGACCACGTCGCCGGTCCGGTAGTAGCCGTCGGCGTCGAACACCTCGGCGGTCACCTCGGGACGCTTGTAGTAGCCGGGGAACAGGTTCCCGGTCTTGAGCAGTAGCTCGCCGCGCGGATGCGGGGTGTCGGTGCCGAAGTAGCCCAGATCCGGCACGTCGACCAGCTTGTAGTCGAGCACCGGCGGCCGCTGCACTTCGCCGTCGAAGAGCACCATGCCCGCTTCGGTGGAGCCATAGCCGTTGAGCACATGCTGCTCGGTGAGCTGATCGACCCAGGCCCGCAGCTCATCGGAGATCGGCGCCGAACCGGTCATCGCGAAGACGCACCGCCCGCCGATCAGCTCGGCGCGCATCTGCGCCAAGACCTGCGCTTCGGCGGCCGCCCGGTCTCCACTCACACCATCGACTTCGCTGCGGAAGTGCTGGTAGAGCATCTCCCAGATCCGGGGGACGAAGTTCAGTTCGGTCGGGCGAACCAGCGCGAGGTCTTCGAGGAAGGTGGACAGGTCGCTGCGTGCGCTGAAGTAGGCGGTACCGCCGTTGCCGAGGGTGCCGTACAAGATGCCGCGGCCCATGATGTGGCTCATCGGCATGAAGTTCAGCGTGATCGAGACGGCGGTCGGGGCGAACCAGTTCTTCCTCGACCGCACCCACATCCGGGCCACGTTGCTCGCCGGGTACATCGCGCCCTTGGGGGCGCCGGTGCTGCCCGAGGTGTAGACCAGCAGTGCCAGCGGATTAGCCTCGTCGCCGGAGTCCGCGAGCGCCTGGGCCGGCAAGGATAAGGCGCGACCGCGGGTCAGCAGGTCGGCCAGCGGCTCGACAACCACCTCGACGTCGGCCAGTCGCTCCCGAGCATCGGCAAGCGCCTCGCGGTGGTCGTCGACCTGCTGGTGGTAGTCGAAGACCACCAGGCGGGTGGGGGCCGGTCCCGTGAGCACCAACTCGACCGCGTCGGGCAGCGAGTCGACGCTGGCAGCGATCACCCGGGGCTCGGTCTCGGCCACGATCGGCACCAACGTGCTGATCGCCGCCGAGGTCTGCAGCGGCACCGAGACCGCACCGATCTGGCCCAGCGCCACATCGATCACGGTGTAGTCGACGCTGGTGAACCCCAGCACGGCAACCCGGTCGCCGGGCCGCACGGCGCCGGCGGACAGGGCGGCGGCCGCGGCGCCGACTCGCTCCCCCAGCTCGGCGTAGGTGATGGTGTCGTAGTGCGGCAGTAGCGCGGCGGCGGTACGGCCGGTGGCCGGATCGGTGATGTAGTCGACAGCACGCTGTCCGAGTGCCGGTCGCTCGGCGTAGCCGTTGAAGACAGTCCGGGCGATCTGTGCCAGCCGCGACTGCCCTTCGATGGCGGCGGCGACGGCCGGGTCGGGCCGGGCAGCGGCAAACTGCGGGTCGGTGGCGACGAGATCGGCGATGTGGCGGGCGAGTTGCTCCTCGTCAGCGGTGGGGGAAACAGTGGACATGTTCAAACCTCTAATGAATATCTCGCGAAAGTGATTTTTCTGGGCTTTCAAGGGCGCGGTCTGCGCCGATGTAAACTACGTTAGCAAAACTAATTTAATTCAGGATCCGTGCATGGGTGTGACGTTGCACTCACGGCGCGTTGTGCCCGCGAGGGTCAGCTCAGCGATTCCTCCAGCCACGGGAGCAGCCACTTCACCCCTTCGGGCGTGAAGTGAATGCCATCGCTGCGGACCTTGACGCCGTCGACTTTGGCGGTGTACGTGCCCGCCGGCCCCAGCTTCTTGTTCAGGTCCATCACCGTGACGGCAGCCCGTCCGGAGACCTCCCGGCGTAGCAGGGCATTCCAACGGTCCACGCGCTCCGGATTGTCCTCCGGCCACAGACTGCCGTCGGGCCGCTCGCCGTAACGGCTGTAGGGCACGGTCGTCACCACGACCCGGCTGCCAGCGGACTCCAGCACGTCGAGCGCACGGCGTAGCTCCGCAGTCAGATAGGCGTCGAAGGTCGGGTCGCCGATGTGCGACCACTGGCCCTCGTTGACTCGGTCCACGGTCTCCCAGCGGCCGACGAACAACAGCACGACGTCGGGCTGATCGGCCTTGACCTGCCGGATCCAGCGGGCCGGCCATCCGTCGCACTCCTTACCCTGATCGATGGTCTTGCCGGCCCAGCGGTACGGGCCGGCTCGCACGATGCTGCAGCCGACGACCGTGTGATCGATGAAGTCGTAGCCGGGGGTTTCCGGCAGATAGTGCATCAGAGTCCAGCCAATCGAATCACCGAACACCGACACGGTGCGAGGCCGACTCGGGTCGTGCCGCACGGGCTGCGGTCGTGGCTTCTTGGAATCCGAAAGCCGGGCCGGAGGCGACGGAGACACGGCCGCGGCCGCGGCCACTTCCGGGGTCACGCCGTTTTCGGCCGTGGGCAGCTCGACGACCGGGACCACCAGCAACGTGACCGCAACCGCGGTGCCGCTGACGGCCGCGCCCAGCGGCAGCAATGACACCCGCGCGGGGCGCCACCGGCGGAGGGGTTCCTCGATGGCCCACCACGACACCGTCGCCAGCAGCAGCGTCGCGGCGCACCGCACGCCGAACAGCGCCCACCCCGACCATCCGGTGCGCTGACCGTTGAGGACCAGGAAGACCGGCCAATGCCACAGGTACACGCCGTAGGAGATGGTCCCCAGCCACACCAGCGGGGACCAGGCCAACGTCCGGGCGAGCAGGCCGCTCTGGTGCAGGGCGACCGGGGCGATCACGGCGATCGCGGCGACGGCCACCAGGGTGAGCAGCCCGCCGTGGAACTCCGCGGCCGTGCCGGTGGCGCGGTGGCCCGCCAGCGCCAGCACGGCCAGCCCAACCAGCGGCAGCAGGCGAGCGACCCACAGCGCGCGGCGGGTCCGCACCACCGACCAGCCGGCGGTCAGCGCCGGCCAGTCCCCCACCAGCAGGGCCGCGGCCGCGGCACCGATCAGCAGGGCCTGCGCACGGGTGTCGGTGCCGAAATAGCCGCGGCCGCGGGTGGCCTCCGAGGCCAGCATCTCCGCGGCCGTCGCCGACGCCGCCGCCCCGGCACTGGCCAACAGGAACACTGTCAGCCGCACCCCGCCGACGGTGGCCCACCCGCCGCGGCGCCGGGCGCGGGCCCCCAACAGCAACGCGATCGCGATCAGCAGCAGCGGCCAGAGAAAGTAGTACTGCTCCTCGACGCCCAGCGACCAGGTGTGCTGCAGCGGCGACGGGGTGCCGGCCTCGGTGAAGTAGTCCGTGCGCTGAGCGACGAACCGCCAGTTGGCCACCCAGAAGAAGGCGGCGATCGCATCCTCCCGCAGGCCCACCACCGCCTCCGACGGCAGCAACTCGTGGGCTATCGCGACGGTCAGCACCATGAGCACCAGGGCCGGCAACAACCGGCGGATGCGCCGGATCCAAAAGCCGGTGAGGTCGATGCGGCCGGTTCGGCCCAGCTCGTCGATGAGCAGCGAGGTGATCAGGAATCCACTGAGCACAAAGAACAGGTCCACGCCCAGGAACCCACCCGAGAGCCCGGGGATGCCACCGTGGTCGGCCAACACCAACGCGACGGCCAGCGCGCGCAGGCCGTCCAGGGCGTGAATGCCCGGGCGTCGTCGCTCCCGCCGAACCCGGTCCGCGGCGCGCGCGGTGGCCAACCGGGCGGCACGCGGGGCCGGCGCAACCCAGCGGGATTTACCCGAGGTGCGCATCGAGGTGGCCCGGCGAGTCCGGTTCCCGGCCGGTCGACTCATGTCATCTTGGTCGCCGTTGGCGCCGATTGGTCGATCCTCTCGCTGGTGGACCACCGAAAGCTTAGGGGGCGAGCGGGCGTCTCAGCCGGATGACACGCTCGCGATCAGTAGACCAATTCGGCAGTGCGCCACCAGATCAGCGCGATGAACAGTGCCAACAGCGCAAGGCTGGCCACCACCTGAATCCGGGTCCGGTTCGCCTGCGGCGGATAGACGTAGGCGAACGCGACCAGCACCCCGGTGATCAGACCACCGACGTGTCCCTGCCAGCTGATGTGCGGAATGGTGAAGGTGAAGATCAGGTTGACCACGATCACCGCGCCCACCGCGCGGACATCCATCCGCAGCCGGCGTCCGATGACCAGCGTGGCGCCGAACAAGCCGAAGATGGCGCCCGAAGCACCGGCGGTCGCGGTGGTGATCGGCGCCAACAGGTAGACGGCAACCGAGCCGCCCAGTGCGCTGAGCAGGTACAGCGCGCTGTATCGCACCCGACCGAGCAGGCCCTCGAGTTGGGGTCCCACCACGTACAGCGCCCACATGTTGAGCAGCAGGTGCATCGGCCCGTAGTGCAGGAACGCCGACGTCAGTAGGCGGTAGATCTGCCCGTCGGCCACCGCCGGTGTCCACAGCACCCACTCGGACTCCAGCTCATGCGACGACATCTGCGCCAGGAAGGCCAGCACGCTTAGCGCGATCAGCCCGTAGGTGACCACCGGCGTTCCCGAGGCGGCGCGGACCAGCGGCCGCGCGGCCCGGCGCACCGGCGTTCCGCCCGCCTGCGCACAGTCCACGCAGTGTTGGCCGACGGCGGCGCCACGCATGCAGTCGCCGCAGATGTAGCGCTCACACCGGGTGCAGCGCAGCGCCGTGGCCCGGTCGGGGTGCCGGTAGCAGACAGTCATGGTTACACCTTGTCAGAGCGCTGCCGGTACATTTCACGCTATGTCGTCTCCCGCCCCGCGCCAGGCATTCAATGACGTCGTCACCCGATTCTGGAGTTTCGCCGCTCCCGCCTATGACGCCCAGTTTCTGCAGCGCTGGGTCTATCGCCCGGCCCAGGACGAGCTCATTGCCGCGCTGCGGTCGCACAAGCCGGCGCGGGTGGCCGACATCGCCTGCGGCACCGGCATCCTGGCCGACCGCATCGAACGTGAACTGTCCCCGGAGGCCGTCTACGGGGTGGACATGTCCGACGGCATGCTCAACGAGGCACGGGAGCGCTCGTCGCGCGTGCAGTGGCTGACTGGGCCGGCCGAGCAGCTGCCGTTTGACGACGGGGCGCTTGATGCGGTGGTCACCAGCTCGGCGTTTCACTTCTTCAACCAGCCGGCCGCGGTGCGGGAGTTCTACCGGGTGTTGGCCCCGGGCGGGATGGTGGCGGTCACGGCGATGAGCCCCCGCCTGTCCGACCCGCTCAAGGCTCTGACCGGGATCCGGTGGAATCCGGCCCGCCAGCCGACTCCCAGCGAGATGCGCGCACTGTTCACCGACGCCGGTTTCACCGTTCCCGACCAGCATCGCGTGGCACGTCCGGCCTGGACGCTGGTCGTGTCGGATCTGATCACGGTCGGCGTCAAGCCGTAGCGCGACTCCTTCGCGGTACCTTCATTAAGTATGAGATCGATGAAGCTGGCCGGGACGGCGGCGATCGCGCTGGCGACCTGGTTCACTGCCAGCGGGATCGCCGGGGCTGATCCGGCCCCGCCTCCCCCGCCCGCGCCCAAGCAGGTGATCGACGGCGATGGCACCTTCGCGGTCGGCAAGGACATCGTGCCGGGTACCTACCGCTCCGACGGGCCGCGTGACGGCGCGGCCTGCTACTGGCGCCGCATCGGCGGGGATAAGACCCTCGACAGCGCGATGACCAAGAAGGCACAGATTGTGCTGATCGAGCCGAGCGACACCGCGTTCCGGACCGACCGCTGCCAGACCTGGCAGCTGACCGAATGCCCGCCCACCTGCGCACCGGTGCCGCAGCAGTCGGTGGGCCTGCCCGATGTGTTGAAAGGCTTCGTGCCGCAGGCTCGTCCGCCGGCCCCCGCTCCCAGCGGCGGCTAGACCACGATCAGAACAGGCCCTGCAGGGTACTGGCTATGGACGACGCGGTCTCTTGCAGCACCATGAGGTCGATGCCGGCGGCCAGGGTGAGCAGCCCGGTGTCGGCGGCCAGCGGCAGTCCGATGGCGTCGATCGGATTGCTGAACAGGTTCTGGGTGAACAGGCTGATGTCGTAGGCGGGCATGTTGACCAGCAACGAGGTCAGGATGTCGGCCTGCGGCAACAGCGTCGCGTAGCCCTGCGAGAATGCCGACGTCAACCCGTTGACGATGTCGCTGAAGCTCGGCAGCGCACCACCGGCGCCGCTTCCCGCCAACAGGGCCGAGAACAGCGACGACGAATCGGCCGTCGCCGCCGGGTGCGTCAGATCGTTAACGAATGCCTGGAAGCCCTGTTGCAGGGCCGGGCCGATATTGTCCATCGCCGTCATCAACTGTGCCGTCGACGGGAACAGTCCGAACGTAGTGGGCACATTGGCCTGCCCGACATCCCAGCCCTGGTTGTCGGGGTTGTCGTAGCCCAGGTTGACGATCTGCGTCAGCACCGGGTTGAGCAGGTCGACCAGCGGCTTACCGACCAGCGGGATGCCTTCGAACAGCCGCAGCAGCGGCAGCACCTGATCGTCGGCCATCGGGATCATGTAATAGGTGGTGTTGCCGTCGTAGCCCGAGGTGGTCGGCAGCTGGATGGCGTTGTTGATTTGGTCGGGGGTGAGATCCCGGTAGGTGGGGTGGACGAACTCGATGCCCAGGAACGCATTGAGGTCGGACAGGAAGTTCAGCGTGTACTTCGGGAAGTCGGCGAAGCCGTCGTACTCCTGGGTGTAGATGGTGGTGTCGTACGGCGTGTCCGGCGGCGTCGCCCCGCTGAAGGTGATGCCCAGCGCTGGCAGGCTCAGCCCGTCAAAGCGCTCCAGCAATCCGCCGTCGGGGTTGCTCGGGTCACCGACCAGCACGAACTTGACGGCATCGGCCGAGACGCCGTCAGCTTCGAGGTTGGGCATCACCATCCCGGAGATGGTCGAGCTCTGGGATTCGCCGAAGACGGCGACGGTATTGCCGGCCGCGACCTGCTGTTCGATATCGGCAGTCAGGATTGTGGTGCCCTGGGCGAAGGAGGTATCGAACGGCAGGCTCTTGACCCCGGTATAGATCGGCGATCCGCCTTCGGGCGTGAACACACCCTGAGAAACGGCGCCCGGCAGGATCCGCTGGATGTAGGCGTCGCCGCCGGCGATGTATTCGGGGCTCGGAATGGGGGTGCCGGTGCCGCCGACGACCAGGCCCACATCGTGGCCGGCGGTCAGCTGCACCGCGCGTAACACCAGGTCAGGGCTAGCCGTCACCACCGGCGTCGCGGCGAGCAGTCCGGCACTGATCAGGGTGATACCGGTGGTGGCATAGGGACGAAGCGCTGTACTCATGACATGTCCTCGGGACGCGACAGACGAACTCGGTATCGCCAAGCCTATGGCCGCTTGAGCTGAGCATTCAATGAAAATTGCCTGTAAGTCGCGCGGATCCCACTGTAGTCACGGACAGGCGGCCGTGGCCGTCAGCTCAGACTCGTTCCGCCTCACCCAGCAGTAGCGTCGCGCCGTCGACCAGCGTTCCGATCACCTGGTCGGTGCTGAAATCACTGAGCCACAGATTCGGGGTGTCGGTGCGATGCAGCATCGCGACGCCGTGCAGCGCCACCGACAACGCCGCGGCGATCCGATCCGAATCGGGATCCGAGTCCGAATCCGGGGTCTCCCCCCGGCAGGCCAGCAACCCTCTGGTCACCACGGCCAGTGCCCGGCGAGCCGCCGGTGGCGCGTGGCCGTCCTGGGTCATCAGGGCGTAGCGCAGCGGATGACGCTGCGCGAACGACACGTACACCCGACACCCGATAAGCAGGCGTTCCCGCGGTTCAGTGGCCTGCTGGACGTGTTCGGCGATCTCATCGGAGACCTGAACCCAGCTGGACTCGGCGACGGACTCGAGCACCCGCTCCAAGTCGTCGAAGTGTGCATACACCGACGGCGCGGCGATGCCGGCCTCCCGGGCGATGCCGCGCAGCGAAACCTCCGCCTCGCTGTCCGCGCCGTCGATGACCCGGACAGCGGCAGCCAGGATCTCGTCGCGCAGCAGCGCGCCATGACCTCGCAAATTGCGCCGACGAGAGGGAGTGGGCACGCGGTGATCCTAACGGTTTGTTAGCTGTCCTCACTTGCGTTCTGCATAACATCTTGCGCGCGGGTGTGAGCTGTCACCGCTTAACTTTACACTCGTTTCTTTACAGTCGTAAGGTTAACGGTCATGAGCGCAATGAAGAAGCTCCGTGGACCGCTTGAGCGACTGTGGATCGTGCTGGTGATCGTCCCGGTCGTCGCGATCGGCGGACTGGTCATCTACCGGTTCCACGGCGTATTCGGTGCGAGCGGGGCCGCGGTTGCCGGCACCACCAGTGGCGAAATCGTCTCCACCGTGCCGAAGTACGTCACCTACGAGCTCTTCGGCCCCGAGTCGACGTCGGGCATGGTCAGCTATGTCGACGAGCGCGCGCAGTCCCAGGAGGCCACGTTCCACTCGCTGCCTTGGTCGCTGACCCTGACCACCACGCAGCCGAGCGTTTTCGCCAACGTCATGGCGCAAGGCGACAGCCACGAACTGGGCTGCCGGATCACCGTCAACGGCGAACTGCGCGACGAGCACCAAGCCGACGGCCCCAGCGCCGCGACATTCTGCGTGGTGAAAGCGGCATGAGCGGCCACTACAGCCCGGCCGGCACCAAAGCGCCGTGGTTCCCGCGGCTGATCCGCGCCCTGTCCATCCCGATCATCCTGTTCTGGCTGGCTGCGCCCGCCGCGACCAACCTGTTGGTGCCGCAACTGGAGGTCGTCGGCGCCCGCAATGCCGTCTCGCTCTCCCCGCAGGACGCGCCGTCGGTGATCGCGATGAAGCACATCGGGGAGAAGTTCGGCGAGTTCACCAGTGACAGCGTGCTGATGATCGTGCTGGAGAGCGACGAGGCGCTCGGTGACCAGAACAGCGCCGCCCACCGCTACTACGAACAGCTGGTGGCAACCCTGCAAGCCGACACCGACCACGTCGAACACGTGCAGGACTTCTGGGGCGACCGGGTCACCTCGGCGGGCTCGCAGAGCGAGGACGGCCGGGCCGCCTACGTTCAGGTGCATCTGGCGGGCAACCAGGGCTCGGCGCAGGGCGTGGAGTCGGTGGACGCGGTGCGCAAGATCGTCGAAGAATCCGACCCGCCGGCCGGACTGCGCTCCTACGTGACCGGCCAGGCGGCCCTGGTCGCCGACACCAACGAGGCCGGCGACGCCTCGATGGTGAAGATGACCGGCATCACCATGGCGGTCATCGCGGTGATGCTGCTGGTGGTCTACCGCTCGATCGCGACCACCCTGATCGGGCTGCTGGTGGTCGTCACCGAGATGAGCGTGGCCCGCGGGCTGATCGCGGTGCTGAGCAACTCCCACGTCTTCGCCATCTCGACATTCGTGGTCAGCATCCTCACCGCGCTGGCCATCGCCGCCGGAACCGATTATTGGATCTTCCTGATCGGGCGCTACCACGAGGCGCGCAACACCGGCGAAGACCGCCAAACCGCGCAGAACACCACACTGTCCAGTGTCAGCCACGTCATCCTGGGCTCCGGCCTGACCATCGCCGGGGCGATGCTGTGCCTGCACTTCACCCGGCTGAACTACTTCAACACCCTGGCGGTGCCGTGCGCGCTGGGCATGTTCACCATCTTGGCGATGGGGCTGACCTTCGCTCCGGCCGTACTTGCCGTCAGCAGCCGATTCGGGCTGCTGGACCCCAAGCAGGTCACCAAGACCGGGGGGTGGCGCAAGGTGGGCACCGCCGTGGTGCGCTGGCCGCTGCCGATTCTGGCCGCCGCCAGTGCCATTGCAGCCGTGGGCGTCCTGGTGCTGCCCGGCTATAAGACCAGCTACGACAACCGGCACTACATCCCAGCCGACGTCCCGTCCAACATCGGCTATGCCGCAGCCGAGAAGCACTTCAGCTCCGCGCGGATGAACCCCGACATGCTGATGGTCGAGTCCGATCACGATATGCGCAATCCCCGCGACATGCTGGTGCTGGACCGCATCGCGCGCAACATCTTCCGGGTCCCCGGCATCGAACGGGTGCAGAGCATCACTCGGCCGCTGGGGCCGCCCATGGAACACGGATCGGTCCCGTTTCAGATCAGCGCCCAGGGCGTCACGATGCGAGAGAACCTGCAGTTCTTGCACGCCCGCCTCGATGACACCCAGACCATGGCCGATCAGCTCTCGTCGATGATCACGGTGATGGACCGGTTGCACGGCCTGACCGTGCAACTCTCCGATGCCACGCACGGCACCGACCAGGCGACCCACGACATGGAAGGCACCATGGCCGAGGTCCGGGACCGCATCGCCGACTTCGACGACGAAGTCCGCCCGCTGCGCAACTATTTCTATTGGGAGCCGCACTGTTTCAACATCGGCGTCTGCAACGCGTTCCGGTCGATGTTCGACGCCACCGACGGATTCGACAAACTGGCGGAGAACACCACGGCCCTGGCCCGGCAGATGGACCGGGTCGACCAGATCACGCCGGCGATCGCCGATCAGATCCCGCCGATGATCGCCATCACCACCACCATGCGCGACCTGATGCTGACCATGCACAGCAGCTTCAGCCAGGTGGTGACGCAGCTGGAACAGATGACCGACACCGCTGCGGTGATGGGCCAGGTGTTCGACGACGCCAAGAACGACGACATGTTCTACCTTCCGCCGGAGGCGTTCGACAGTCCCGACTTTCAGCGCGGGATGGAGTTGATGATGTCGCCGGATGGTCAGGCCGCCCGCATCCTGATCACCCATGACACCGACCCGGCGACCGTCGAGGGCATCTCGCACGTCAGCGCCGAACTGCAGGCCGCCAAGGAAGCCGTCAAGGGCACCCCGCTGGCTAAGGCGAAGTTCTATCTGGGCGGCACCGCCGCCACCTACGCCGACATCGCGACCGGTGCGCACTACGACCTGCTGATCGCGGCGATCGCGGCCATCGTGTTGATCTTCGTGGTGATGCTGCTGATCACCCGGGCGCTGGTGGCATCGATCGTGATCGTCGGCACCGTGGTGCTGTCGCTGGCCTCCTCGTTCGGACTGTCGGTGCTGTTGTGGCAGTACGTGTTCGGTATCGAACTGCAGTGGCTGGTGATCGCGATGTCGGTCATCGTGCTGCTGGCGGTGGGGTCGGACTACAACCTGCTGGTGGTCTCGCGGATGAAGGAGGAGATCAACAGCGGGACTGCGACGGGTTTGCGCACCGGCCTGATCCGGGCGATGGGCGCCACCGGCAAGGTGGTGACCGCGGCCGGCATGGTGTTCGCCTTCACCATGATCGCCATGATCGCCAGCGACCTGCGGTCCGTCGGCCAGATCGGCACCACCATCGGGCTGGGGCTGCTGTTCGACACGTTCATCGTCCGCAGCCTGATCACCCCGTCGATCGCGGCGCTGCTGGGCCGGTGGTTCTGGTGGCCGATCAACGTGCACCGGCGGCCGGCACCGATCCCGGCTGAGACGCCGTACCCCGCCGATCGTGACGCTGCACGCACGGTGAACACCGCACCTGACGGCAGCGTCCCCGCCGCGCCGCCGGCGCCGGTCGTAGCGCCGACGCCGGCGTTCCCGGCGGCACCTCCACCCATCCCGGCAGGCTAAGAATCTTACTGTTACGCCAAGATACTCTTATTTTTCTTAATTTGCCTGTATCGTGGGTCCCTTGCGTCACGGAGAGGGGCTTGCGATGGTCAGTTCGAGTACGTCGGCGGTGGTGCTGGGAGCCGGGATAGCCGGGTTGCTGGCGGCCCGAGTGGGGTCGGAGTCCCACGACTCCCTCACGGG
>CAXYUC010000117.1:0-14417 GCA_964292075.1 uncultured Mycolicibacter sp.
GGCAGCACCATGTAGTCCGGTATCAACCCGCCGCTTGACATAGAAGCATCAACGGGCTCCTGCGCCAATGGTTTGCTAAAGGCACCGATTTGTCGGTGTTTCCGGCCGACTACCTCGACTACGTCGCAGCCAAACTCAACAGCCGGCCACGCCAAACACTGGGCTGGAAAACTCCCGCCGAAGCCCTTGACGAACTACTGTCCAACCCGACCAAGCCACCCACCGTTGCATCCACCGCGTGAAAGCGCCGGGGGATTTTTCGTACTGAGTACACGCTCGGCGCATGAGGGGGCACAGTTCAGCCGCGGATGGTCGCCCAGAAGTCGCACTGGTGCTCGGCGGCGTAGTCGGTGATCATCCGACTGCCGTCGGTGCGCAGTGACATCCACCGCCGGTCGGGCCCCGGTCCGATCGCAGGCCAGTCGGGTTGGTCGACGGCGATCGGCGCACCGGTGACCACGAACCCGGTCCAGTACTCGATCATCTGGTCGGACAGCGTGCGTTGGGCGGGGTCCAGCGGCGGGGCGCCGCCGATGTCGAAGAGATAGCGCATCTCCAGAGAATGGGTGGCGCCGATCGGGAACGGCACCTGGTCGTACAACTCCGGGGCCGGCGCGTGCGGGTCGTCGAATTCGTAGCCGTAGACGGGCGCGCCGCCTGCCAGACCGCGGGCCATCCGGTCGGCCAGGCAGGCGAAGATGTCGTCGGTCGCAGCGGCCGCATAGGCCAGCGAGACGCTGCCGTCGAACCGGGCCGGCGGGTAGTGCTCGGCCACTGCGGCGGCGGAGTCCCGGCCGAAAGTGTCGCTGAGCTCATCGGGGTATTCCCCGGCGGTGATCTCCTGGCCAACGCGGAGATACCGCAGCGCGACGAACATGGTGAACTCGTCACGGTTGACCCCGAGCAGCACCGGCTTGCCCGCGGGGCCGCCCTCACCCGGGGGCTCCCGGAACACCCGCACCGGATCCTGGGGCAGCAGGGCGCCGCCGACCACCGGGCCGCTGAGGTGATCCGTGCCGAACCGCGAGTACCACAGCGGCTTGGCCAGCCGATCGGGTGGTAACGCCCGCAGGCACGACGAGATCTGCTCATCTGGGTCCTGCTGCGCCGTGCCCCGCTCGCCACACCCCAGGGAATCGGTGTATTCGCGGCTGATCCGCTGCGCTTCTGGCACCTCGACCTGGGCCTGGCACGGCCCGCTTTGGATGATCGCGGACCGGAACAGGCCAGCCGACTCCGGGGCGACCAAGTGGTCACAGACCGACATGCCGCCGGCGGACTCCCCGGCGATCGTCACTTTGTCTGGGTCACCGCCGAATTCGTCGATGTTGTCGCGCACCCAACGCAACGCCGCCTGCTGGTCGGCCAGGCCGTAGTTGCCGGGGTCTCCCAGCGCGGGGTCGGCCAGGAAGCCGAGCGCGCCCAGCCGGTAGTTGATGGTGACGACGACGATGCGTCCGCGGACGGCGAGCCGTTGCGCGTGGTAGATGTCGCCGGCCCCCCGCATGAAACTGCCGCCGTGGATCCACACCATGACCGGCAGCGGCTCGGCGGCCGAGCCGGTAGGCGTCCAGACGTTGAGTGTCAGGCAGTCTTCGCTGATCGGATCGACGTCGGCGGCATCCGGTTGGATGCACCAGGGCCCGCGGCGGACCGCGTCACGCACGCCCGGCCACGCCGGCATCGGCGCCGGCCGTTGCCACCGCAACGGCCCGATCGGTGGCGCGGCGTACGGAATACCTTGAAACAGACGGTGATCCGGCCCGACGGTTCCCCTTAGCAGGCCGGAGCCGGTCCGCACCACGTCGGCGTTGAGTGCAACCGCACGAGCACCCACGCTCGGGCGGGACGCCGCCCCGTCGGAGCGCGCGCACCCGCCCGCAAACACCGCAGTCAACGCCAGGACGACAGCGCCGACTCTGCGACCCCAGCGGCACGATCCGATCGACATGACCGAAGAGCCTAATCGGGGCGGATCAGCCCAAAGCGCCGCCACGACGGGTGACTATCCGCAACACTGAACTCAAACCTGACACGTGTCAAAAATGTGGACGAGGAGCAGGGTGTGAGCACACCGATCATCGACCAGGCCGCGCAGGTGTTCGTCGACCCGCGCGCCTACGCCGACGAACCTCGCCTGCACACGGCCCTGACCCATCTGCGCGCCCACGCACCGGTGTCCCTGGTCGACCGTCGGCCCTACCGTCCGTTCTGGGCCATCACCCGGCACGCCGACATCATGGAGATCGAGCGCGACAACCAGCTGTGGATCAACGCGCCGCGTCCAGTGCTGGCGCCCGCCGACGCCGACGACCTGCAGCGCTCCTTGCTGGAGTCCGGGATGGGTCTGCGGACCCTGATCCACATGGACGATCCGCAACACCACAAGATGCGGGCAATCGTCTCAGATTGGTTCCGCCCCAAGGCGATGCGAATGCTCAAGACCCGCATTGACCAGCTCGCCCAGCGATACGTCGAAACGATGGTGCAGCTCGGCCCGGAATGCGATTTCGTCCAGGAGGTCGCGGTCAACTACCCGCTGTTCGTCATCATGTCACTGCTGGGCCTGCCGGAAACAGATTTCCCGCGCATGCTGCGGCTGACCCAGGAACTGTTCGGCGGCGACGACGAGGAGTACCGCCGCGGCTTGACTCCCGAGGAGCAGCTGCCGGTGCTGCTCGACTTCTTCTCCTACTTCGGGGCGCTCACCGCGGCGCGGCGAGCACAACCGACCGAGGACCTGGCCTCCACCATCGCCAACGCAACCATTGACGGCGCGCCGTTGTCGGATGTGGACACCGCCTCTTACTACGTCATCATCGCCACCGCCGGCCACGACACCACCAGCGCAGCGATCGGCGGCGGCCTGCGCGCACTCATCGAACATCCTGAGCAGCGCGAGCGGCTCCGCGCCGACCTGCGCCTCATGCCGACTGCGGTCGAGGAGATCATCCGGTGGGTGACGCCGGTCAAGGAGTTCATGCGCACCGCCACCGCCGACTCCGAGGTACGCGGAGTACCGATCGCCGAGGGCGAATCGGTCTATCTGTCCTACGTTTCGGCCAACCGAGACGAGGAGGTGTTCGATGACCCGTTCGCCTTCGACGTCGGGCGCGATCCCAATAAGCACCTGGCTTTCGGCCATGGCGTGCACTTCTGCGTGGGAGCCGCCCTGGCACGCATGGAGATCAGCAGCTTCTTCAGCGCCTTGTTGCCGCGGCTGGAAGCCATCGAACTGGCCGGCGAGCCGCAGCTGGTTTCGACGACGTTCGTCGGCGGCCTCAAGCACCTGCCGATCCGCTACCGGCTGCGGTCCTGACCACAGAGCAGTGTCACGGCCCGATGCGCCAGCATCGCGATAGTCGCGTGAGGCCCGCGACTGGTGATCCGGGGCAGCGCCGAGCCGTCGATCACCCAGAGCCCGTCGATGCCACGCACCCGGCACTGCCCGTCAAGCACCGCCGCCTGATCTCCGCCACCGCCGATCGGCGCACTACCGCACAGATGCTGTGACGTAGACCAGCGTGGTTCTGCACCAACTCCTTTCACCGCCACTATCTGCTCGACCAGCTCCACTCCACGTCGCAACGCCGCCAGATCTTCTGGCTCGGAGTCATAGCGGTATTCGATACGAGGCGGTACCTGCGGGTCCGCCGAGACCAGGCTTATCCGACCTCGAGCTCGCGGAGTCATCAGCGCCACCCCGATCTGCGGCTGATCGAAATCCGCCGTCTCGCCGACCATCGAGGCGAAACCACTGGTGTAGGGCCGGATCTCCAAGTTCTCATGGTGCAGCACCGTCTCGAGCACGGGGCGGCCCGGTGTGCCTGGCCATTCGGCTGTCACCAGCCATTCCGGGTGATCTGCGCAGTGAGCGCCGACCGGAAGCGCTGCCCTTACCGCGACGCCGGCATCGCGCAGCATCGCCTCTTCACCGACACCGGACAGCATCAACAGCTGTGCTGATCCGATCGCCCCGGCGCACAACACGATTCGATCCGCTGTCAACGTGATGGGGCCCTGCTCACCGATCGCTTGCACTGCAACGGCTCGATCGGCCTCAATGGCGACCCGTATCGCTCGGGTCTGTGTGAGCACCGTGAGGTTGTCCCGCGCCAGCGCGGGCCGCAGGAATGCCATACCCGGTCCGGTACGCACGCCGTCGGCCGTGACGTTGAGGGGTACCGCGCCCGCGCCGGATTGTGTCGCCAGCGTCGCATCGTTGAGGTCGTCGATCCAGCCGAACCCTGACCGCTGCACGGCATCATTGAATCGCTTTGCGCTATCACACATTTCCCGGACACGACGAACGGGTATCGGGCCGGCATCGCCGTGTTGGGGGCCCTGGAAGTCAAGGTCGGTCTCAACGGCCCGAAATGACTCCAGCACCTGCGGCCACGCCCAACCCGCGGGGTATCCGGCGAAGTCCGCCGGGAGCCCCCGGCAGAAATACCCCCCGTTGACCGCGCCGGAGCCGCCGAAGGTCGCGCCCCGCACGATTGTCACCGCGTTGTCGCCCCCGCTGATCAACTCGGCGCGGTACCGACGCACCAGCCGGCTGGTAGGGCCGATCGGTAACGTCATCGCGTCGGCGATCTGCGCCGCTACGACCGGATCCGCCAAACCAGGACCCGATTCCAGCACCGTGACCTTGTACGCAGGATCTGACGAGAGCATCGCCGCGACAATCGATCCCGCACTTCCGGCCCCCACCACCAGCGCATCGCTGTGAACCACCGGAACGGCCAAGGCGACCTAGCTGCCAATCTGCGGCTTGAGTGCGGAAAGGTTGCGTTCGCGCACCACGCCGGTCCACAAGCCGGCGCCGTAGGCCAGATCGTCGACGCGCTTGAGCAGCAGATAGGCAGGCAGTCCCAGGGGCCGGGAATCGTCTTCACTGCGGGCGTGCCGCAGCCAGTCCACCACCCCGTCGGCGACCGCCGCCAGCAGGAGCGCCCTGCGGCATCGCTGTGACAGGCACGCGGCCGCCAGTGCGACGGGCCAGTAATGCCGGCACAGGGCCGAGGCGAGCTGCAGTCCGGCGCTCGCCAGTCCGCGCAACGTCACCATCAGCACATCTGCCGGCGCTGTGTCTGGGCCCCGCATGGATCGGGCAACCCGATGCCCGGTCAGCGCGGCGATCGCCAACGAGACCAGGTAGCCAAACGCCGAGCCGAGCGCCATCAGTGCCCAACCCGCCAGCGCCCAGCCGGAGATCACCATGGGTGCGGCTTTGTCCGGGTGACGGGCCGACAGCGGTGCTGCCGATCCTCCGTAAAAAGCCTTGCGCGCCACCCAGTCCCGTAGCTCTACCCGATGATCGTGGGCGACCTGCGCGATCGGCTCGTAGCGCAGTCTGCTGCCCGCGTCCACCAACCGCCAGCACAGGTCGACGTCTTCGCCGGAATGCAGTGCCTCGTCGAAGCCGCCCAGCTCCCGTAGCGTCGCGGAGCGGCAGATGATCGCCGCACTGGGGACGTAGGCGACCTTGCCGTAGGGCACCACCGGCGCCTCGCAGCAGCCCAGGTCCAGCGATGAACGGATGGCCTCGTACCGCGCCACCAGGTGTCCACTGTCGGCCATACCGACGATGCGAGGAGCGACCAGTGCCACCGCCGGGTCGCAGAAGTGCCCCAACAGCGCCTCCAGCCAGCCCCGGCGCGGCACCACGTCGGAATCCAGGAACGCCACGAAATCCGTCGTGCAGGCCATCAACCCGGTGTTACGTGCGGCCGCCGGCCCCCGGCTCTCCGGGTGGCGCAGGACCTGTACCTCGCAGCAGTGTGCGGCGGTCAGGTCCTCTTGGCGGATCGGGACCTGCGACCCGTCATCCACCACCACGACACGCAGACCGCGTAGTGTCTCCAGCAGGCGTCGCAGCCCGACGATGTTGTCCCGCACTGGGATAACTACCGTCACGTCCCGATACGATGGCCCGCCGGCCGGCCGCGGGTGGGCAACGGTAGCGTCGAGCAGGGTACGGGCCAGTTGTGCACTGACGGCGTCATGTACTTCCAAACGGCCGTCGGACAGCATCCCCTGGGCGGCCGGCGCCAACCGGAGCAGTCGGGTCGGCGAACCGCCCAACAGCGTCGATCCACGCCCCAGGACCCGCACCTTGCGGTCGACCTGCACGGCGAAACCGTCAGGCAGCCGAGCCGCGGTCATCGCAGCATCCCGTCCGGCCCGGGCGCCCAGGCGCCGATGGCCGCCAGGCCGGCATCGGCCATCTCGCCGAAGAGTCGCTGCCCTTCGCCGGCGGTGGCGGTGGTCGGGTCACCCAGCACCCCGACTGCGCTCACTGCGGCGACACCGCCATCGCGCATCGCCGGCAGCAGCTGCGCCAATGGGGCGCTGTTGCCCGGCAGCGCCCGGTCGAACCTCACACTATCCGGCGAAAGATGCAGCAGCAGAGATGTTTCGGCGTGACCGGCATGGGCATCGGCGCCCGGGACTGCACACGGAAGCCAGACCACGTCACGACCTTCACACCGCAGCCGGCGTACCGCCTCGCCCAATGCGGGCACATTGCCGCCGTGGCCGTTGACGAAGACCACCCGCCGCGCCCAGCAGCAGGCGGAGCGGCCGTACTCCAGCAAAAGCTGGATCAACGCCTCGGTGCCGATCGAGATGGTTCCAGCAAAGCTCTGATGCTCGCCGCTAGCGCCGTAGGCGATGGCCGGCGCGACCGCCCAGCCGTACCCCGTCTCGGCACCCGCCGACCGCCCGGCCAGCTCCTGGGCGAGCGCCTGAGCGACTCGGGTATCGGTGTCCAGCGGTAGGTGCGGGCCGTGCTGCTCGGTCGACCCCACCGGGACCAGAAGCATCATCCCCAGCCCCGACAGCTGGCCCTCTAGCTGGTTCTGCAGCTCGCTCCAGGTCGAACTACCGAGCCCGCCGCCAACCGCCATCGGACGATGGTAAGCGAATTCACCTGTCGTACACCAGTTGTTGACGATACGACCGATGAAAATTTTTCGCTCCGGGGGACCCAGAATGCTCCCGTGTGATCACGTCCGTCCCGTCCGCCACGGGCGTATCAGGACTGACCCTGATTTGCCAGGTGGGCGCGCTCCTCCGACAAGCGGCGGATCGCCGCGCTCCGACTAGACCTCGGCGGCGGGCACGCCGAGCGCCCGGGCGAATCCGGCCGGAATCAGAATGTCGTCCGTCGACAGATCGTGCACCGAGGCCCGGCCGAGGCCCATCAAAGCCGAGTCGATGCCGCCACGCAGGATGTCCAAGACGTTCTCCACCCCGGGTTGGCCGGCGGCGCCCAGACCCCACAGGTAGGCGCGGCCGATCATCACCGCACGCGCGCCCAGCGCCACCGCCTTGACGACGTCGCCACCCCGCCGGATGCCACCGTCCAGCAACACCTCGATCTGGTCGCCCACCGCCTCGGCGATAGCCGGGAGAGCCCGGATCGCCGCCGGAGTGCCGTCCAGGTTGTTGCCGCCGTGATTGGAGACTGAGATCGCCGAAACACCGGCATCCACAGCACGTTTCGCGTCGTCGACCCGCATCACGCCCTTGAGCATGAAAGGCCCGCCCCACAGCTCACGCAGCCAGGCGATGTCTTCCCAGGTCGGCGGCGGGGTGCCCATCCATTCCCCATAGGCCTGGAAGAACGGCGGCCCGGCCTCGCCGCGACCGGCTTGGTTGGGCACCCGCAGGCTCGGCGGACGCATGGTCTTGGCCCACCGCAGGAACCATCCCGGCCTGGTGAGAGCCTCCGGCATCATCTTGACCATCGTCTTGAGGTCCATCTTCTCCGGGATGGTGGGGCTGCCCCAGTCCCGCCCGTGCGAGAAGCTCCAGTCGGTGGTGGCGATCATTCCGACGGCCCCCGCTGCCCGGGCACGCTCCACCCGCTCGGCGATGGCGTCGCGTCCGCCCAGCCAGTAGATCTGAAAGAAGGTCTTGGGGTTGGCCGCGATGACCTCTTCCATCGGCTTGCTGGCAAAAGACGAGAGACCCATCGCGGTACCACGCGCCGCCGCCGCTCGCGCGACGGCCACCTCACCGTCTGGGTCGACCGCCTGCACACCGGTCGGCGAGATCATCACCGGCATTGAGATCTCTTGCCCCATAACCGTTGTCGACAGTTCACGACTGGCCGGCGCACCCACCACGTGCGGGGCGAATCCCAGCTCACTGAACGCCGCCACATTGTCGCTGACCGTCAGGCCCTTTTCACTGGCCGAGATCAGCGAAGAGTACGCAGACTTCGGGAGCCGCTTTTTGGCCCGTTCCTGAGCAATAGCAACGGTTTCGAACCAGACATCACGAGCCATGATCAGATTGGACTTTCATTGCAGAGGCGGGCCGGCGGACGCATGGACAGCGTCAACGGCACCACAGTGGTGATCGGCTTGCCGCGGGAATGGTCCGCGGCCGGGCGGGGCTTGCTGCGATCGCGGGCCAGCGCGGGTGCGCCGTAGCCCTGGACGCATTCTGGATCGGGGCCATCCAGCGGCAGGCCGGTGAAGAATTTGGCGGCCATGCAGCCGCCCCGGCAGCTGTCGTAGTGGTCGCAGCTTCCGCAAGCCCCAGCGGACTGCGGCTCCCGCAGTTCACGAAACAGCGGGGCGTGCTTCCAAACGTTGTCGAAACCGCCGTCGGACAACACGTTTCCGGCGAGGAAGCGGTCGTGGATGGCGAATGGGCAAGCGTAGACATCGCCGACGGGGTCGATGAGGCACACCACCCGCCCGGCGCCACACATGTTCAGCCCGGCCAGCGCGCCGGGCGCGCCCAGTCCGGACAGGTGGAAGAAGGAGTCGCCGGTAAGCACTCGTTCCCCGTTGGCCACCAGCCAGTCGTAGAGCTGGACCTGCTGGTCGGCGGTCGGGTGCAGGTCGTCCCACACGTCGGCGCCTCGCCCCGATGGGCGCAGCCGGGTGATGCGCAACGTGGCTCCGTAGCGGCTGGCCAACGCGGCGAAGTCGTCAAGCTGATCGATGTTGTGGCGGGTGGCCACGACCGAGATCTTGGCGTCGGAGAATCCGGCCGCGGCCAGGTTCTCCAGCGCCCGGATCGCCATGTCGAACGAGCCGGGGCCGCGGATCGGGTCGTTCACCTCTGCGGTGGCACCATCCAGGGAGATCTGGACATCGACGTAGTCGCTGGCCGCCAGCTTGGCCGCCACCTCGGGAGTGATTCGCAGACCGTTGGTTGAGAACTTCACGCCGACGTGGTGCTCGGTGGCGTAGTCCACCAACTCCCAAAAGTCCGAGCGCACAGTGGGTTCCCCGCCACCGATGTTGACGTAGAACACCTGCATGCGTTCCAACTCGTCGATGATGTCCTTGCACTGCCGCGTGGACAGCTCGCGCGGATCGCGCTTGCCCGACGAAGACAGGCAGTGCACGCACGCCAGGTTGCAGGCGTAGGTCAGCTCCCACGTCAAGCAGATCGGAGCGTCAAGCCCGTGCTCGAATTGTTCGATAAGCCGGGGCACCGGTGCCACGGATGTCATTGGCCCTCCCTGGGCATCAGCATCTTCGAATCCGCCAGCACGCGCAGGGCGTGCAGGTAAGGACCCTGGTCGGCATCGTCGACTCCGGCTGCGCGGCAGGCAGATCGGACATCGTCGTGGTCGGGAAGAGACCGCACCACCTCGACGATGGTGCGGTTCTTCAAAAACGACAATTTACGGGTGCCGAAGTGGTACAGCAGCGCACCAAACGGCTCCGGACGGAGCGCCACCTGCGGGTGCAGCTCCCAGCCGCGGTCGGGGTCGAACGCTGTTGCCTCCGAGGCCACGGCGACCTCCGGCATGGTCAGTAGACGCCGCACATGCCGTCGATGGACACCTCTTCGACCAGGGTCTCGGTGACGATCTCTGAGTTCGATGTCGCCGACGAAGCGGCTCCGGCGGAGCTATCGATCTTTTGGTTCTGGTCCATGACGCGAGCCTTTCTCACATGGGGGTTCGACAACGGACTGTCGTGTCGGTCACAATCTCGGACAGAATATGGCATCGAGTGCCGTAAAGGAAGTGGGGCTGTCAGATGGGCGGTATGCCGGATCCGCACCCCCGCGCCGGGCGGCGTCGCTCCACCACCCCTGCGCACATCACCGACGTGGCCATCGACCTGTTCGCCGCCCGCGGATTCGGTGAGGTCAGCGTTGACGACGTGGCGCAGGCCGCCGGCATCGGCCGTCGCACGGTGTTCCGGTACTACTCCTCGAAGAACGCCATCCCGTGGGGCGACTTCGATGCGCACCTGCAACAGCTGCGGGAACTGCTGGACGGTATCGAGCCCGCAGCGCCGCTCGGTGACGCGCTGCGTGCGGCACTGTTGGCGTTCAACACCTTCGACGAAAGCGAGACGGCACGCCATCGCCGGCGGATGCGGGTGATCCTGCAGACCGATGAGCTGCAGGCCTATTCGATGACGATGTACGCCGGCTGGCGCAATGTCATCGCGGAGTTCGTGGCACGCCGGGCGGGCCTGGACTCCTCTGACCTGCGACCGCAGACGGTGGCGTGGATGATGCTGGGGGTGGCGCTCAGCGCTTACGAACGCTGGCTGGGCGATGAGTCACTGGCCTTGCCGCAGGTTCTCGGCGAGGCGTTCGACGCCATCCGCGGCGGCCTGGCCTGAGGCGTGCTGCCATCATCGACAACACACTGTCCCCGCTGGCGACGATCACCACCACAGAGGAGCTGATGCACACGTGGCACCCCTGACCCAGTTCACCGTGCCGGAGGTCACCGACGCGGTGGCCGCGGCGATTCCCGACCGCGACATGATCGTCCAGGGCGACCGGCGCTACACCTATGCGCAGATCCTCGAGCGGTCCAATCGGCTGGCGTCCTACCTGCACTCCCGCGGGCTGGGATGTCACACGCCGCGGTCGGACCTGTCCCAGCACGAGACCGGGCAGGATCTGCTGGGGATCTACGCCTACAACGGCAACGAGTTCGTCGAGACCCTGCTGGGCAGCTTCCGGGCCCGGGTGGCGCCGTTCAACGTCAACTACCGCTACGTGCGCAATGAATTGGCTTACCTGCTAGCTGATTCCGGCGCCACCGCGCTGGTGTACCACGCCGCGTTCGCCCCGACCCTGGCCGAGGTACTTCCCGACCTGCCTCAGCTTAAGGTGCTCATCCAGATCGCCGACGACTCCGGCAACGCCCTGCTCGACGGGGCGGTCGACTACGAGACGGCGTTGGCCGACAGCTCACCGGAACCGCCTCCGGTGCAGCCCTGTCCCGACGATCTGTATGTGCTCTACACCGGCGGCACCACCGGGATGCCCAAGGGTGTGCTCTGGCGTCAGCACGACATCTTCATGGGCTCGTTCGGCGGTCGCAACCTCATGACTGCCGAAGAGGTCCGTTCCATCGACGACATTGTGGGGCCGGTCCGGGAGAACCCGGGCGTCAAGCTGATGATCCTGCCGCCGCTGATTCACGGCGCCGCCCAGTGGGCAGTGATGACCGCGATCAACACCGGCCAAACCCTGGTTTTCCCTTCGGTGGTCGACCATTTCGACGCCGACGACGTGGTCCGCGCCATCGAGCGGGAGAAGGTGCTGTCGGTGACCGTGGTCGGCGACGCGATGGCCCGGCCGCTGCTGGACGCGATCCGCAAGGGCAGCGCCGACGTGTCGTCGCTGCTGGTGGTGGCCAACGGCGGGGCCCTGTTGACGCCGTACGTCAAGCAGCAGATCGTCGAGACGCTGCCCGGCGCCATGGTGATCGACGGGGTTGGCTCGTCGGAGACCGGCGCCCAGATGCGTCACATGTCGACGTCGGGGGCGGTCTCGATCGGAACCTTCGCCGGCGGACCGGACACCTGCGTGGTGGCCGAGGACCTCGCAACGGTGTTGCAGCCCGGGCACGACGGCCTGGGCTGGCTCGGTCAGCGCGGCTATGTTCCCCTGGGCTACAAGGGCGATGCCGTCAAGACCGCGGCGACGTTCCCGGTGATCGGCGGGGCGCGCTTCGCTGTTCCCGGCGACCGGGCGCGGCACCTGGAGGACGGATCGATCGAGCTGCTCGGCCGCGATTCGGTGACGATCAACTCCGGCGGGGAGAAGATCTTCGCCGAAGAGGTCGAGACGGCACTTGCGTCGCATCCGGGTGTCGTCGACGTGGTGGTCGCGGGCCGGCCCAGTGAACGGTGGGGACAGGAGGTGGTGGCCGTGGTGGCCCTCGCCGAGGGTGCCGCCGTCACGGCCGCCGGGCTCATCGAGCACGCGGGTGGGTCGCTGGCCCGCTACAAGCTGCCCAAGGCAGTCGTGTTCCGGTCGACGATCGTGCGCAGCCCGGCCGGCAAGGCCGACTACCGGTGGGCGCGCGAGCAGGCCGAGCAGGGCTGACGATGCCGTTGACGAGTTCGCCCGGCGGGCCCGCGTCGGCCGGCGCCGCCGCACTCAACTCCGCCCACTGCCCCGGGGGTAACGGGGCCGGGGTGGCCTTGTTCAGCCGTTCCGGTGGCAGCTCGACGTAGCCTCCGATCGCGGCGTCTCCGCGCAGTCCCATGTGGATGTCCTTCATCCTATTTGCGGGGCAGGCCAAGAATCATCTGGGCGATGATGTTCAGCTGAATTTCCTTGGTACCGCCGCCAATCAGCTCGGCCGGCGACAGCAGATACGGCTCGACGACGGCCGGATCGGAGTCGGCGACCATTGCCAGGCGCCCGACGGTCGCCAATGTCGCGTGGAAGGTGCGGCGCAGCAGCACGTTCATCGCCACTTTCGCGATGCTCGATGACGCTCCGAGGCCCTCGCCATCGAGCAGCCGGATGGTCTCGCGTACCCCGAGCGCCCTGATTGCGTTGGCGTACGCGTCGAGTTCTCCCAGCGCCCGCAGTGCGTCATCGCGCGATCCGCCCGGGACCGCAGCGATGGCCCGCAGCGCCACAGCCCGGTCGTTCTCGACGTATCCACTAATGGCGGTGCGCTCCTCGGCCATGGTGGCGATCGCCAACTGCCAGCCTTCGGTGGGCTCCCCCAGCAGCATCTCGTCGGGCACGAAAACGTCGGTGAGGAACACTTCGTTGAATTCGGCTGCCCCGGTGGCCATCACGATCGGCTGGACTTCGATGCCTGGCGAGCGCATGTCCACGATGAAGTAGCCGATCCCGCGATGTTTGGCCACCGCGGGGTCGGTACGGGCCAGCAGTGCGCCGTAGTCGGCGCGCTGCGCCGCCGAGGTCCAGATCTTGTGACCGTTGATGCGCCATCCGCCATCGACCTTGACGGCGCGGGTGGCCAACGACGCCAAGTCGGAGCCGGCCCCCGGCTCGGAAAACAGCTGGCACCAGGCGAGTTCGCCGCGCTGCGTCGGCGGAATCAGTCGCTGCTGCAGCGCATCCGGTGCGGCGCGTACCAGCGACGGCAGGATCCATTCGGCGATGCCCAGTGACGGCCGAACCAGCCCGGGTCGTTTGGCGAACTCCTCGATGATGATCAGCTGCTGCAGCGGGGAGGCATCCAGTCCCCACGGCGCCGGCCACTGCGGGGCGATCAGTCCAGCGTCGGCGATCAGTGTCCGTTGCGGGCCCGTTTCGAAGTGCGGGTAGTCGCCTTGGCGTCCCGGGCCGTCGTTGGCCAGCTCTTGGGCGGCGTCGAGAGTCGCGGCGACACCTGCCCGGAACTCGGCTTCCGCGCCGCCGAGATCGACAGCGAAGTCCCGCGACCACGCGACGGTCAGCTCACCGAGTCGACGAGCCCAGTCGGTGGCCGCGCCGATCGACGCGGCGATGCTGGTGGCGCGGCGCCAATACAGGTGCAGATCGTGCTCCCAGGTGAACCCGATGGCGCCGAACATCGTCAAGGTGTCGAACACGGTGTCCGGACACGGTGTGACCGCCGTCAGCGCCGCGGTGGCGGCGGCGATGCGATGCTGCTCCACGGAGTCGGTGACGGCTCGCAGTGCGTCCCAGGCTGCGGCGCAGGCTAATTCGGCGTTGACCAGCAACATGGCCGCTTGGTGCTGCAATGCCTGAAAGGTGCCGATCCGGACGCCGAACTGTTCCCGGGTGTGCAAGTGGGCGGTGGCCGCCTCGACGCACCACCCGGCGATGCCGGCGCATACCGCTGCGGCCAGACCCACGGCAAGGTACTCCGCACGCTCGGGGTCGATCCCGGCCAGGACATCGCGGGGGCTCGCCCGGTGGTTCGCCAGGGTGATTGTGGCTAGGTCGGTGAGCAGGTCGGTGCCGGCCACCGGCTGGATCGCCGCTCGGGCTGTGTCGACCACGGTCCAGAGGTCGGTCCCGTCGTCGCAGCGAGCACAGATCAGCGCGAGCCGGGCCGAACAGGCCCCCGCGACAACCTCCGAGGCGCCGCTGATCAGCCAGCCGTCGCCTGCTCGTTGCGCGACGAAATCCGGCTGCCCGGCAAGCACGACGGGCGCCCGTGGAGCCCCCGGAAAGGCACCCACATAATCATTCCC
>CAXYUC010000118.1:0-14390 GCA_964292075.1 uncultured Mycolicibacter sp.
CGCCCCGCCGACAACCTGCAGATACAAGCAGCCATGCTCCCGGCCTGCGGCAAGGGTGCCGGCAATGTCTACGGCGGTAACGGCTGCAACGCCGGTGCCGGCGGCACCGGTGGCGCCGGCGCGGCCGGGTCCACCAGCAACTCCCTCTTCGGCACCCCCGGCAAAACGCCTGGCGGGGACGCCGGCAACGGCAGCCAGGGCGCAGTCGGCGGCAAGGGCGGCAACGGCGGTAGCTCGGAGAGCGGTGTCGGCGGCAATGCCGGCAACGGCGGGCGCGGTGGTGACGGCGGCCGCGGCGGCGAGGGCGGTGCCGGCGGGGTGAACGCCAGCGGCGCTGGCCTGGCCGGCGGTAACGGCGGTAACGGCGGTAACGGCGCGGCCGGCGGCGCAGCAGGCACGGCCGGTAACGGCGGAGCCGGTAACGGCGCCGCGGGCGCGGCGGGCGCCGCGGGTGGCGCTGGTCCCGGCGGGGCAGGTGGTGCCGGTGGCGCCGGGGACCCCGTCGGGCCTGACGGCAACCCCGGCAACCCGGGCAACCCCGGCTAGCCAATACCCCCTCGACATGGTCGCCGGGTCCCCTACGGGGCCCGGCGCCCGTGCGTTTGTGGGCTTTTCGTGCGTGCGGCGTTGGGCCTGGGGAAATCTCGGCTACCGCAGGGCCTAGCGGTTGCCGCCCTGCTCGCCGATCAGGCCCTGGATGAGTTCGACGATGTGCTGTTGACCGGCCGCGGTTGCGTCGAATCTTCCGCGCATCTCCATGAATCCACCGTTGACCTGCTCGAAGCGGGCGTTCATGTCCTCGCGAAGATCGTTCATGTCCTCGCGCAGGGCGTTGAAACTCGCGACGGTGGCCCGGCGGAAGTCCCGCAGTTCGCCGCGGAACTCGGTCACGTCCCGATCGGCCGCGCCGGCGAGGACGCGCGCGGCGGCAGCGTCGCGCTCGCTTCCACGCACCCGTCCGTCAAGGTCGCGCACCTGGGCTTCCAGTGCCGCGACGCGTGTCTCCAGGTTCCCCGGCTCCATGCCGGCAGCCTACCGCCGGACCAGTTCGCTGCCGTCCGGATCACGGGGTCGCCTGTGGATGACGCACCGAAGCCACTCCTCCGCCACGTCGGGTCAGATCACCGCTCCCACCAGCATGAGCGGGGCCAGGCCGATCAGCGCCGCGAGCGGTTCGCCGATAGCTGCCAGTGGATCGCCGGCAGCCAGTTGGGTTTCGAACAGGTTCCAGGCGACCTGGGGCAGCGTGAACAGCAAGGTGCTGCCCATATCGATGGCCGGCAGGCCGGTGTGGGTCACCGACAGCTCCTGGGCGCCTTCGGTGAACCAGTTCGCGACGCCGGAGAGGAACGTCGACAGATAGTTCGTGATGTCCTCCGGCGACCCGTCGAGGTTGAACGCCGCGGTCGCTGAGTTCAGCAGCGGCCCCAGCGCGTCGGACATCGTCTGCGGTGAGATCAGCTGGTAGTTGGCGGGATCGCTCAGGTCCCGGTAGGCGTCGGTGAATCCCTGCAGCACACCGTTCCACAGCGCCTCGGGCACCTGGTCGAGGACGCTCTGGTCGGGCAAAAAGCCCATCGGGGTGGCCACGTCGGCGTAGCCCGGCGACCAGCCGTTGTCGATACTGCCGTAGCCCAGGTTCACCAGCACCGACAGCGCCGGCTGCAGCAGGTCGGCCAGTGGGTTGCCGAATACCGGCAGCAGCCGTAGCGGGGCCAGCAGCGGCAGGCTCGCCGACTCGATCAGGTAGTAGTTGGTCAGGCTGTCGGGATCCACGGTCGGCAGCGCGACCGCGTTGCTGATCTGCTCCGGCGTCACCCCCAGGTAGGCGACGTGGTTCACGAGGATGCCCAGATACGCGTTGAGGTCGGACAACAGATTGATCGGGTACTTCGGGAAGTCGGCGAAGCCGTCGTATTCGTAGGTGTAGACGTCGGTCGGGGAGACATCCGAGGGGGCGGCGCCGGAGAACGTCAGCCCCAGGTGCACGGCGTCGGGGTTGTCACCGAACGGGACGGCGAAGCGTTCCAGCAGGCCGCCGTTGGGGTTGTTCGGGTTGCCCAGCAGCACGAAGTGCACGTTCGCGGGATCGATGCCGTCCTGCTGCAGTCGCGCCATCAGCAGCGAGTCGATAGTGGAGCTCTGCGAGTAACCGCTCACGACGACCGGGTTGTCGGGGCTGACGCCGCCGGCCGCGATCCGCTGTTTGATCGCTTCCTCGATGATCTGCATGCCCTGCGCTGTCGAGTTGTCGAAGGTCATGCTGAACGGGCCGGTGAACGGATACAGCGACTCCGGGGTGGTGATCGGTTGCGTATGACCGGTGAAGCCGTGCGGCTGCAGGTAAAGCGTGTCGAAGGCGTCCAGCCAGCCCTGGCTGGGGGTTGCGATGAAGCTGGCGCCCATGATCAGCGCGGTGCCGTCGCCGAGTGCGGATTCAGCGCCGGCCAGCAGCACCTGCGCTTGTGCTGCCGCTGGTTGCACCGGCGGAACGACCAGCGCGCCGGAGCCGATGATGGCCAGTCCAGCGGTGCGATAGGCGTGCAGAGCGTGCTGCATTTCCCCTCCTAGATGCGGTCGACGGGCCCGCGTGCAGCAGTCAGCTCAAGCAATTACGGTCCTCGTTTCTGCATTTATGTCATCAAGGCGGTGGCCATGGAATGGGAATGTGCAGATCGACGCGTCGGCCTGGTGGCCTACGCCCGGAGGTCGCCACAGCCGATGGAACCGAAAGCCGCCGACCGCAGTCGAACTACATATCAGCGCGACTTGATCGCGACCGCCGACGGCAGGAGACGATGTGACCACACCCGCAGGCACCACCACACTCAGTGCCGACTTCGACGTCATGCTCGCCGTCGCGGCGGCCACCGACACCCGCAACGAGGAGATCCGCGCGATGCTGCAGGCGTTCGTCGGCCAGATGCGAGCGGTGCCGCCCTCGGTGTGGTCGGGTCTGGCAGCCGCCCGCTTCCAGGACGTCCTGGACCGCTGGAACTGCGAATCCTTGAAGCTGCACCACGCGCTGGAGGGCATCGCCGAGACCATCCGCCACAACGAGCGTGCGCTGCGCGAGGTCGCGCAGGCTCACTCCCACCACATCGCCGCCGCTGGCGACGGAATCTGAGCGGGGCCGGATATGGACTCCGCACTGTCGTACAACTTCGACGAGATCGAGTACGCCGTCCGTCAGGAGATCCACTCCACGGCCGCCCGGCTCAACGGGGCACTGGAGGAGCTGCGGTCGCAGATCGCACCCTTGCAGCAGGTGTGGACCCGGGAGGCGGCCGGCGCCTACCACGCTGAGCAGCTGCGATGGCAGCATGCCGTCAATGCGCTGAACCAGATCCTGTTCGACTTGGGCAGTGCCGTGCGTGACGGCGCAGCGGACGTCGCCGACGCCGATCGTCGCGCCGCGGGAGCTTGGGGGAGGTAGGAGAGGCCGCCCCCGAACACGGTGTGGCCCCCAAGGATGGAGAGCCGACGGGGCCACACCGGCTCAAGCCGGGGTGAAGGCGTTTTGACCCGCCCGGATCACCGCCGGTAAGCTGCACCGTTGGCGTGCGGTGCCTCCTGGCACAGCGGGTCCTCGGGTCACTGTCGGTCGCCGAGAACCACCCCGCCGTACACGCCAGACCGGCACCCGGCTCGCACCGGGATCCGCAAGAACCGGGAAGACCCGGCTCGAGTAAAAGAAGAGGTAAGCGCTGTGCCCACCTATACGCCGAAGGCGGGTGACACCACACGGTCGTGGTACGTCATCGACGCCAGCGACGTGGTGCTCGGCCGGCTCGCCGTTGCGGCAGCAACCCTGCTGCGCGGCAAGCACAAGCCGACATTCACGCCGAATGTTGACGGCGGTGACTTCGTCATCATCATCAACGCCGACAAGGTCGCGATCAGCGGCGACAAACTGCAGAAGAAGATGGCGTACCGCCACTCGGGCTACCCGGGCGGGCTGCGTAAGCGCAGCATCGGTGAGCTGATGGAGACCCGTCCCGACCGCGTCGTGGAGAAGGCGATCCTCGGGATGATCCCGCACACCAAGCTGGGGCGTCAGATCCAGCGCAAGCTGCACGTCTACGCCGGGCCGGTGCATCCGCACGCCGCCCAGCAGCCGATCCCGTTCGAAATCAAGCAGGTGGCGCAATGACCGAGACGGCAATTGAAGGTACTGAGGCCCCCGAGGTCGACGAGGCCACCGAGGCCACCGAGGTCACCGTGGTTGAAGAGACCGTAGAGGTGCACGCTGAGGTTGCGCCGGCTTACGAGCCGCACGACCTGGGTCGTCCCATCCAGACCGTCGGCCGCCGCAAGGAGGCCGTGGTGCGGGTGCGCCTGGTGCCCGGCACCGGCAAGTTCAACCTGGACGGACGCACCCTGGAGGCCTACTTCCCGAACAAGGTGCACCAGCAGCTGATCAAGGCTCCGCTGGTCACCGTGGACCGGGTGGACAGCTTCGACGTCTACGCCCACCTCGACGGCGGCGGCCCCTCCGGCCAGGCCGGTGCGCTGCGGCTGGCGCTGGCCCGCGCGCTGATCATCGTCCAGCCCGAAGACCGCCCGGCGCTGAAGAAGGCCGGCTTCCTGACTCGTGACCCCCGGGCCACCGAGCGCAAGAAGTACGGTCTCAAGAAGGCCCGCAAGGCTCCGCAGTACAGCAAGCGCTGATCTGCGATTGCACTCTGGCAGCAAGTTTGGGGGTGCCTTCCGCACGCGGAAGGTGCCCCCGGCTTGTTTTTGAGGGTGCGTGTTTCCGGTCCGATACCGGCGTGTCGGGCCGGGGACACGCACGCTCGCGGCGATAAAGGATAGTTATGGGTCGACTTTTCGGCACCGACGGCGTCCGCGGGGTTGCCAACCGTGAGCTGACCGCTGAGCTGGCGGTCGCGCTGGGCGGCGCGGCGGCGCAGCGGCTCTGTCCCGGCACCGGGCGCCGGGTGGCCGTCGTCGGCCGCGACCCGCGGGCCAGTGGCGAGATGCTGGAGGCCGCGGTCGTCGCCGGGCTGACCAGTCAGGGCGTCGACGCGTTGCGCGCCGGTGTGCTGCCGACGCCGGCAGTGGCCTACCTGACCAGCGCATATGAAGCCGACTTCGGCGTGATGATCTCCGCCTCGCACAACCCGATGCCCGACAACGGCATTAAATTCTTCGGCCCGGGCGGACACAAACTCGACGACGCCACCGAGGACCAGATCGAAGACCTGGTGGCCGCCGGACCGGGCTTGCGCCCGATCGGCGCCGAGCTAGGCCGGGTGGTGGACGCCAAGGATGCGCTGGACTGCTACCTGCGGCACCTGCGCGAATCCAATCCCAGCCGGCTGGACGGCCTGACCGTGGTGGTGGACTGCGCTCACGGCGCGGCATCGGACGCGGCGCCGCGGGCCTACCGGGCCGCCGGCGCCACCGTGATCACGATCAATGCCGATCCCGACGGGCTCAACATCAACGAGGGGTGCGGCTCGACGCACCTGGAACCGTTGCGTGCCGCGGTGCTCGCCCACGGCGCCGACCTGGGCCTGGCGCACGACGGTGACGCCGACCGCTGCCTGGCGGTCGACGCGGCCGGCAACGTGATCGACGGTGACGCCATCATGGTCGTGCTGGCCCTGGCCATGCGTGACGCCGGAGAACTTGCCGATGACACGTTGGTGGCGACCGTGATGAGCAATCTCGGGCTACATTTGGCGATGCGCGAGGCCGGGGTCACCGTACACACCACCGACGTCGGCGACCGCTACGTTCTCGAGCAGCTGCGGGCCGGCGGATTCACCCTCGGTGGTGAGCAGTCCGGCCACATCGTGCTGCCCCAGGTGGCCACCACCGGTGACGGCATCATGACCGGCCTGCGGCTGATGGGCCGCATGGCGCAGACCCGCACTCCGCTGGCCGGCCTGGCTTCGGCGATGCGCACCTTGCCGCAGGTGCTGATCAATGTGGAGGTCACTGACAAGGCCGAGGCGGTGGGCCGCCCGGCAGTGCGTGACGCGGTGCAGCGTGCCACCGAAGAGCTCGGTGATACTGGACGAATCCTGTTGCGCCCGTCGGGAACCGAGCAGCTCGTTCGGGTGATGGTGGAAGCCTCCGACGAGGACACGGCGCGCCGGATCGCGGCCGACGTCGCCGACGCGGTACGCACCCGGCGCTGAGCCCCTCGGTTTAGCGAGGAACCGAGGGGAACCCGTCCAGCGCTGTCGGCGTCATACCCGTATGGGACGACAACAGCTCTACCTCGACGCCTCCGCGCTGCATTCGGTGGCGGCTCACTTCGATGCGACCGCGGCGGCTATTGATACAGCTTCCCGTATCCGGTTGGGCGGGTTGACATTCGACGGCGGTACTGCCGGGCGCGAGCATGTCGGTGCTGGCGAGGCGCTGCGCCGTGGTTTGCAGGCCTGGTTGCCCGAGCTGATGCGCTGGTCGCGGGCCAACACCGAGATCGCCACGGCGCTGCGGGTCGGGCTGGTGCGCTACGGGCAGGCCGAGGCCACTGCCGCCGGGCGGGTCGGCTGACATGGCGCAGCGATACGACGTGTCCGGGCGGCTGGCCGAGGGGCGTGAGGCGGTCACGCACACTCAGGGCTACGTGTCGGCCTGCCATCGACGGGGATACCGGCATTCAGAGCTCACCGGTTACGACGGTCAGCTCGCCGACCGCTACGACAGTGAAGCCGGCCTGGACCTGCACTCGCTCGATACCGACTGTGCCGCGCTGAACGCACTGGCCGACGCCGCCGACGACGCACTGCGTACGCAACGACTGCAACTGGTTGAGTTGGACGATGCCTGGCGCGGACCGGGCGCCGACGTCGCCGCGGAATTCCTGCGCCTGCACTGCGACGCCGCCGCGCAGCTGACGGCCCGGCTGCGCGCCGCGGCCAGCGGCTGTGCTGCGCTGCGCGATGAGCTGTGGCGGTTGGTCGACGCCAAGGTCGCCGTGGTGTTGGCCGTCGACGAGCGGGTGAGCGCGCACCGGTCGTCCTGGCTGGCGGCAGCCCACGCGGTGAACTCCGGCGCCGACGATGAGCATGCCGCCGAGGTGGTGGAGACGCAGGTGATGCCCTATGTGGACAACGATGTTCGCGGCGAGTGGGTGGCAGCCCTCCGGTCAGCACAGGACGGGATTGCTGCGGCCTACGGCGCCGCGGTCGCGGCGGCCGAGCCTGGGGCGGGTGTGGTGTTCGCGATTCCGGGCGACCTTGGACCGGTGGTCCAGCCCGACTGGGCGGGGCCGGCTGGGCCGCCCGCGGTTGCGGCGATGACGGGCTCCGTGGACGGTCCGCCGGTTCAGCCGGCAGCGGTGACGCCGGGTTCGCCGGGGCAGGCAGGTGGCGACCCGGGGCCCGCCGGCCCGCTCGGCGGCCAGCCGGGTGATCTGGGCCTGCCCGGCGCGCTCGGCCTGCCCGGCGACCTGGGGATGCCGGCGGCGGGACTAGCGGGCGGCGCCGGCGGTGGGCTCGGCGGCCTGGCGGGCCTGGGTGGGTTGATTCCGCGGCTCGTCGATGCGCTCGGCGATGCCGGCGTCGAGCAGCCGATCGATGATCACAGCCGGGGCGACGTCGATCCCGCAGAATCCGACGATCCCGCCGATTCCGAACCGGCGGCGGAGGCCGCAGACTCAGCCGAGGGACCCGAGCAGGCCGAACCGTCCGAAGAGATTGCTCCGGGGCCGGCAGCGGAGGAAGCCGCGGACGCCGAAGATACCCAACAAAGCGAACAGGCCGGGCAGGCCGACGAAGCCGCCGCGACGACCGTCGATGTCCCGCCGAAGACCCCCTGTGAAGCCGCCGCCGAGCAGTTGCCGCAGGTGGGGGAGTGATCCGAGGGGCAAGCATCACGATGCGGGTTCTACCGCGTCATGATGCGGAAAGCGTACGATAGAGAACGTGAGGACAACGGTGGTGATCGACAGTGACGTCGTTGCCGAGATCGAACGACTTCGACGGCAGGGTCTGGGTATCAGCGAGGCGCTGAACCTGCTTGCTCGCCGCGGCATCGCCGCCCAGGCCGCCGCGCCCGGGTCCCGGTACCGACATCGCACCGCGCAGATCGGGCTGAAGGTCGATGTCACCAACGTGGCCGAAGTTCTCGACCTACTCGATGGCGACCGATGATCCTCGACGCGAATCTCCTGCTGTACGCCGTCGACGCCGATAGCAAACATAATCCGGCCGCCGCGGCGTGGCTGGAAGAAACGTTGAACGGCGCCAACAGGATTGGTTTGCCGTGGCAGACCATTGGCGCGTTCATGCGGATCGTCACGCACCCCAGGGTGACCGTCGACCCATTGACCGGGCCCGAAGCGTGGAGCTACGTCTCGGACTGGTTGGCGGTCCCGGTGGTCTGGATCCCGCCCGCCACGGAATCGACGGCAAAGGCGTACGCCAAGCTCTGCACGCAGGTCGATGTGACTGGCAACCTCGTACCGGATGCGCAGCTTGCCGCCCTCGCGATTGAGCACGGCGTCGAACTAGCCTCTGCCGACTCCGATTTTCAGCGATTTCCCGGCCTGCGCTGGATCAACCCGTTGGCTGCCGGCTAGGTCCTGGCGCGTCGTTCAGTCCGGGCGGGTTCCCCAGGACTGCAGAGTCGAGACGATCCTGGCTGCCGCCTCCAGCTCTGCCAGCGACAGCTCCCGGGTCGGCGTACGCCACTCGGCGACCACCGCCAGCTTGCCGTCGGCGAAGTGTTGTTTGGTCTGGCCGCGCTGGATCTTGCCGCTCGAGGTGGTCGGCAGCGATACGTGGTGCACCAGGACCACGGCGTCTGCCGCGATCCCGTGATGGGTTGCGACCGCCAGTCGAATGGCCTCGATGACCGCGTCGAGGTCGGTCTCAGCTGCCCGCGCACTGTCCACTTCGTGCACGATGACCAGCTGCTCGAGGCCGCCGGTTGGCGCGTCGGTGGCGAACGCCGCCCCGCGGCCCGACACCAGCACCGGATTGCATTGCTGCACGGTGAATTCGATGTCGTTGGGGTAGTAGTTATGCCCGTCGATGGTGATCAGGTCCTTGCACCGTCCGGTGGTGAAAATCTCACCGGCGCAGAGGAAGCCGAGGTCTCCGGTGCGCAGGAACGGGCCGCGGGTCGGGTCGCCGGGCTCGGCCAGCACCGCCCCGAACGTCGCCGCCGTCTCCTCCGGCCGGTTCCAATAACCCAGCGCGACATTGGGTCCGGCGACCCAGATCTCGCCGACCTCGTCGGGTCCGCAGGGCTGGCGGGTCACCGGATCGACGATCGCGATGTCGGCTTGCCGCGGCGCACCGCAGCCGACGAACGTCGCGGCGGCGGGGTCATCCGGTGCCACGTCGACGATCCGGTCCTGCTCCAGTGCGGCCCGGTCGAGGTAGCGCACCCCGGGCACTCCGGCGGGCGATCCGGACGCCACACACAGGGTGGCCTCGGCCAGCCCGTACACCGGATAACACGACGAGAGCTGGAAACCTGCCGGCGCGAAGGCGTCAGCGAACGCCGCCAGGGACGTGGCGCGTACTGACTCGGCTCCGTTCATGGCGACCGTCATACAGGAAAGATCCAGTGCGGCTCGCTCTTCGGGGGTGCTGGTCTCCACGCACCGGTCGTAGGCGAAGTTCGGGGCTGCGGTGATCACGCCGCGATGGGATGACACCAGTTCCAGCCAGCGCATCGGGCGCTTGATGAATGCCGTCGGTGACATCAGCGCCGTGCTGGCCCCGATGTAGATCATGGACAGGATGCCGCCGATCAGGCCCAGGTCGTGGTGCGGTGGCAGCCAGAAGACGCCCTTGGCGTTCTCGTCGCCGTTCCACGACTGACGGATGGCATCGCAGTTGTGCAGGATGTTGCCGTGGCTCAGCAGCACACCCTTGGGGGAGCGGGTCGATCCGGAGGTGTATTGGATGGCAGCGGGGGAGTCGATGTTGAGGTCGGGCGCTACCCAGGTGTCGGGGTCGGCGCCGGCGTCGGTGAAGAACCAGTGCTCGGGTTCCCCGGGTATCCCGGCGACCGCGGCCCGGGTGTCCTCGCTCTTTTCGGCGGCGGTGAGCGCGAACCTCGCGGCAGCGTCGGGGACGACGACCTGCAGCCGCGGTGCCAGTTTCTGGTGGACCGGCACCGCCACGGCGCCCGCGTAGAGGCAGCCGAAGAACCCGGCGATGAAGTCCAGGCCCGGCCGCACCAGCACCAGCACCCGCTCGCCGGTGATGTCGTGGCGCTGCAGGTTCGCCGCGATGGCGCGTGCGCGACGGTCCAGCTCACTGAATGTCAGCTCGCTGCGGCCTTCGTCGTCACCGTTGTAGGAGAAGCTGAACGCGACCTTGTCGTCGAACCGTTCCGCTTGGCGTTGCAGCAGCTCAAACAGGGTTTGAGCGATGGGCGTTGTCACGGTAGGCGTGAAGTCCATGACCCCCATCTTGGCGTGCGGGGTGTCGTGGACCACACCCGGCCCACGTTCGGCCCCCGCGCGCCGAATCAGGACGGCAGCAGGGCGCGCAGCTCCTCGACGTAGCGGAGCGCTTCCTCCGGCCCGGTGGCCAGTGGACCGACCAGCAGCGTTGTCACGCCGGCTTCGGCGTAGGCGGCGAGGCGTTCGGCCACCAGGCCCGGTGGCCCGACCAACGAGGTGTTGCGCACCAGCTCGTCGGGCACGGCAGCGATCGCCTCGGCCTTGCGTCCCGACAGGTACAGCTCCTGAATGTGATCGGCGACATCGCCGAAGCCGTAGCGGGTGGCCAGATTGTGGTAGAAATTGCGACCCTTGGCGCCCATTCCACCGATGTACAGCGCCAGCTGCGGCTTCACCCAAGCCAGCCGGTCCTCGACGTCGTCGCCGATGGCCAGCGACGCCCCCACGATGACATCCAGCCGGCCTAACGCCGGATCACGTTTGGCCGCACCGGCTTTCAGGGAATCACCCCACACGTCGTCGGCTCGTTCCGGGTAGAAGAACACCGGCTGCCAACCGTCGGCGATCTCGGCGGTCAGTTCGACGTTCTTGGGTCCCAACGCAGCGATCGAGATCGGAATCCGCATCCGCACTGGGTGATTGATCAACTGCAATGACTTGCCCAGCCCGGTTCCGCGCTCTGCCGGCAGGGGCAGTTGGTAGTGCTTTCCGTTGTAGCTGAGTCGTTCGCGGCGCCACACCGCCCGGCAGATCTCCACCACCTCGCGGGTACGGCCCAGAGGGGCGTCGAAAGGCACGCCGTGGAAGCCCTCGATCACCTGCGGCCCGGACGTGCCGAGGCCCAGGGCGAACCGGCCGTCGGACACGTAGTCCAGGCCGGCGGCCCTCATCGCCAGCAGGGCGGGCGTGCGGGTGTAGATCGGCAGGGCCCCGGTGAGGAGCTCGACTCGCGAAGTCTTGGCCGCCGGGTAGCCCAGCTGGCTGATGGCGTCGAACGAGTAGGCCTCGGCGACTGAGACCACGTCAATCCCGATTCGCTCTAGCTCGACGACCCGCTCTACCGCTTCCTTGAACCCGCCCGCGTAGGCCAGCTGTACACCCATCCGCACTAGTCAGACATACCACGACACCCAAGGCAGTGCACCAAATCGGCAACAAGTGGACCGATCGGTATCAGGAAGTTCTTATAGTCGACCCGGGAAGTTAACGCGTGTACTCGGGTTAACGCTGAAAATACAGCAAAAAACATCTGATGAATTTGCTTGCCTCTAAGGTTACTCATCGGTAGTGTCACCCTTCACATAAGTAAACAGGTGTGACCAAGCTGCAATACGACGGCGTCACGGCCTTCGAGACGCTGGTCAAGGGCGGTGCCCCAACAACAAGGAGATGGCTGTGCAACAAACCCTTCGTCCCTACGTCACCGCCGGTGTCGCGATCGTGGGCGCAAGCCTGATCGCAGCCACTCCGACGGTCCCGCCGCCAACCATCGGCATGGCGCGTGATGTGGTGCTGACCGCGAGCAGTGCGTGGGACGAGGTGTTCAACACCGCGCAGCAGAACCTGACCCAGATGCTGAACAACTACTATCTGGCGCCGGGGATCGCGTTCCAGCAGTTCATCGCCAACCAGAACTCCTACGCCCAGCAGCTGCTCGATGATCCGGCGAACATCACCGCCGTCACCGAGCAGATCCGCAACAACCTCGACGGGGTGCTGACTGGGCTCACCCTGAGCAACCCCAGCACGGAAACTCTCGACACCGTGCTCAGCCACACCTTGGCGGCGGGCAACTCGGCGAACTTCACGTTCGGCTGGTATGACCTGTTCGCCGGGTCACTGGCACCGATCGTGGGTGGGATGTTCCCGGCGGATCTCGTCCCGGTCATCCACTTCCTGTCCTCGCCCTTGAGCGGCATCATCATGGGCTCGCTGGGCCCGGCGATCGCCCCATGGGTCGCGCTGCTCAACAGCATCGACGACCACGACGGCATCTCCACCACGCTGGCCAACATGTTCGGGGCCTCCCTCAACGGCGCCACCCTCAACCTGGACAGCTTGCTGCCGGTGATTAACCAGGTCGCCGGTGGCCTGCTGCCGGCCGGCTTGGGAATCGGCCACTTGGACATCGCGTTCGGCGGGCTGCTCAGCGCCGGCCATGTGGCCATCGACCCCTACCAGGTGCTGGGTGCCGGTGGCGCGGTGGTCGCCGAGACGCCCGCAGTGGGCGGCTCGATCCTCAACAGCGTCGGCATGGACCTCACCGGTGTGCCGATTCTGGGGAGCATCAACATCGCCAGCAATGCGGTCGGCCCGATCGGCGCGATCATGGGTCTGGAACAGACCATCGGCGCCTTGCTGGGCTCCGGCTGGGACGGCAAGGGTGCAGTGCCGGTTACCCCGCCGCTGGCCGGGTCGGACCTGCCGCTGATTCCCGACCTCGACGACGGCGGTGCCGGTGGTGCCGCGGCTACCGACTGGTTCGCCGACCTGATGACGGGGCTGGGCCTGTAGGGGCCGGTTCCGCTCCAGACGTAGATCCCACTGAAACCCGCTATCCCAAAACGACTTTCACACGAGAGGTATTCGCATGACTCAAGGCAAGACCGCATCGCGGCACCGCAACCGGATGATCGGCGCCGGTAGCGCCGTGGCGGCGTTCCTGGCGTTCGGCATGACGCCGCTGACGCCGGCGCCGCAGGCTCAGGCCGACTTCGTCGATCTGTTCAATTTCGATTGGGTGGCCCCGACCGCCGACATCGACGTCCCCGGCTCGGCCGATGCTTTCGACCTGGCCGGTCTGATGGGCGACTTCAACGCGGCCACGCTGTTTGACCAGCTGTTTTATGACCCGGTGCACATGCTGACCGAGTTCTGGATCAACAACCCGCTGGGTGAGATGGTCAACGGCACCATCAACAGCCTCGCCGGGCAGTACCTGATCGGCGACGGTGTCGCCGGCACCGCGGCCAACCCCGACGGCGGCAACGGTGGGCTGTGGTTCGGTGACGGCGGCGCCGGTTGGAACAGTGACGTGGCCGGGGTGGCCGGCGGTACCGGCGGTAACGCGCTGGGCTTCGGCAACGGCGGTGCCGGCGGTGACGGCGGCGCCGGCGCGGTTGGCGGGGACGGCGGGATAGGCGGCACGTGGATGGGCAACGGCGGAGCCGGCGGTAACGGCGGCGACGCCACCGGTCTGGCTGCCAATGGCAACGGTCTGGTCGGCGGTGCCGGCGGCGACGGTGGCGCGGCGATGGCCTGGATCTTCGGCAATGGCGGTGCGGCCGGCGCCGGCGGTAACGGCTCCAACGGCGCGGCCGGCACCTTCGCCAACGGTGGCACCGGCAACGGTGGCATCGGCGGTTCCGGTGGTGCCGGTGGTGCCGGCGGGGTCTCGGGCTACCTGTTCGGCAACGGCGGCAGCGGAGGCGTCGGTGGCGCGGCCGGCAACAGCGGCGACGGCGCAGCGGGCACCGCCGGCCACCTTAACGGCGGCAACGGTGGCGCCGCCTCGTACAACCAGGGCTTGGGAGGTGCGGGCGGCGCGGCAGGTGCCCGCGGCTCGAACTTCTACAACGGCGCGCTTTACGGCAATGCCGGTCAGGCGGGTGACGGCGGCGCCGGCGGCAACGGCGGCAACGGCGGCGCGGGCTTCAAGGACACCGGCGGCAACTTCCTCGGCAACGGCGGCAGGGGCGGTACCGCCGGTGCCGGCGGCAACGGCGACATCGGCGGCAACGGCGGCAACGGCGGCAACGGCGGCGAAGGCATCAACGGCGGCCACGCCGGCTATGGCGGCGGCGGTGGCTCCTCCATCGGCGCCAACACCGGTGGGACCGGTGGGAACGGCGGCGCCGGCGGTGAGGCCACCGGTGCTGTTGGGGTAATTGGGGTCGCCGGCAACGGCGGCGGCGGGGGGACCGGCGGGGGCGGTGACACCGGCCCCGCCGGCGCCGGCGGGAGAGGCGGCGCGGCCGGCACCCACGCCCCCCGTGGCCCCACCATC
>CAXYUC010000119.1:0-13927 GCA_964292075.1 uncultured Mycolicibacter sp.
CCTCGAATCAATCGGTAACTACTGCAAGCGAATTAACGACTCACGACACTAGCCGGAGAGGAACCCGCGCAGCAGCTCGGTGACCCCGCTGATCTGCTCGACCGGCACCCGTTCGTCGACGGTATGGGCAAGGTTGGGATCGCCCGGCCCGTAGTTGACCGCGGGGATGCCGCGGGCGGCGAACCGGGATACGTCGGTCCAGCCGTACTTGGCCCGCACCTGTCCGCCGGCGGCGGCCACCAGTGCGGCGGCGGCGGGTGCGGTCAGTCCGGGCAGGGCGCCGGCGGCGGAGTCGGTCTGCTCGATCACGACGTGCAGGCCGTCGAACACCTCCTGCACGTGGATCAGCGCCTCGTGGGGCGTGCGGTCCGGGGCGAAGCGGAAGTTCACGGTCACGCTCGCGGCATCCGGGATGACGTTGCCGGCCACCCCGCCGTCGATGCGCACCGCCGACAGGCCCTCGCGGTAGACACAGCCGTCGATGTCGATGCTGCGCGGCTGGTAGGCGGCCAGTCGATTCAGGACCGCCCCCAGTTTGTGGATGGCATTGTCGCCCAGCCAGGACCGCGCCGAATGCGCCCGGGTGCCGGCCGCCGTGACGACGACCCGCAGTGTGCCCTGGCAGCCGGCCTCGATGTAGCCGCCGGTGGGTTCGCCGAGGATGGCGACGTCGGCCGTCAGCCAGTCCGGCAGGTTGCGCTCGATGCGGCCCAGCCCGTTGGCGGCCGCCTCGATCTCCTCGCAGTCGTAAAACACGCAGGTCAGATCGTGTGCGGGCTCGATGACGGTGGCAGCCAGGTGCAAGAAGACGGCGACACCGGATTTCATATCGACGGTGCCGCAGCCGTGCAGCACGTCGCCCTCTTCGCCAACGGTGCGCCGGCTGGGCAGGTTGCCGGCCACCGGCACGGTGTCCAGATGCCCGGCCAGCAGCACCCGGGTCGGGCGTCCCAGTTGGGTGCGGGCCAGCACCGCGTCGCCGTCGCGAATGATCTCGAAACCGGAAGTCTGGGCCCGCAGGGCGGCTTCGACCTCGTCGGCGATACACGCTTCGTGCCGCGACTCGCTGGGGATGTCCACCAGCGCCGCGGTCAGGGCAATCGGGTCGGAGTGCAGATCCAGCACAGGCTCAGCCTAGTGGGTGCGTTTTCGCCGCCGAGCAGACGCAAAAGTGCCCGCTTTTCGGGCCTGTCGGGCACTTTTGCGTCTGCTCGCGCGGAGAACGTAACCTGACCAGCGTGACTGGAGCTTCGGGCGTCGGGGTAGCGACGCTGGCCGCAGACGGATCGGTGCTCGACACCTGGTTTCCCGCACCGGAGTTGGGCGGCTCGGGCCAGCCCGGGACCACCCGCCTGGCCGCGGACGAGGTGCCCGCCGACCTAGCCGGGCTGCTCGGGCGTGACGAGGACCGCGGCACCGAGACGGTCGCGGTGCGCACCGTCATCGGGTCGCTGGACGACACCGCCGTCGACGCCTACGACGCCTATCTGCGCCTGCACCTGCTGTCGCATCGGCTGGTGGTGCCGCACGGCCTCAACGCCGGCGGGCTGTTCGGGGTGCTGACCAACGTGGTGTGGACCAACTACGGTCCGTGTGCGGTCGAGGGCTTCGAGTCGACCCGTGCCCGGTTGCGCCGGCGCGGCCCGGTGACGGTCTACGGCGTGGACAAGTTCCCCCGCATGGTCGACTACGTGCTGCCCTCCGGAGTGCGCATTGCCGACGCGGACCGGGTGCGCCTCGGTGCACACCTGGCGTCGGGGACCACGGTGATGCACGAAGGATTCGTCAACTTCAACGCCGGCACCCTGGGCGCCTCGATGGTGGAGGGTCGCATCTCGGCGGGCGTGGTGGTCGGCGACGGCTCCGATGTCGGCGGCGGCGCTTCGATCATGGGAACACTGTCCGGTGGTGGGACACAAGTGATTTCGATCGGCAAGCGCTGCCTGTTGGGCGCGAATGCCGGATTGGGCATCCCGCTGGGCGACGACTGCGTGATCGAAGCCGGGCTGTATGTGACCGCCGGAACCAAGGTCACGCTGCCCGACGGCAGCACCGCCAAGGCCCGCGATCTGGCCGGCGGGAACAACCTGCTGTTCCGCCGCAACTCACAGACCGGCGCGGTCGAGGTGGTGGCCCGTGACGGCCAGGGCATCGCGCTCAACGAGGACCTGCACGCCAACTAACCGCTGGGTTCATACGGCGGTCCCAGCTTCCCCTCTCCTCCGTCGAGGCTCGCTGAACCGCCGGGTTCAGACCAGCGCCTGCTCCTCCGTCGCGGGGTCCCGCTGGATCGGTTGCGGCCAGGGCCGCGGAACCGGCCGGGGACGCACGATCTGCGGCCACCAGAACCAGCGCCCGAGCAGGGTCGCGACCGACGGTGTCATCAGGGACCGGACGATCAAGGTGTCGAAGAGCAGCCCCAGCCCGATGGTCGTACCGACCTGGCCGATCACGATCAAGGCGCTGACCGCCATGGAGGCCATGGTGAAGGCGAACACCAGACCTGCCGCCGTGACCACGGCACCGGTGCCGACCATGGCGCGAATCAGCCCGGTGTGCAGGCCGGCGTGGATCTCCTCCTTGATCCGCGAGACCAGCAGCAGGTTGTAGTCCGCGCCGACGGCGAGCAGCACGATGACCGACATCGGCAGCACCATCCAGTGCAGCGGGATGCCGACGATGTGTTGCCAGAGCAGGACTGAGAGGCCGAACGCCGAACCGAGGCTGAGCACCACCGTGCCGACGATCACCGTCGCGGCGACCACGGCGCGGGTCAGGACCATCATGATGATAAAGATCAGGATCAGCGCGGCCGTCGCAACGATCAGCAAGTCGTAGTTGGCGCCCTGCTGCATGTCGTAGAACATCGCTGCGCTGCCGCCGAGGTAGATCGAGGCCCCCTCGAACGGTGTCCCCTTGATCGCATCGGCCGCCGCGACCTTGAGCGCTTCGATGCGCGAAATTCCCTCGGGCGTCAACGGGTCACCCTGGTGAATGATGGTTAACCGCACCGCATGTCCGTCAGGCGACATGAACAGTTTGATGCCGCGCTTGAAGTCGGCGGTCTCGAAGGCCTCCGGCGGAAGGTAGAACGAGTCGTCGTTCTTGGCGGAATCGAAGGCCTCGCTCATCGCCGTGGAGTTCTGCTGCATCGCGATGTTCTGGTCCTGCTGCGCCTTCTGCACCTGGTACTGGTTGAGCAGCGTCTGCTTCTGGTTCTTCATCGACTGGATCTGCGCCGGCATCACGGCGACCATCCGCGGCATCAGCTCGGCCATGCGTTGCATGTCGGGAACCAGGTCGTCGAAGTCACCGGACATGGTGTCGATACCGTCCATCGTGTCAAAGATCGACCGCAGCGCGTGGCAGATCGGGATGTCGAAGCAGTGCGGCTCCCAGTAGAAGTAGTTGCGGAACACCCGGAAGAAATCGTCGAAATCGGCCATGTGGTCCCGCATTTCGCCGATGTCGACCGCGGTGTTGGCCATCTTGTCGGCCATCCGCTGCGACACCGCGGCCAGATCCTGCTGGATATTCATCATCTCGGTCATCGAGTCGATGCTGGCCTGCAGATCGTCGGCCTGCTTGAGCAGGTTCTCCAGGTTGGTCTGCATGTAGTCGTTGTTCATCAGCTGGGCGGTGCCGCTCTGGCCGATGGTGTACGGGATCGTCGAATGCTTGATTGGATCCCCGTCGGGGCGGGTGATGGTCTGCACCTGGGCGATGCCGTGCACGCTTTTGAGGGCTTTAGCGATCTTGTCGATCACCAGGAAGTCGGCCGGGTTGCGCAGGTCCCGGTCGGTTTCGATCATCATCAGGTCCGGGTTCATCTTCGCCTGGGAGAAGTGCCGGAACGCCGCCGAGTAGCCCACGTTCGCCGCGACGTCATCGGGCAAGTAGATGCGGTCGTTGTAGCTGGTGTGGTATCCGGGCAGCGCGAGCAGGCCGATCAGCGCCGCCGCGACGGCGGCCACCAGAACCGCCCCGGGCCAGCGAACGGTGGTGGTGCCGACCCGGTGCCACCCGGTCGACCGAGCGAGGCGCTTGGGCTCCAGAACACGACCGAAGCGACTGCACACCGAGATGACCGCGGGCCCCAGGGTCAACGCGGCGGCGACCACGAACACCATGCCGATCGACAGCGGGAAGCCCATGGTTTGGAAGTACGGCAGCCGGGTGAAGTGCAGGCAGAACGTGGCCCCGGCAATCGTCAGCCCCGAGGCCAACACCACGTGCGCGGTTCCGTGGAACATGCTGTAGTACGCGGTTTCTCGGTCCTCGCCGGCTTTGCGCGCTTCCTGATATCGACCGATCAGGAAGATGGCGTAGTCGGTGGAGGCGGCGATGGCCAACGTCACCAGCATGTTGCTCGCGAAGGTCGTCAGGCCGAACAGGTTGTGAAATCCCATGAATGCCACCAGCCCGCGAGCAGCCGACAGCTCGAATACGACCATCAGCAGCACGATCAGTGTGGTGATGACGGATCGGTACACGCCCAACAACATCACCGTGATGACGGCGAAGGTGAGCATCTCGATGGTTTCCATGCTCTTGTCGCCGACGTGATTCTGGTCGGAACTTGTAGCCGCCGGCCCCGTCACGTACGCCTTCACGCCGGCGGGTGCGGGAGCATCGGATGCGATGTGGCGCACCGCGTCCACCGACTCGTTGGCCAGCGTCTCCCCCTGGTCGCCGGCGATATAGACCTGAACGTAGGCGGCCTTGCCGTCGGCACTCTGGGCGCCCTTGGCAGTCAGCGTGTCGCCCCAGAAGTCTTGTACGTGCTGCACGTGGGCAGTGTCGGCACGCAGATCGCGGACCATGTGGTCATAGAACTCGTGTGCCTGCGCGCCCAGCGGCTCCTCGCCTTCGAGCACGATCATCACCGAGCTGGACGTGTCGTACTCCTGGAACACCTTTCCGACGCGCTTGGTGGCGATCATCGACGGTGCGTCATTGGGGCTCATCGACACTGCGCGCAGCTTGCCGACTTCCTCAAGCTGCGGCACGACGACGTTCAGCACGGCGACCAGGGCGATCCAGGCCAGGATGATCGGTATCGCGAACTTCCGGATGAACCGGGGTAGCCGCGGGCGCTCGGCATGACGTGCTGCCGGAATGGTCTCGGTCGGCGCGTCGTCCGTCGGCGCGTTCATGCGGCCTTCACAAAGCAGAAGGTCTCGGCGTTCACTCCGGTAGCCGTCCTTTCCTGTTTGACCTCGTCGTCGACGGTCACCCGGCAGCTGATGCTGTCGCCGTCGCCCTGGGCCAGGATGTTGGGCATCACCGAGGGCAAGGTGGTCTGCAGAGTCAGGGTCCACGGCAGCGCCACATCCGTGACGCGCTGCGGCTTGCCTTCCAGGTCCATGTAGTTGATGACGGCGGTGGTCCCCGAACCGAAGATCTCGTAGGTCACGAACTTCGGGTTGAAGTCCTCGGCGTTGTCCGAGGACAAGTCGGTCACCACGACCGGATGCGCACCGAACACGGTCCGCAGCTGCGCGACGGTCAAGGCGCCTGCCGCGACTGCCGTCACGATCAAAGCGGGCAGCCAAACCCGGCTGATCAGCCTTTTCATCGTCTGCCTTCCCCGACGTTGACCAGGCCGGTCGTCGTCTCCGCTCCAAGTAGCTAAGCTAATTAAGTAAGCGGATTAAGTCAATCCGGTTTAATGTTGCGCCCATTACACTTGGCAGGTGAACGTGAGTGAGACGACGGACCGCCCGTTGCGCAAGGACGCCGAGCGCAATAGGAAGCGCATCCTGGAAGCAGCTCGTGACCTGTTCGCCGGCAAGGGGCTCGAGCCCAACCTCAACGACGTCGCGCACCATGCGGGCGTGGGAGTAGGCACCGTCTACCGAAGGTTCGCCAGCAAGGATGAGCTGCTCGAGGCGATCTTCGAAGACGGCCTGAACCAGCTGGCGGATTTGGCGGGAACAGCTCTGCAACAACCAGATCCCTGGCAGGGGTTCGTGTGGTACGTCGAGCAGATGTGTGAGATCACCGCGACCGACCGCGGATTGCGGGAGATCGCCTTCAGCAAGTCATACGGCGGCGATCGCGTGACAGCCGCCCAGGAGCGACTCATTCCTCTTCAGAAGCGGCTCGTCGAACGAGCACGCAGTGACGGTCGGCTGCGCCCCGAACTGTCCGATACCGACATGCCGATCTTCGGACTGCTGGCCGGCACGGTGAGCGAGTTCGCCGGCCATCTCGACGCCGAGCTGTGGCGTCGTTACGTGGCCATCCTTATCGACGGTATGCGCTGCCGCAGTGACCAATTGCCGCTGCCGGTGGCCGCACTCGATGACGACGGAGTCGAGTGCGCGATGCGAAGCTGGGAACCGGCAGGCCCCTGCGGTGACCGCAGCCGCGAATGAGATGAGCGCTACAGCATCGCCCGGCTGATCTTGTCGCTGTCTTTCCCGATCGTCTTGCAGTACGCGCTGACCGCCACCTGCGTGCCCGACAGCTCCAGGTTCGACGGCTCGCCGCCCTTGGAGTCCTTGAGCATCTTGGAGATTTCGGAGCGCTGCTTCTGGTCGGTGTGGCCGTTGAACTCTCCGCACGTGGTGTCGCCGCCTTTGTTGATGACCTTGTCCACCTCCGAGCATCCACCGAGTAGGACCGTCGCGCTGGCGAGGACGGTGACAGCGGCGAGACTGAATCGCTTCCTAGGCTTCACAGGGCCACCCTTCTGGTTTCGATTCGCGCAAGCGGAGCCTACGTCAGCAGCGCCTTCTTGAGCACCTTTCCCATCGCGTTGCGCGGCAGGGCATCTACCAGCCGTACCTCGCGAGGCCGCTTGTGCGCCGAAAGCTGTTGACCGACATAGTCGATCAATTCGCTTGGCTGCGCAGGGCGGTCCGCCGAGGCGACGACGAACGCGACGATCCGCTGGCCCAGGTCTTCGTCGGGCAATCCGACGACGGCCACTTCAGACACCGCGGGATGGCCCAGCAACGCCGTCTCGATCTCACCTGCCCCGACCCGAAAACCACCGGACTTGATCAGATCGACCGATTCGCGGCCGACGATCCGATGCATGCCGTCGCCGTCGATCACCGCCACATCCCCGGTGCGGTACCACCCATCGGCGTCGAACGCCTCGGCGGTGGCGTCGGGCCGGTTGAGGTAGCCGTTGAACAGCGTCGGCCCGCGCACCGCGAGCCGGCCGATCGTCGCGCCGTCGTGCGGCACCGGGCCGCCGTCATCCGCGACGAGCTTGGTCTGCACCCCACCCAACGGCAGACCTACCCATCCCGGGCGACGCTCACCGTCGACCCGAGTGCTCACCGTGATCAGCGATTCGGTGCTGCCGTACCGCTCGATCGGGGCGTGACCCGTCTGGGCGACAAGGGCATCGAACACCGGGACGGGGAGCGCCGCGCTGCCCGAGACCAACAGCCGCGCGGGCCGCAGCGCTGCGGCGGCGCGCGCATCGGCCACCACCCGAGACCACACGGTGGGCACCCCGAAATACAGCGTGCCGCGTGCGGCCGCGTATGCCTCCGGCGTCGGCTTTCCGGTGTGCACGAAGCGGTTGCCCACCCGCAACGAACCCAGCAGGCCCAAGACCAAGCCGTGCACGTGGTACATCGGCAAGCCGTGCACAAGGACGTCATCTGGGCTCCACTGCCAGGCCTGCGCCAGCGCGTCGAGGTCCGCGGCCAGCGCCCGCCGGCTCAGCTGCACTCCCTTGGGCGGGCCGGTGGTGCCGGAGGTGTAGATGATCAATGCGGTGTCGTCTTCCCCGGGCGGTTCGGATGACCGGTGTGACGAACCGGCGCGCGCCGGGAAATGCGGCAGGCCGGCGAGGTCCTCGGGCCGCTCCCCCAGCCAGGCCTGCGCACCCGAGTCACGCAGGATGTGCTGGCGTTCGGCGACGCCGACGTCAGCGGGGACCGGTACTACCGGTATTCCGGCGAGCAGACAGCCGGTGACCGCCAGCACGGTCTGCGCCGTGGGGGTGGCTAACACCGCGACCGCCGGCACCCCGGCAAGATCTTCGAGCACTGCCGCGGAAGCGGCACTCAACTCGGCACGGCTCAGTAGGGTGTTGTCGATACGTACCGCATCGGCGATGTCCGGGGCATTCGAGCCGTCGGCAGCCAGCGAGGGCAGCAGCATCTGGGGGACGTTACCTGGTCAGCACCGCGTGCCCACCCGACCGACCGACCGGCAGCCGACCGCCACAAGTGGTACCAACGAATTAGTTCCCTTAAATTTGTGGGCAACTCCTCAAGGAGAGGTACTCCCATGCACGACCAGTCCGTCCAGCGGCGCGGGACCGCTCGCAGCCAGCGGTTGCCACGCAATCAGCAACGGGAACGGGTGCTGCAGTTGGTGGACGCCGCCAGTGCTGCAGTCGACGCCGCCGAGCTCGCCGAGCGGATGAACCTGCACGTCACCACGGTGCGGTTCCACCTTGATGCCTTGTGCGAGGACGGGGCGGTCGCCCGGACCCGGATCAAACGGGGCGGCGTCGGGAGGCCCCGCACCGGCTATGTGGTGGTCCGCGACCGGCTGGATTACCGCAGCCTGGCCGAGATATTGGCGATGGAGCTCGGTGAGACCGCCGGCGAGCGCCAGGAGCGTGCCGAACGGGCGGGCCAACGCTGGGCCGACCGGATCTTGGCCTCCGACGAATCCGTTGCCGAGGGGCCCCTCACGCCGAACGAATCGGCCCCCGCCGCCGACATCGACGAGTGCGCCGACCGGATCGCAGGGATCTTCGCGCGGATGGGGTTCGGCGCGGAACTCGCCGCGGCCGCAGACGGCGACGGCAGCCGACGCACGATCCTGCTGCACGCGTGTCCGGTTCGCGACTTGGCGCGGGCGCACCCGGAGGTCAGCTGCGCCATGCACCGGGGCCTGCTGCAGGGGCTGCTCAACGCCGAGAACGCTCCCGGCGGCAGCGCGGAGTTGGAACCGTTCGCCGAACCGGACGTCTGCATCGCCAGGGTGATCGGCCGCTAGCCCGGCCGGCTCGACACGGAGTCCTTAATCCGTGGCGTCGGCGAATTCGCAGAACGCTGTGTAGGCACGGGCCCCGTAGATGGTGGCCGGCCCGCCGTGCATGAGAATGCTGACGCCGATGGCCTCGGCGGCCTCTTGCCTGGTTGCCCCGGCGCGTGCCGCCGCCCGTGCATGTGAAGCGATACATCCGTCGCAGCCCTGCACCACGCCCATCGCCATCGCCATCAGCTCTTTGACCTTGCGCTCCAGGGCGCCGGATTCGAACGTGGCCTTGCTCATTTCGCCGAACGCTTGGTAGACGCCGGGGATCTGCTGCCGAAGGTCGCGGTGCTGCGGGTTCAGCTCGTTAAGGACTTCCTGGTAATGACTCATACCCCCCAGGGTATCAGATTCACGGCGCCGCCATGTGCGGGTAGCGGTGCTCGGTGGGCGGAAGGAAGGTCTCTTTGATCGTTCGCGCCGACGTCCAGCGCAGCAGGTTCAGCGGCGAACCCGCCTTGTCGTTGGTGCCTGAGTTACGCGACCCGCCAAACGGCTGCTGCCCCACCACCGCACCGGTCGGTTTGTCGTTGACGTAGAAGTTCCCGGCGGCGAACCGCAGCCGCCGCAGCGCGGTACGCACCGCGTGCCGGTCCTCGGCGATGACCGCCCCGGTCAGCGCGTAGCGCGATCCGGTGTCGATGAGGTCGAGGATCTGCTCGTAATGCCCGTCGGCGTAGACGCATACCGACAGCAGCGGGCCGAAGTACTCCGCGCTGAACATCTCGTCGGTCGGATCGTCGGAGAGCAGCACCGTGGGCCGCACGAAATAGCCCACGCTGTCGTCGTAGTCACCGCCGACCGCAACCTCGACACCCGGGGCGGCCTTGGCGCGCTCGATGGCGCGCGCGTTCTTGGCGAACGCCCGCCCGTCGATGAGCGCACCACCGAAGTTCGTCAGGTCGGTGACGTCGCCGTAGCGCAGCTCCGCCGTCGCGGCCAGCAGGTCTTCGCCGAATCGTCGCCACAGCGAGCGGGGGAGGTAGGCTCGCGAGGCGGCCGAGCACTTCTGCCCCTGGTAGTCGAAGGCGCCGCGAATCAGCGCCGTACGCAGCACGTCCGGCCGCGCCGACGCATGGGCCACCACGAAGTCCTTGCCGCCGGTCTCCCCCACCAGTCGTGGATAGCTCCCGTACCGGTCGATGTTGGCACCCACCTGACGCCACAGCGCGTGGAAAGTCTCCGTCGAGCCGGTGAAGTGGATTCCGGCCAGCCGCGAATCCGCCAGCGCCACCTCGGAAACCGAGTAACCGTCACCGGTGAGCAGGTTGATCACGCCTGGCGGCAGCCCGGCCTCCTGCAGCAGTTGCATGGTCAGGTACGCGGCGAGGGTCTGGGCGACGGACGGCTTCCAGATCACCGTGTTGCCCATCAACGCCGGTGCCGTGGGCAGGTTGCCGGCGATCGAGGAGAAGTTGAACGGGGTGATGGCGTAGACGAATCCGTCCAGCGGCCGATAGTCGGTGCGGTTCCAGGCTCCTGGGCTGCTGATGGGTTGCTGCGTCAGGATCTGACGGGCGAACGCAACGTTGAACCGCCAGAAGTCGATGAGTTCGCACGGCGCGTCGATCTCGGCCTGATAGACAGTCTTGGACTGGCCGAGCATGCCCGCGGCGGCGATGGTCTCCCGCCACGGGCCGGCGAGCAGGTCGGCGGCTCGCAGGAAGATGGCCGCACGCTCGTCGAACGGGGTTGCTGCCCAGTCGTTCTTGGCCGCGGTGGCGGCTTCGACCGCGGCGGTGGCGTCGGCGTGGGTAGCGTTGGTCAGCGTGCCCAGCACGGCGTCGCGCCGGTGCGGTTGAACGATGTCGATGCGCGCACCATCGCCCATCCGAGGCCGGCCGGCGATGATGTGCGGCACGTCGCGTGGTTGGTCGGCGAGCGCAGCCAGTGCAGTGCGCAACCGGCTGCGCTCCGCCGAGTCCGGGGCGTAGTCATGGACCGGCTCGTTGACCGGAACCGGTACTTCGGTGATGGCGTCCATAACCCAGGATGCGCCCAGATGCGCTGCCGCGCTCCTGGTTCAGGTGTCCCCGGGTTCACCCCGATGCGGCGCCGGTCAGAAGATGCCGGCCAGGTCGCTTGAGATGGACGTCAGGGTCTGCTCGAGCACCATGAACTCGATGCCGACCGCGGCCGTAACCAGCCCGGTGTCGGCGGCCAGCGGCCCGACGAGGGCCTGGAGCGGGTCGCTGAAGATGTTCTCGGCGAACATGTTCACGTCGTAGGCCGGCATATTGACCAACAGCGACGTGAGGATGTCGGCCGTGGGCAGCAGCGTCGAGTACCCCTGGGAGAACGCCGACGTCAACCCGTTGACGATGTCGGTGAAGCTCGGCAAGGAGCCGCCGGCGCCGCTGCCCGCGAACAGATCGGACAACACCCCCGACGAGTCAGCCGTCGACGCCGGATGCGTCAGATCGTTGAGGAACGCCTGGAAGCCTTCCTGCAGAGCCGGACCCATGTTGTTCATTGCCGTGGTCAGCTGCTCGATCGACGGAAACAGCCCGAAGGTGGTGGGCACATTGGCCTGGCCGACATCCCAGCCTTGATTGTCGGGGTTGTCGTAGCCCAGGTTCACGATCTGAGTCAGGGCCGGGTTCACCAGGTCGACCAGCGGCTTACCGACCAGGGGGATGCCTTCGAACAGCCGCAGCAGCGGCAGCACCTGATCGTCGGCCATCGGGATCATGTAGTAGGTGGTGTTGCCGTGGTAGTCCGAGGTGGTCGGCAGCGTGATCGCGTTGTCGATCTGCGAATCGGTGAGGAGCCGGTAGGTGGGGTGGACATAGAGCAGGCCCAGGACCGCATTGAGGTCGGCCAAGGCGTTCAACGTGTACTTCGGGAAGTCGGCGAAGCCGTCGTACTCCTGGGTGTAGATGTCGGTCTGGTAGATGGAGTCTGCCGGGGTTGCACCGTCGAAGGTGATGCCCAGCGCAGGCAGACTCAGCGGGGCGAACCGTTCCAGCAAGCCGCCGTCGGGGTTGCTCGGGTTGCCCACCAACACGAACTTCACCGCGTCGGCGGCGACGCCGTCCTGCTCGAGTTGCGGCATCACCAAGCCGGAGATTGTCGAACTCTGGGACTCCCCATAGACCGCTACGGTGTTACCCGCTGCGACGCTGTCTTCGATATAGGTCTTGAGCATCGTGGTGCCCTGGGCGAACGACTGATCGAATGTCAGGCTCTTGACGCCGGTATAGATCGGCGAGCCACCCTCGGGGGTAAACACACCCTGAGACTCCGCACCGGGCAGGATCCGCTGGATGAACAGGTCGTTGGCCTGCTGCACGTAGTCCGGGAATTTCACCGAAGCCTGCGGGATCGGGGTGCCGGTACCGCCGACGACCAGCCCTACCAGGTTATTCGCCGCGTCCACTGCGTCACCGGCGAGCAGCCGCACCGCCTGCAGCTGTGTTGCCGCCCCGGCGGGTGCGATCGGAGTAACCGCGACCAGGCCGGCGCCCACCAGGCAGACGCCCGAGGTGACGTAGGAACGAAGTGCTAACGACATGAGATTTCCTTAGGTTCGATGACGGGTTAATGATTGGGTAGTCCCGCACTTTCGATCAAGCTCATTCCGCACCAATTTGCACTTTTCGAGAGTGCACAATGCACCGTTGGATAAGCTGCGCCGATGTGGAAGCGACCGTCGAAGCAGGTCCGCGATCTCATACGCCAAGGCGCCGAAATGATGGTGAACATGGCCCCGGAGCAGCTCGATGAGCTGCAGCGGGTAACACTCGGGTCGGAATACATGCAGGCCATCGGCGGCGATCCGCTATTGGCCGCGGCCATCCGCCGCGGAATCTGGTCGACCCTGCTGCACTGGGCGGCCGCCAATATCAGCCGTCCGGGCGAGCCGGTAGCGGCGAACACCGGGGAGCTTTCGGACATCGCTCGCGGCATCGCACGCCGCGGCCTGAGGTCGCCGACGTCGGTAGACGCCTACCGGCTCGGACAGAACATGGCCTGGCAGTTTTGGATGCAGATTGCCTTCGAGTTGACCGCGGACCCGGCCGAGTTGCATGACCTGCTCGAGGTGTCGGCGCTGTCCATGACGTCGTTCATCGACGCCACAGTCACCGAGGTCTACCGGCATCTACAGATCGAACGTGACGAGCTCGCCAGCGAAGTACATGCCGAGCGCCGACAGATCATCGCGCAGGTCCTCAGCGGCAAGGCGATTCACCGACAGGCCCGAGGCCAACTCGGTTACGACCTGGGCCAAGAGCACACCGCGGCCGTCATCTGGGGCGACGAATCGAGCATCGATCCGAGTGACCTGGACCGCGCTACCGAGGCGTTGTGGCCCAGCCCGGACCTGCGCCCGCTGTTATCGGTGCGGATCGGCCCCACCACCCGGTGGGTGTGGCTGCCGGCCATCGGAAGCCTCGACGTGCCAAGGATTTCGGTGGCGATCGGCGAACTTCCCGGCGTCCGGATCGCGCTGGGTATCCCCGCGTCCGGAGTGGAAGGCTTCCGGCGCAGTCATCTCGACGCGGTCACCACCCAGCGGATGATGCTGAGACTGGGCTCGGGCACGCAGGTTGCCAGTTTCGCCGATGTCGAACTGGTCGCGCTGGTTACCGCGGATGCGACCCAGGCCGATCGATTCATCAAACACACCCTCGGTGATTTCGCTTCCGCCGACCGGGAACTCCAGGAAGCCGTCCTGGTATACGTCCACGAACAGTGCAACGGTTCTCGAGCCGCCGAACGTCTGTTTACCCATCGAAACACGTTGTTGCGCAGGATTTCCCATGCCGAGGAACTACTGCCACGGCCGCTGGCCGAAAACAGCGTCAGTGTCGCGGTAGCCCTCGATGCGCTGCGCTGGCGCGACGGCGGGCCCTAGCTGTACTCGGCAGGGACGTTGTTGACGATTTCGGTGTGAGAAGGGAGGACC